>JACSRE010000279.1 GCA_014879945.1 Myxococcus sp.
CCAGCAGCGTCGTCACCAGGCCGCCCGCCAGCCGCGCGAGGCCCTTGCCGAGGTGCCCCGACACCAGCGCGTCGAAGCCGCGCGCGAAGGTCTGCGCGCCGTCGGTCATCGCCATCACCGCCTGCACGTCGTCGGCGGTGGTGGTGGGCAGCGGCCTGGCCTTCGCGCGATCGATCAGCACGTAGGCGCGGTCGTACCCGGTGGGAAGGCCGCCCAGGCGCTGGTCTCTCCACAGCAGGTCGAACTGCTCGAAGCGCAGCACCTCGCGCGCGCCCCACGGGTTCTCGTACTCGACCCAGCGCCGGCCCAGCGAGTCCTCCCAGGCGCGCGTCACCCGCATCCAGTGCGACTCGAAGTCACCCCGGCTGCCCGGCTGCATGTCGCCGTTGGGCCGGTCGTACCCACCGACGTCGGTCATCACCAACACCGCGCGGCCGGCCTGCGTCTCGCGCTCGAGGTCGAAGAAGGAGCCGTGGTTGTAGACCTGCGCCTGCAGGCCCCGCTCCCGCGCCGCCTCGGCCAGCACGCCCGGTGACGAGCCCAGGCCCCACGGCCGCACGTCGGCGTCGAGCTGCTCCCAGGTCTGCGTCGCGCGCCCGAACTGCCCCAGCGCCAGCCACAACGAGAGCGGCCCGCACGCGTTCGTCTGGCCCTGCTTCACCGGGAGCTCGTCGGTCACCAGCGCCTGTCGTGACGAGCGCACCGTGCCCGCCCGCGAGTCCGGCACGTCGAAGGTCGAGGCCGCGAAGCGGCTCACCGTGTTGCCTTGGCGCAGCGGCTGCTCCCGAATCACCCGCCGCGTCGACACCGTCTCTGCCGCCTGCACCGCCCCCACGCCCGTCCTGCTGATCCGCATCGTGTGCCCCTTGAAAGGTCCTGCGAGTGTGCTGGGGCTGCTGAGCAGTGGCTGTGCCAGCGGCGCGGACCTCGTCGGGACGGGGAGTTACCAACGGCCGTCTGCGCCTCGGCGGGCGCGCGAAGAGACGCCAGTCTCGTTCTCGCGTTCTGAAAGCCGCGAAAAATTCCGTGCTTACGGTCCCGATGGTAGCTTGCCGCCGCACTTTCCGAATGGCTGAGCGAGACACCACATCTGCGAACGCCCGAACGCCCGGCCCCGAGCTGCGGCTGCTCGATCGACGCGCCTACGTGGGCTTCCCCGCGATGGCGCTGGCGCCCGGCGTGGAGCTCGTCGACTTCGCCTTGTCGATCCCCGACGTCACCTTCCCGATGAACGTCAGCGGCGGGGCGGCGAAGTACCAGAAGAAGAAGCTCGACTTCGGCCTGCTCGAGCTCTCGGTGAGCGCCGACGTCATTCAGCGCGCCGTGCAGTCGGTCGCCGGCAAGCTGCCCGAGCTCGACGACGTGAAGCTGCACTTCCGGCCCGGCTCGCTCGAGGTGCAGGCGCGCCTGCGCGGGCCCGAGCGCGCCCCGCTCACCTTCAAGGTCGCGTTCGACGGTGATGGCGATCAGCTCGCCGTCTACTTCTACGACGTGCGCTTCTACTCGTTCAGCACCACCGCCGCCGCGAGGGTGCCGGCGCTGGTGAGCGAGGCCATCAAGTCGCTCTCGCTGCTGCCTGACGTCGAGCGCCGCGGCGCCAACGGCTTCGCCACCCGCATCCTCCCCATGCTGGTGGAGCGCGCCGCCGTGGGCCGGGGCTACAAGATGCCCGCGCTCGATCAGGCGCGCCTGTCCGAGGCCATCGTCTCGTCGAAGGGCCTGCGGCTTCGCTTCTCGTCGGGCGGCCTGCCGCCACCGGCGGCCTTCGATGAAGAGCTGCTGCTGACGCTCGAGGGGGCCCGCGCCTTCGCCGACGCCGAGGAGCTGGTCGCGCAGGGCAAGCTCGCCGAGGCGCGGCAGGCCTACCTGCGCCTGGGTGACGCCAACGAGGCGCACCCGTTCGCCGTCGAGCGGCTGCTGACGTTGCTGGTGGCCGACCCGCAGGCCCACGAGCTGGCCCTCGACATCGCCGCGTCGCTGGCCCGCCGCCGCGACAAGAGCGCCACCGCCATGTGGGCCGAGGCCGTGGTGCGTGAGAAGCGGGGCGAGTTCGCCCGCGCCTCGGAGCGCTTCCTCGCCCTCTGCAACCACGCCCGCAAACACCAGGAAGAGGCCGGCGCCTTCTTCGCCGCCGAGGCCGCCGCCCGCTCCTCCCGCGACGCCGCGCCGCAGATGGCAGTGCGCGCGCTGCACGAGATGTTGGGCCTCAAGCCCGACCACCTGCCGTCGCTCAAGGCGCTGGCCCGCGCCTCCGACCAGGCGAAGGACCGCGCCGGCGCCATTCGCGCCTACCGGCGCCTGGCCGCCCTGGCCCGCGAGCCCGCCGAGGCCGCCGACGCCCACGTGCAGCTCGCGCGGTTGTGCGCCGAGACCGAAGACGACATCGCCGGCGCGCGGCTGCACTGCGAAGCGGCGCTGCGGCTGACGCCGGATCACCCCGAGGCGCTGCTCCAGCTCGGCGAGCTCTGCTTCCGCTCCGGCGAGCACCTGCGCGCCATCAAGGCCCTCGACCGCCTGCGTGAGGTGGCGCTGGGCCGCCACGAGGTCGACCGCATCGGCCGCGCCAACGTGCTCGCCGGCCGGGTGTGGGAGACGGGCCTCAAACAGCCCGAGAACGCCCTCCTGCGGTACCGCGAGGCCGCGTCGCTGCTGCCGGGCGACGCCGAGCCGCTCTACCTGGCCGCCCGGGTGTCGGAGTCGCTGGGCAAGGTGCAAGAGGCGGTGTCGGGCTACCAGCAGGCCATCGAGCTCGCCGGCCCCTCGCCCGCGGCCCAGGCCCTGCGCGTCGCGGCGCACCAGTCGCACCACGCGCTGGCCCGGCTGCTCAAGTCGAAGCTGGGAGAGCCGGCCCGCGCCCGCGACCACCTCGAGGCCGCCCTCGCCCTCGACCCGACCGACGCTGCGGCGCTCGACGAGCTGCTCCCGTACTTCCGCGCCTCGGGCAAGGCCGTGGAGCTGGCCGACGCCTGCGAGAAGGCCGCCGCCGTCATCGACGATCCGCTCCGCCGGGCCGCGCTGTGGGCCGAGGCCGGAGAGCTCTACCGCGGCCGCCTGGGGCAACCCGAGCGCGCCGAGCGGCTGCTCTCGCAGGCGCTCGAGGCCGACCCGAAGAACCGCCTCGCCCTCGAGGGCATGTTGTCGCTCGCCGAGAGCCGCCGCGACGGTGGCCAGCTCTGCCGGGCCCTGCGCGCGCTCGCCGAGCTGACCCCCGAGCCGAAGGAGCGCGTGCGCTACTACCGCCGCCTCGCCGTGGCCGCGCGCGACCTCTCGTTCGACCTCGACCTCGCCGTGCACGCCTACCGCGAGGTGCTGCGCGTCGAGCCAGAAGACCTCCCGGTGCTGGGCGAGCTCGCCGCCCTCGAGCGCCGCCGCAGCGACATGGCGGGCCTGGCCTGGGCCCTCGAGCAGCGCGCGAAGGCGTCGGAAGCGGCCGGCGACAAGCGCCTCGCCGCCGCCGCCCTGCGTGAGCTCGGCCAGGTGCTCGACGTTCGCCTCGGGCGCGCCGGGGAAGCGCTGGTGGCCCTCGAGAAGGCCGCGCGCCTGCACCCCGACCCGAACGCGCTGCTGGAGCTGGCCAACCTCTGCCTGCGCCTCGAGCGCGCCCCCAACGCCCGCCGAGCGCTCGAAGACACGCTCGCCCTGCTGCCCAAGCACGCGCCCCCCGAGAAGCTCGCCGAGGTGCGCGCGCGCCTGGGCCGGGCCTGCGAGCTGCTCGGCGACAAGGACGCCGCGCGCGAGAACTACGCGATGGCCTTCCCGCTGCGGCGGCTCGACGACGAGCTCTCGGGCCGCCTCGAGGCGCTCTATGTCGAGGGCCGCTTCACCCGCGAGCTGACCGACCTCTGGGCCTCGCGCGCCCAGGCGCTGCTGCAGGCCGGTCGCGCGCACGACGCCGCGCCGCTCTTCTTCAAGGCCGCCCAGACCCAGCTCGAGGCCGGCGACGCCACCGGCGCGATGCTGCGCCTCACCTCGGCCCTCGACGCCTCGCCCACGGGAGAGAGCGCGCGCGAGGTGCTGGAGGCCATGGCGAAGCTCGAGCTGGAGCGCGGCGGTACCGCCGAGGCCTCGCGGCTCTTCACCCGTCGCGCGCAGGTGGCGAAGGAGCCGCGCGAGGCGGCGCGCTTCACCTTCCGCGCGTCGGCGCTCGTCAAAGACACCCCGCGCGAAGGCCCGCTGCTGGCCCAGGCGCTCGAGAGCGACCCCTCGTTCGTGCCCGCCCGCTTGCGCCGCGCCGAGCTGGCCGAGACCGTCAACCCCCGCGAGGCCATGGCCGACCTCGAGGTGGTGCTGGCCGCCGACGAGAGCGACGCCGACGTCGCCGCGCTCTCGCTCGACCGGGTCGCGCTCACCCGCAAGGCCGCCTTCGCCGCGCTCAAGTCGGGGCAGGGCGACGCCGCCCGCCGGCTGCTGTCGAAGTACGTCGCCCAGCGGCCCGACGACCTCGACGCCCAGCTCGAGCTGGTGAAGCTGCACCGGCGCGCCGGCGCGCTCGAGCCCCTCGTCGACCTGCTCTCCGAGCTGTGGCCCCGCCTCGAGGGCAGCGGCCGCACCTCGGCGCGTCGGGAGTACGCCGAAGGGGCCCTGTCGCTCGGCCGCACCCAGGCGGCCATGGACACGCTGCGCAGCATCCTCGCCGACGTGCCCGACGACGAGTGGGCCGCGGGCCGGCTGCTGAGCCTGCTGCCGGCCGACGACGCCACCGCCGCCGAGCGCCTCGACCTGCTCGGGCGCCTGGTGGTGAGCGCGAAGGGTGACGCCCGCGCCGAGCTGCTGGGCCGCCGCAGCGAGCTCCACCGCCTCACTGGCGACCTCCTCGCCGCGCGCGCCGATCTGCTCGACGCCTCGCAGACCGCCTCCCGCCCGCTGCCCCTGCTGCGCGGCCTCGCCGAGCTGTGCCGCCAGTCGCTCGATGAGGCCGCCGAGCTCGGCGCGTGGCGGCTCGTCGTGGGCGCGGCCGCCGGAGACGCCGAGGCGCTCACCGACGCCGGCAACCGCGTGGGCGCCATCGCGCGCTCCCGCCTCGGCGCCGGCGACGCCGCGAAGGCGGTCGAGGCCTTCGAGCTGCTGGTGACGCTGCCGCTGGCCGGCGCCGAGCGCTTCGAGGCCTGGTTCGGGTTGGCCCAGGCCGCGAAGGACAGCGCCCCCCGGCGCGCCGAAGAGGCGCTCCTCGAGGCCTCGAAGCAGGGGCAGGCCGCCCGGCGGGTCGAGGCGCTGGTGCAGCGCGCCGGGCTCCTCGAGGGCCGCGGCGCCGCCGAAGAGGCCGTCAGCGCCTGGTCGTCGGCGCTCGAGCTGGCGCCGCGTCACCCCGAGGCGCTCCAGGGCCTCAAGCGAAACCTCCGCAGCCTCGCCGACTGGGAGGGCCTGGCCGAGGTGCTGGCCGAAGAGGCCGCCCACACCCCCAAAGCCCAGGCCGCGCCGCTCTTCGCCGAGCTCGCCACCCTCTACCTCGACCAGCTCGACCAGCCGGGGCCCGGCGAAGCCGCCCTGCGCCGCCTCGTCGCGCTCGACGAGACCGACGCGCCGGCGCGCCACCGCCTCGCCGGCCTGCTCGAGGCCCAGGGCCTCTTCATCGAGGCCACCGCGCTGCTCGAGGCCGCCGCCGCGCTCGAGCCCGCGCCCGCGTCGGCCGTGACGCTGCGCGCCGCCGCCGCCCTCGCCACCCGCGCCTCCGACGACGAAGGCGCGCTCAAGCTGCTGCGCCGCGCCCACGAGGCGAGCCCCGCCACCGGCGCCGACCTCGAGCGGCTGGCCCACGGGCTCTACCTGCGCGGCGCCCTCAAAGAGGCGCTCCCGCTCCACGAGGCGCTCGCGGCCTCGTTGTCCTTCGACGACCGCCCCGACGACGCCGAGCGCGTCATGCTGCGCCTGGCCGATCTCGCCGAGCAGCTGGGCGACGCGGCGGTCGCCGAGGCCACCCTCAAGAAGCTGGTGCAGGAGCGCCCGCTGTTGACCCAGGCCGTCGAGCGCCTCGCCGGCATCTTCGCGGCCCGCGGTGAGCGCGGCGCCGCCATCGAGCTGCGCGCTCGTCACCTCGAGCAGCTCTCTCCCACGCCGCGCACCGCCGAGCGCCTGGTGCTGCTGGCGCGCGAGGCCCGCGCCTCGCTCCAGGACCTCGAGACCGCGCTGCGCCTGTACCGCCGCGCCGCCGAGGTGCACGACGAGCCCCTCTCGGTGCGCGCCGAGGCCGTCACCATGCTCCGCGAGGCCAACCGGCCCGCCGAGCTGATGGGCGAGCTGGTGCAGGTCGCCCAGCTCGAGCTCACCCGCGGCAACGCCGCCGCCGCGCTCGCCGCGTGGAACGAAGAGGCGAAGCTCGCCGAGGGCCTGGGCCGCATCGACGACGCCCTGCGCTCGCTGGCCGCCATGGCCGACGTCTGTGAAGACGAGGGCCAGGTCGACGAGGCCGCGAAGGTGATGGTGCGGCGCGCCGAGCTCCTGCGCGACTCGAAGCTCGACCTCGACGGCGCCAACGAGGCCCTCGAGCGCGCCTGGCGCCTGGCGCCCTCACCCGAGGTGGCCCAGATGGCCATCGACCTCGCGCGCCGCCGCAGCGACCGCGAGAGCGAGCTCGACTGGCTCGAGCGCACCCTGTCGTCGCTGGAGCCCGCGCCGAAGGCCCGCGTCTTCGTCACCCTCGCGCGGCTCCACCTCGGCCTGCTGGCGGTGGGCGCTCCGCAGGACGTCGCGACCGCGCCGATGCTCGCGCCCGACCAGGCCGAGGCGGCGCTCAAGCAGGCCCTCTCGCTCGTCCCCGGCATGGCCGACGCCGAGGCGATGCTCCTGGGGCTCTACGAGCGGCAAGACCGCGTCTCCGACGTGGCCGCGTTCTACGAAGAGGCCGCCGCGCGCGAGACGCACGGGCCCAGGCGCGCCGAGCAGCTGCTCAAGGCCGCGGCCCTCTACAAGGACCGCGCGGGCCGGCCCCACGAGGCCGCGGCGGCGCTGCTGGCGGCGCGCGCGTCGAGCCCCGATGACGAGTCGCTCACGGCGCAGGTGGCCGATCAGCTCTTCGCGCTCGGCCGCCAGCAGGACGCCGCCGACTTCGACGCGCTGCTGCTCGAGAAGGACCCCTTCCACCAGAGCTTCGACCGGCACCGCGAGTACCTCTCGGCCTCGGGCGACGAGCAGGCGCTGGCCCAGCTGCTCAGCCGCCGCGCCGAGCGCGAGCACGGCGACCTCGCCGCGGGCCGCTGGCTCGAGGCCGCCGCCGCCTTCCGCCGCGCTGGCGCCACCGAGCGCGCGCAGCTCTGCGAGACCCAGGCCTTCGAGGCGGCGCCGCAGAACCACGACGCCTTCCAGTCGCTGCTGGCCCAGGCCGCCGACGAGCCGCGGCGCCTCGCCGAGCTGATGGCCGCGCGCGCGCGGGCGGTGCCCGGCGAGGCCTCGCTGCTGCTCAAGCGCCGCGCCGAGACGCTCGACGCCGCCCGCGAGACGCTCCTGGCCGCCGCCGCGTGGGACGACTACCTCGCGCTCGTCGCCGACGACGGCACCGCCCTCGAGCGCCGCGGCGAGCTGGCCTTCGAAGGCGGCGGCGCGCGCGCGGCCCAGCCGTACGACCGCAAGCTGGTGCAGCTGGGCGGCGACGGCCTCTCGGGCTCCACCCGCCTCAAGCTGTGGCTGCGCCTCGGCCAGGCGGCGGTCGAGGCCTCGGCCTGGCGCGACGCGGTCGACGCGTTCGAGTCGGCGCACGCCCTCGACGCCGACGGCGACCGCGGCCGGCAGGCGCTGCTGGCGCTCGACGAGGCCTACGGGCGCCTGGGCGACGTCGACGGCCAGTACCGCACCGTGCTGCGCCTGGCCCGCCGGCCCGACGGAGCCGACGCCGCCGTGCTCTACCGCCGCGCGCTCTCGCTTCACGAGGCGCCGGAGCAGGGCGTCGAGGCGCTCGACGCGTTGCTGCCCGAGCACCCCGCCGACGCCGCGCTCTACGAGGCCGGCGCCCGCGCCTACCGCGCCCGGGGCCGCTTGGGCGACCTGCTGGGGCTCCACGAGCGCTTCGCCAAGGCCGTCGGTGGGACGCGCGCTGCTTCGGCGCTGCTGGCCGCGGCCGAGCTCGCCGCGGATGAGCTGGGGGAGCCGGCGCGCGCGCTGGAACTCCGACAGGAGGCCGCGCGCCTCGACCCCTCCAACACCGACGTGCTGCGCCTGCTGCTCTCCGACGCCCGCGCCCGCGGCGACGTGCCCGCCGCCATCGCGCAGCTGCGGGCGCTGGCCGCGGCGCCCCTCGACGAGACGGCCCGCGCCGGCGTGGTGCTCGAGCTGGCCCTGGCCCTGGAGCAGCAGGGCGATCTCGACGCCGCCACCGAGGCGCTGAGCGGGCTGCGGGCCGCCGGGCCGTCGGCGGCTGGCTACACCCAGGCGCTCGAGCACCTGGCGCGGCTGGCGCAGCTGAAGGGCGACCCGGTCGCGCTCGCCGAGGTGCAGGTGGCCCAGGCCGAGCTCCTCCAGGCGGGCGCGCGGCTGGCCCGGCTGCTCGCCGCCGCAGGCTCGCTGGTGAAGGCCCAGCAGTGGGCGCGCGCCGAGGCGGTGCTGCGTGACGCGCTCGCGGCGGGGCCGTCGGCCGAGGCCCGCGCGCTGCTGGTCGACGTCTACCGCCAGTCCAGGCGCGACGACGTGCTGGGCCCCGCGCTGCTCGAGCTCGCCGGCGCGACCGAAGGCGACGCGCGCTCGCAGGCGTGGCTCGAGGCCATCGACGTCTTCGAGCGCTCGGGCCAGACGCGCCAGGCGGTGGCGACGCTCGACCTGCTGCTGGCCGAGGCGCCCGGGGCGCTCACGCCCGACGCGGCGGCGGAGCGGTACCTCGGCCTGGGCGCTCCCGACCAGGCCGTGGCGGTGGGGTTCGGCCCCGCCATGACGTCTGGCAACACCGGCCGCGCGCTCGAGCTCGCGCTGCGCGCCGCCGCCCCGGCGCAGGCCCTGACCGCGCGGTGGGCCCTGGCCGCGACCGACGTTCGCGACGCGCGCGCGCAGGTGCTGCTCGAGGGCGCCGACGCGGGCGGGCTGGCGAAGTACGCGGCCCTCGCCGAGAGCCAGCAGGCGCTCGACGTCGCCGCGCCGCTGTGGCTTTCGCTCTTCGTACGGCACGACTCGCCGGGGGCGCTGGCGTCGCTGGTCGACGCCGACCGACTCGACCTGGCCTTCGACGCGGCGCTCGAGGCCCGCGCGCCCGCCGCGCTCTCGCGGCTGCTCCAGCACGCCGGCAAGGTGTCCGACGCGCGCCGTGAGCGGCTGCTCCTGGCGCTGGCGGAAGAGGTGCCCGAGCGCCGCCGCACCGCGCTGCGCGAGCTCGCCTTGCTGCGCGTACGCCTCGAGCAGTGGGTCGGCGCCATCGAGGCCCTGGCGCAGCTGGCCCAGCTCGAGGAAGACCCCCGGGCCCGCGCGGTGCTGCACGTCGAGCGCGGAGAGCTGCTGCTCCACAAGGTGAAGGACCGCACGGCGGCGCGGGTGGCGTTCGAGCGCGCGCTGGTGGACGACGCCTCGCAACTGGCGGCGGTGCGGGAGCTGGTCGAGCTGGCGCGCGGCGACGCCGAGCGCTTCGTGCCCATGGTGGAGCGCCTCACCGCCCTCGCCGGCGACGAGGCCGCGGCGCCGTTCCGCGTCGAGCTGGCCGAGGGGTACGAGCAGCTCGGGCGCCTCAAAGACGCCGCGCGCGTGCTCGCCACCCTGGAGGAGACGCCCGAGCGCCTGGCCCGTCGCGCCGCGCTGGCCGAGGCGCTGGGGCTCAAGGGCGAGGCGCTGTCGCTGCGCGAGAAGGTGGCCACCACGCCCGCGGAGCTCGAGGCGGTGCTCCTGGGCTACCTCGACGTCGAGCTGGTGCCGTTCGCGGTGCGGCTGGGCGCCCGGCTGCTCGACGAGGGCACGCTGGCCCTCTCGACCCGTCGCCGCCTCGCCGAGCGCCTCTCGCGCACCTCGCAGGGGGCGGCCCTGGCCGTGCGCGCGTGGACCAAGCTGCTCGAGGCGAAGGTGGCCGACGCCGACGGGTGGACGTTGCTCGCCGAGGCGCTGGGCCAGCTGGGTCGAGAAGAAGACGCCCGCGTCGCCGATGGCTTCGGCGCGGTGCTGACGGCCACCACCGGCCCGGCGCCGGCGGTCACCGTGGGCCGGGTGTCGCGTGGGCCGGCGGTGGCGCCGCGCGAGCTGCCGCCGACGGCGGTGCCGGTGAACGACGACACCATGCCGCGGCTCGCCCAGGTGTTGAGTGACGCCTGCGAGGCGCTGGGGCTGGGGGCCGTCTCGGTGGCGCTCGACACCGGCGGCGGCGTGGGCGCGATGTTCGTCGACCAGTCGAAGCTGGTGCTGGGCGCGGGCGCGTTGGCCGTCTTCGGGCCGACCGAGGTGACGGCGCTGGTGGCGCTCGCGGCGGCGCTCGGTGACGGCAGCCGGCAGTTGAGCGAGCCGGGCGACGTCGAGGGGTTCGCTGACGCCGCGGCCAGCGCCTTCCGCGCGGTGCCGTCGTCGCTGGCCATCGGCCGGGTGGTGGCGTTCCTCGATGAGCGGGTGCGGGGCGGCGACGTGCGGAAGGTCGACGTCGGCGCCGTGCTCGAGGCCAGCGACGCGTTCCGGGCGGTCGCGCACGCGGCGCTCGAGCGGCTCCAGGTGCTCTAGAGATGCGCTGGGTCGTGGTGGTGCTCGCCCTCGTCGGCCCCGGGTGCCCCCCGCTCCCGCCGCCGCCAGGGGACGAGAGCCTGGGCGAGTACTCCATCGCCGCCGAGCCGGTGGCTGGCCTCCCCGATGGCGGCGTCGGCGAGCTGCGCGCCGACGGCGGCCTCGCGTGCCCGCTCGTCGACGTGGCGCCCGTCGCGTTCCGGTTCTCAGCGACGGTGACGCGCGCGTCCTCGACCGGCCAGGCGTGGCTCACCCTGGGCGGGGGGTACCCGCGCGACGCCGGCTGGGACGGGCAGGTCGTCGACAGCGTGGCGGCCGTGCGTCGGCTCTTCCCATCGTGCGGCGCGTGCCGGCCCACCATCGCGACCGAGCGCATCCGGTTCGCGCTGCTCAGCCGAAGCCAGAGCGACCTCGTCGGCCGCAGCTGCCCTGCCGACGCCCTCGACGGCGGCGTGCCGGCTCCGCCCGGGCCCGACGGCGGCCTCACGGGCCCCGCGCAGACCGACGAGGGCTTCGACGCGCTCTACGCCTGCGGGGCGCTGGAGTTCTCGGTCTCGCTGCAGGACGCCGGCGACCCGGAGCCCGACTGCGCGCCAGGGTGCGACGACTGCGTGGTGAACTACACCCTGGTGGGAGAGCGGCGATGACGAAGAAGGCGGTGGTGTTGCTGTCAGGTGGCCTGGACTCGACGACCTGCCTGGCCCTCGCGCGCCGCGATGGCTTCGAGCCGGTGTGCTTGTCCATTGCGTACGGCCAGCGCCACCACGTGGAGCTCGAGCGCGCCCGGGCGGTCGCGACGGCGATGGGCGTGAAGGACCACCGGGTGGTGTCGGTCGAGCTGCGCGCCATCGGCGGCTCGGCGTTGACCGACGCCCTCGAGGTGCCCAAGCACGACGACGTCTCGCAGGTGAAGGCCGAGATCCCCGTCACCTACGTCCCCGCGCGCAACACCGTCTTCCTCGGGCTCGCGCTGGGGCTGGCCGAGGTCGTGGGCGCGACCGACCTCTACATCGGCGTCAACGCGGTGGACTACTCGGGGTACCCCGACTGCCGGCCCGAGTTCATTCGCGCGTTCGAGGCCCTGGCCAACGTCGCCACGAAGGCGGGCGTCGAGGGCGCGCGCTTCACGGTTCACGCGCCGCTGTCGGGAATGACGAAGGCCGGCATCATTCGCGCGGGGCTCTCGGTGGGCGTCGACTACGCGTTGACGCACAGCTGTTACGACCCAGCGGCTGACGGCGCTGCCTGCGGCCGGTGCGACAGCTGTCTCCTCCGGAAGAAGGGCTTCGCCGACGCCGGCGTGGCGGACCCCACGCGCTACGTGCGCTGAGGCGGGTCGCCTGGGTGGCGCTCTTCGGCGGCGGCGCGTCACCAAGACGCGCGGCGGTGAGGCGACGGCTTCGAGGCGGTCACGGGGGTCGACGGTGATGAGGTCGTCTTCGGTGAGGGCCGGAGGACCGGGCGTCGGGGTTGTGAGCGCGGCCGGCCCGCACGAGGCGACCCGAACGCGCGGTCGCGGGGCGCCTCTCAGAGCGGGACGACCGCTTCTTGTTCGACGCCGCCCGGTCTGCGGGCGCACGATCTGGCGAGGGGCTCGTCGAAGGCGCGAGGACGGTGTTGGGGCGACGCCGCGCGGACTCGACGTCACGCCGTGCCGAAGGGAGCGTCGGCCGGTTCGAGGCTGGGGCGTGCCGAAGGGATCGTCGGCGGTCTCGATGCTGGCGCGACGCCGCGCGGACTCGACGTCACGCTGTGCCGAGCCGAAGGGTCGTCGGCCGTTTCGATGGTGCGTGACGCCGTGCGGGCTCGACCGTCACGTCGTTCCGCAGAAATCGTGTGCAGCCTCGATTCAGCCTCACCGCTGTGCCGAAGGACCCACCCGGCGTCGCCTGCCGAGGAGCACCATCGCGCCCAACAGCAGCGGCGCCG
>JACSRE010000426.1 GCA_014879945.1 Myxococcus sp.
CGAGCCACCTGCAGCCGAGCCACCTGCAGCCGAGCCACCTGCAGCCGAGCCACCTGCAGCCGAGCCACCCGCAGCCGAGCCGGCGTCCTTTGCGTCGCGTGCGAGGTCATCGAACGGCTCACAAGCCGCGGCTCCGAGGAGAGAGACGAAGAAGATGGCGCGAGTCATGGCAGCTCCAGCGAGAGCCCGACCTCGAGCCCGTTCCGGGTGGGAAGCACGGCCACCTGCGCCGTGGGTGGCACGTCCAACAGGACCCAGAGCACCGACGCCGCGATGGCGGCTGCTCCGACCCCGACGCCCGCCCAGCCGAGCGTCTGCAGCGTGCTCCCGCGCGAGGCGATGGCGTCGATCTCCATGTTCGACAGCGTGCGCATCGACGCCTGCGCGCGCAGGGTGTTCGCGTCGAGGCCCGCCGCCACCCGCAGCCCCACGCCGCTCAACAGCACCGCCCCGCCGACGAACGCGGGGATCCAGCGCGTCATCGAGCGCTCCGCCGCCGCGGTCTTCGGCGTGAGCGCCTGCGCGAGCGACCCGCTCTCTGCCTCGAAGAACCGGAAGAGCGCGCGCTCGTCATCGACCCGCTTCGTCGCCGACCACCTGGTGGTGCCGTCTTCGGCGCTGATGACCTTCAGGGTCGCGACAAAGCCGGACTCGAGCCGCGCCACCGTGCCCGACAGCACGCTCGCGACGCCCAATGCGCCCGCCAGCTCGGCCAGGCAGGAGGCCGCGTCGGCCGAGCAGCCCAGCAGGCTCTTCTGGCGCTCGATGCTCATCACCTGCGCCATGTCGTTCTTCGTGGTGACCTTGATGCCGGCGTTGCTCAGGTTCGACACGAAGTGCTCGAGGTACGCGTCGCACAGGCCGGGGTCGACCCGCGAGCATTGGAGGCCAGGGGCGGCGAGGTGCGGTGTGCCGGCCAACGCCGCGGCCACGAGGAGGGTGGGCATCATGTGCGCCTCACTCAACCACGCGCCGCCGATGCCGCCTTCCAGAAAACTCAGCGTGGGACCAGGGCCCGGCGCCCGCTAGAACGAGGCGACCACGCCCAGCGCCGCGCCGTGGTTGAGGGCGGTGTTGAACTCGAACACCTGGGTGGAGTTGCTCACCGAGCGGATGCTGCTGGTCATTCCCATCACGGTGTTCTCGGTGCTGGTGGTGGCCGACTGGGTCGAGATGACGCTGATGTTCAGCGCGTACTCGGCGAAGAGGGCGAAGTGCGGGTGCACCTTCCAGCTGACGCCCAGCAGGCCGCGCAGCCCGAAGCCGAAGGTCGATGACTGGTCGTTCACCTTCGTCACCTGGTCCATCACCGTGTCGTCGGTGAAGGCCCGCACCTGCGAGGCGTAGCTGACGAAGAGGCCGCCGCCGACGTAGGGGGCGAGCGCGCCCTCGAGCAACCGGTAGAGCAGGTCGCCGTTGAGCCCCAGGCCGAAGGTCGAGGTCGGCCCGGTCGGGCGGTTGAAGGTGCGGGTGGTGGTCGTCATGCCGTTGGTTACTACCGTGCGCTCGACGGCGACCGGCGTGTCGGCGGTGCGGCGCAGCGAGACGGTCGGCCGCAGCGACAGGCGCTCGTTGAGGGTGAACTGCGCGCCGATGCCGCCGTTGAAGCCCGACAGCAGGCCGGGGTTCTGGAAGATGTTCTGCAGGCTGAAGACGAGCCCGAACTTCGCGCTCGGCGTCATCGCCGCGGGGGCGGCCGGCTCGGGCTTCGGCTCGGCGGGCTTGTCGCCGGGGAAGGGCTCGAACTGCGCGAGCGCGGGGAACGCGAGGGTCAACACCACGACGAGGCTCGAGCGACGCAGCATGCAGGACTCCCGGCAACAAGAGGACCGGGCCACCATCGGCCCCGCGCGGCGACTCGTCAAAATTGCTTTCGGGAGCGGGGTGCTATGTCGCGCCTTCGCCCATGAACGACGCCAGCCCGCCGGCCGCCATCGAAGGCAGTCACCCTTCGCTCTACAACCACGACCTCGCGCCGGTGCCCGAGGCGGGCCGCACGTGGAACCAGTGGCACTTCGCCGCGCTGTGGGTGGGCATGGTGGTGTGCGTGCCCAGCTACGCCATCGCCGCGGGCATGGTGGGGCAGGGGCTCAACTGGTGGCAGGCGTGCCTGCTGGTGCTGCTGGGCAACGGCATCGTCCTCATCCCCATCATCCTCAACGCGCACGCGGGCGCGGAGTACGGCGTTCCGTTTCCCGTCTACGCGCGCGCCAGCTTCGGCGTCTTCGGCGCCAACGTGCCGGCGGTGCTGCGCGCCATCGTCGCGTGCGGGTGGTTCGGCATTCAGACGTGGGTCGGCGGCGTCTCGCTCTACACGCTCTACATGGTGATGGTGGCAGAGCCCGCCAGCGAGGCCATCGGCGCCGGCCACTTCATCGGCTTCGGGGTCTTCTGGTCGATCAACGTCTTCTTCATCCTCAAGGGCACCGAGAGCATCAAGTTCCTCGAGACGTGGGCGGCGCCGTTCCTCATCGCCATGGGGCTGGCGCTGCTGGGCTGGGGCATCACCCACACCGACGGCTTGAGCGCGATGCTGGCCGCCACCACGCCGGCCGAGCCGAAGCCGTTCTGGCCGTTGTTCTGGCCGAACCTGACCGCGATGGTGGGCTTCTGGGCCACCCTGGCCATCAACATTCCCGACTTCACCCGTTACGCGAAGTCGCAGCGCGCGCAGGTCGTCGGCCAGGCGCTGGGCCTGCCCGGCACCATGGTGCTGTTCGCCTTCATCGGGGTGGCCGTCACCGGCGCCACCATCATCGTGTTCGGCAAGCCCATCTGGAACCCCACTGACATCGCCGCGAAGTTCGAGTCGCGGCTCGTCATCGGCATCGCCACCCTGGCGCTCGCGGTGGCGACGCTCTCGACCAACATCGCCGCCAACGTGGTGGGGCCCGCCAACGACATCGCCAACCTCGCGCCCAGCAAGCTCACCTTCCGCCTGGGCGGCCTCATCACCGCCTTCCTGGGCATCGCGATGATGCCGTGGAAGCTGCTCTCGTCGGCCGAGGCGTACACGTACACCTGGCTCATCGGCTACTCGGCGCTGCTGGGCCCCATCGGCGGCATCTTGATCAGCGACTACTTCGTGCTGCGCAAGATGAAGCTCGACGCCGACGACCTGTACCGCACGCACGGCCAGTACCGGTACCGGAGCGGCTTCAACCCGGCGGCGCTCATCGCCCTGGCGTGTGGCTCGGTGCCGTGCCTGCCGGGCTTCTTGAACGCCCTGGCCCGGGCCAACGGCGCGCAGGTGGCGAAGACCGGCGTCGATACCCTCTACGAGTCGGCCTGGTTCTTCGGCTTCTTCGTCGCCGGCGCCGTCTACCTCGCGCTGATGAAGTGGCTGCCGGGCCCCGCGGTGCGAAAGGCGCCGGCTCCGGGCGCTCCTCAGGCGTGACGAGTTCGTGCGCCACACGACAGGCTTGAGGGGGCCGCCTTCTCCGTAGGCCAGGCTGCCCCTGATTTGAGGTACGCATCCGAGGCGCGGCCGCGATAGACCACCGACATGTTTCATCGCCTCCAGTTGACCGGTGTAGGACCTGCTGATGAGGTCGATCTCCCGCTCGGGCGGCGCCTGAACGTCGTCACTGGTGACAACGGGCTCGGGAAGTCGTTCCTGCTCGAGGTGGTTTGGTGGGCTCTGACGCGGAGTTGGGCGCGGCATCCAGCCCGGCCATCGACCGGCTGGGCTGATCGCGCTCGAATCGGCTTCGTTCTGGACGGTGTCAGACACAAGAAGATCACCTACGAGTCCTCGTTCGACAAGAAGGCCCAAGAGTGGCGTGGCAAGAAGGGGCGCCCCTACAACCCTGGGCTCATCGTCTATGCACGGGCTGATGGTGGCTTCTGTGTTTGGGACCCGGCCAGAAACTACTGGTCGGACACACAGACGCAGCCAGACGGCGCATTGGAGCCCTTCAACTTCGCGCCGGACGAGATCTGGGACGGACTTCGCGGAGCTGAGAACGAGGTGCTGAGCAACGGCCTGCTTCTCGACTGGGCTCTGTGGCAGAAGGAAAACGGTGAGAGCTTCGAATTGCTCAAGACAGTCCTGTCCGCCCTCTCACCGTCGGAGGACGAGCGATTCGAGCCCGACAAACTCGTTCGGCTCGATGTGCGCCAGTCTCGAGACATTCCAACGCTCCGCACGTCGTACGGTGAAGCAATTCCGGTTTCGTTTCTCAGTTCCGGTGTTCAGCGCATCATTGCACTTGCCTACCTACTCGTCTGGACTTGGCAGGAGCACCGGAAGGCGAGTGAGGTTCTCGAACAAGAACCTGCGCAACAGATCATTTTTCTCGTGGACGAAGTAGAGGCACATCTCCATCCGAGATGGCAGCGAGTTGTGCTGAGATCACTCCTCACGGTAGTTGACTCGCTCATGGGAGGAGGGAGTGCGTCAATCCAGTTGCTTGCCGCCACGCACTCTCCGCTGGTGCTCGCGTCGCTCGAGCAGCTCTTTGATCAGGAAAACGACCGCATTTTCCACTTCGGCCTTACAGGCAATCGACCTGTGCTGCGCGAGGTGCCTTGGAGCAAGCAAGGTGACGTGGTGAACTGGTTGGTCTCGGACGCGTTTGGTCTCAAACAAGGTCGATCGCTTGAAGCTGAGAGAGCCATTGAGGCAGCGGAAGCCTTCATGCGGAAGGATCTCCGGGCACTCCCAAGGGACCTCAACAATCGTGAACTCATCGACCTCGCTCTTCATCAGACACTCGCCGACCACGACAGCTTTTGGCCACGTTGGATCACCTCGAAAGCCCGGCGGAGCAGATGATCAAGGTTTCGCGGCCCCCGGAACCCGAGCGTTTCAATATTCACTGCAGGCTTCGCGGCCAGTCGTGGCTTGAGAAGCATCCCCACCAAAGGCGTCTGCCGGACTACTGGAGCGAGTTCCGTCACGAACTCGCAGACGGCTTCAAGCAGCGTTGTGGCTACTCTGCGATGTGGATCCCCGAGGGCCAGGTCGATCACTTCCGAAGCACGAGCAAGAATCGGGGGCTCGCGTACGAATGGGACAACTTCCGCTATTCGGCCGGCTGGATAAATCAGTCAAAACAGACCGTCGACGACGCCGTGATCGATCCATTTGAGGTGAAGGATGATTGGTTCGAGATCATTCTGCCCTCGCTTCAACTCGTGGTGACGAAGAAGGTCCCAGCCAGCCTTCGAGAGAAGGCGGAGTACACCATCGTGCGGCTTCGGCTGCGTGATGACGAGCGCGTGATTCGGCAGCGTCGAAGCTGGTTCGAGGCGTGGGAGCGGGGTGACATCACGCTCGAGGAGTTGAGACGTCGTGCGCCACTCATTGCCGCTGCGGTCCAACGACAGCAACGAAGAAGGTGACGTTTCGCGGTCATCCACAAGACAGGTCGCACACGGCCTCGCCCACCTCGCGCGCACGGCAGGAGCGCCCGCCTCCCGGTGAAGCCCTGGGCCCGCGCGCTCCAGCGCTTTGAGTGGCTCTCGCTGACCCATCCGTCCACGGCGGAGCGCGTCACGTTGCTCGACGACGCCTCAGCGCTGACGGCTGTGCTGCATCGCGCAGGTGATCAACGTCAGGGGCTCGATTCGACCCCGACCCCGTAATAGAAGGCCCTCACCCGTTCCCCTGGAGCCCCTCATGCAGAAGCCCACCATGCCGCAGCCGTTCCCCGCCAAGAGCTACGCCTTCACCGAGTACGTCAGCATCAAGAACTGGATCGGCGGGACGTGGCGTGAGGGCGCCTCGGGCGCGTGGCTCGACGTCGAGAACCCGCGGCACGGCAAGGTCATCGGCAAGATGACGCTGTCGACCGCGAAGGACGTCGACGCCGCCGTCGAGGCCGCGAAGAAGGCCTTCCCCGCGTGGAAGAACACCCCGATGCGTGAGCGCGCCCAGGTGCTCTTCCGCCTCAAGGCGCTGATGGAGCGCGACCTCGACGAGCTCTGCTGGCTGGTCAGCCACGAGAACGGCAAGACGTACGCGGAAGGTAAAGGCGACGTCGAGAAGGGCATCGAGTGCGTCGAGTTCGCCGCGTCGCTGCACATGATGGCCGACGGCGGGCAGCTCGACGTCTCGCGCGGCGTCAACTGCCGCGTCACCCACGAGCCGCTCGGCGTGGTGGCCGGCATCGTGCCCTTCAACTTCCCCGTCATGGTGCCCCTGTGGATGGCGCCCAACGCCATCATGGCCGGCAACGCCTTCATCCTGAAGCCGTCCGAGGTGGTGCCCTACGGCGCCATGAAGCTCGCCGCGCTCTTCCAGGAGGCCGGCCTGCCCGACGGCATCTTCAACGTCGTCAACGGCCAGCGTGAGTGCGTCGAGGCCATCGTCGACCACGCCGACATCAAGGCGGTGGGCTTCGTCGGCTCCACGAAGGTGGCGCAGATCCTCTACGCGCGCGGCGCCGCCACCGGCAAGCGCATGCTCTGCCTGGGCTCGGCGAAGAACCACGTGGTGGTGGTGCCCGACGCCGACGTGTCGCTCACCGCGTCGAACGTCGTCGCCTCGAGCTACGGCTGCGCGGGGCAGCGCTGCATGGCCAGCTCGCTGATGGTCGCGGTCGGCGACGTGCAGAAGATCATCGACGGCATCGCCGACAACGTCCGCAAGCTCCGCCTCGGCGAAGACATGGGCAGCATCATCACCGCCGCCTCGCGCACCCGCATCCTCAAGTACATCGACGACGCGCAGAAGGCGGGCGCGAAGGTGCTGGTGGACGGGCGCGGGCAGAGCGTGCCGGGCGCCGAGGGCCACTGGATCGGGCCCACCGTGCTCGACGACGTCACCATCGACATGCCGGCGGGCTGCGAAGAGATCTTCGGGCCGGTGCTCTCCATCGTGCACGTCAAGACGCTCGACGAGGCCATCAACCTGCAGCACAAGAGCCTCTACGCCAACGGCGCGGCCATCTTCACCACCTCGGGCGCGGTGGCGCGTACGGCGGCGGAGCGCCTCGAGGCGGGCATGGTGGGCATCAACGTCGGCGTGCCGGTGCCGCGCGAGCCCTTCAGCTTCGGCGGCTTCAACTCGTCGAAGTTCGGCCACGGCGACATCACGGGGTGGGACGGCTTCCGCTTCTGGAGCCGCCCCAAGAAGGTCACCGAGAAGTGGGCCGCCGCCTCGGACGCGAGCTGGATGAGCTGACGACGCTCCGTTTCTTCTTCATCGGCCCGCGCTGCTCTGAAGTTCGAGCGGCGCGGGCGTTCTTCTTTCCATCACCAAGGAGCACCTGAGATGTCGAGCCAGTACCTGGGGTACCCCAACGAGTTCGCCGCCGAGCCGATGCCGACGCAGCAGATGGTCGACCTGTGCAAGGAGCACACGCTCTACACCTGGGCGGCCGGCAACACCGTCAACCCGCTGCCCATCGCGCGCGCCGAGGGCGTCTACCTCTACACGCCCGAGGGGCAGAAGATCCTCGACTTCAACGCGCAGCTGATGAGCGTGCTGGTCGGCCACGCGCACCCGCGCGTCATCGCGGCCATGAAGCGGCAGCTCGACGAGCTCATCTTCGTCTACCCGCAGACGGCGACGCAGGTGCGCGCGCGGCTGGGCAAGCTGATGAGCGAGATCGTGCCCGGCATGTCGAGCTTCTTCTTCACGCTCGGCGGGGCCGAGGCGAACGAGAACGCGGTGAAGATGGCGCGGCTCTTCACGGGCCGTCACAAGATCCTCGCGCGCTACCGCAGCTACCACGGCGGCACCCAGCTCACGATGTCGCTCACCGGTGACCCGCGCCGCTGGGCCAGCGAGCCGCAGGCGCCCGGCATCGTGCACGTGATGGACCCGAGCCCCTACGAGTTCTCGTTCGGCGCCACCGACGAGGAGCGGTGCAAGAACCACCTCGTCTACCTGGAGGAGACCATCAAGTACGAGGGGCCGCACACCATCGCCGCGATGATCGTCGAGACGGTCACGGGCACCAACGGCGTGCTGGTGCCGCCCAAAGGCTGGTTCAAGGGCCTGCGCGCGCTGCTCGACAAGTACGGCATTCTGCTCATCTGCGACGAGGTGATGGCCGGCATGGGCCGCACCGGCAAGATGATGGCGTACGAGAACTTCGACGTGGTGCCCGACCTGGTGACCATGGCCAAGGGCCTCACCTCGAGCTACTTCCCGCTCGGCGCCGTCGGCATGAAGAAGGCCATTCACGAGCACTTCCAGAAGAACGTGTACTGGGGCGGCCTCACCTACAACTCGCACCCCGTGGGCCTGGCGACTGCCGAGGCGGTGCTGCGCGTGACGCTCGACGAGAAGCTGGTCGAGAACTCGGCGAAGCTCGGCGCGGTGATGCGCAGCGAGATGGACCGGCTGCAGAAGAAGCACGTCTCCATCCTCGAGGGGCGCAACATCGGCCTCTTCGGGATGATCGACCTGCGCAAGAACTCGAAGAACGAGCCGCTCGCGCCCTACAACGGCGCGCACCCCGCGATGGCGAAGCTGGCGACCTTCTTCCGCGAGAACGGCCTCTTCACCTTCACCCGGTGGAACAACTTCACCTGCAACCCGCCGCTCACCATCACCGAGGCGCAGCTCAAAGAGGGCTTCGCCATCATCGACCGCGGGCTCGAGCTGACCGACGCAGCGTTCGAGGGCTGAGCGAGGTGGCCGCGAAGCAGCGAGCGGTGAAGCAGCGGGCGCCGGCGAGGAAGCCGCGCAAGAGCGCCACCCTGAAGACCGCGCCGACGAAGACCAGCTTCGCGGCGCTCCTCGAGACGCTCCCCGCCGACCGCCGGGCCGAGGCGAAGACCCTGGCGGCGCTGATGCAGAAGCACACCGGCGCCGCGCCCGTCATCTGGGGCAGCGCCATCGTCGGCTTCGGAGACGTTCACCTCACCTACGCGACCGGCCGCGAGCTCGACTGGTTCAGGTGCGGCTTCGCGGTGCGCAAGAAGGCCCTCGCGCTGTACGGCCTCAAGGCGGCAGATGGCTCCTCGGCGGCGCTGCTGAAGCAGCTCGGACCGCATGAAGAAGGCGCGGGCTGCGTGCTGCTGAAGAAGCTCGAGCACGTCGATCCGAAGGTGCTCGGCCAGCTCATCGCGCGCGCCGCCGCCTGACGCCGGTCGTCCCGGCGCTCCTGCCTGAGCGCTCGGCCCGGGCAGCGCGGCGGGCCACCACGCGACGGCAAGGACTCAGCGGCGCGTCACCGACCCCTATCGCAACCCACTCCACGCGGAGCCCCGGAGTCGACGGTGAGCGTCCACGCCCCTCAGGGCCTCGGCACGTCGGGGCACGCTCACCACAGCGTGCGCAGCACCAGGCCCAGGGTGGTGGTGTAGCCGACGGCGCTGCCCTTGATGTGGCCCCGCTCGTCGACGAAGTACACCGTGGGGAAGGCGGTCACGTTGAGCTGATCCGCCAGGCCCACCTCGTCCAGCAGCACCGGGTAATCGACGCCGTTGCGCTGCGCGTAGGCCGTCACCTGTTCCGGCGTCTGCCAGGCCGTGGCCACCGAGACCACGCGCGCGCGGTCGCCCACCAGCGTCTGCGCCCAGCCCAGGTTGCGTGACTCGGTCTCGCACACCGTGCACCACGGCGCCCAGAAGGCCAGGAGGGCGGGCTTGCCGGTGAAGCTCGACGAGGTGACCGCCCCACCCGAGAGCGTCTTCAGCTCGAAGGCCGGCAAGGCGCCGCCGCGCACGTGGGCCCGCGTCTGCCAGAGCCCCACGCCGACGAAGATGAGCGCGAGCAGGCCCATGTCCACCGCCCAGCGCAGCGACGCCCGTGAATCATAGGCGGCCTTCCACCTTCGCAGGCGGCCCGCGGGTGGCGTGGTGGTGGGTTCGGGCGCTGACATGACACTCCTGTCGAGGCTGCATAACGTTCACGCTCGAACGCGTCGAGCGACGGGCCCTGCCCATCACGTCTGGAGAGTCTGATGAGCCTGGTCGCCCTGTTGACGGCTCCGCTGCTGCTCGGCGCGGGCACCCTGGGGCTCAAGCTCGAGGCCGTGCGCAGCGACGTCGACGAGTGGCCCTCGCCGCGGCTCGAGAAAGAGACCGCCGACGCGCTGGAGCGCACCGCCCACGCCCAGTGGGCCGAGCACTACCTGGTGGTGGGCGACGAGGTGCGCGGCGACGTGGCGATTCGCGGCGTCTTCGGGCCGCTGAAGAACGGCGCGGGCTTTCGCTTCAGCTGGCAGCTCCAGACCCAGGACTGCCCGCCGATGGCCGACGCGGTGGGCTTCGACTTCAAGAGCGCCGCCCTCGCGCCGGCGAGCCTCGACGCGATGATGAAGCGCGCCGCGCGGCTGTTCGACAAGGCCCGCTCCCAGCGCGCGTCGTCGTGCATCGACCCGCTCGACCTGCCCCCCACGCCGTCGGAGCTCGAGCTGATGAAGCTCCGAGCGGCCGAGAAGGCGCGGCGCGCGATGAACCCGCCCCCAGCACCGGCGCCCGCCGTCGAGCCGCCTGCGCCGCCGAAGCCCCGGCCGATTCCGGTTCGCAGCGACCCGGCGCTGTAGCGACGGGGGCACGCCGGCGTCGAAGCCCCCGCTGATTCCGGTTCGCGGCGACCCGGCGCTGGAGCGACGGGGCACGCCGGCGTCGAAGCCCGGCCGATTCCCGTTCGCAGCGACCCGGCGCTGGAGCGACGGGGCACGCCGGCGTCGAAGCCCGGCCGATTCCGGTGCACAGCGACCCGGCGCTGGAGCGAAGGGGCACGCCGGCGTCGAAGCCCGGCCGATTCCGGTGCACAGCGACCCGGCGCTGGAGCGACAGGGCACGCCGGCGTCGAAGCCCGGCCGAGTCCGGTGCACAGCGACCCGGCGCTGAAGCCACGGGTGCACGCGAGACGCCGCGGTCGGGTGCAGTACGCTCGACGCATGGCGGCGCGCGCGCTGATGGGGTGCAGGGCGGTGATGGTGCGGCGGCCCACCGGGTCGCTCGCCCTGCGCGAGGGGCCCGGGGCCCGCGCGGCGCTGGGAGGGCCGCGGGCATGAAGGCGCTCCTGGCTGGCGTGCTCCTCGTGGGACTGCTCGGCGCCTGCCTGGAGCCCGCCGCGCCGAGCCTCATGCCCGGGACCGAGCCGCCGCGCTGCCTCGAGCCCCTCGACGTCATGGGGGCGCGGGGCTTCGACGCCGGGGCCGTGCTGTTGGCCGGGCAGCCCGTGGAGCTCGAGGTGGGGACGAGCCGCTCCGTCGCCTGTGCGCAGGACTGGACGGTCGAGGCGCAGGTGTTCGACCCGCTCGATCAGCCGGTGTCCGTCATGGTCACGCCCGGCCGGCGCGGGCCGATACAGCCTGCGCGCGCCACCATCCGGTTCATGCCGCAGACGCCCGGGGCGTACTTCGTCACCGTGCGCTTCGAGCCCACCCTCGAGCTCATTCAGCAGACGGTGCAGGTGGCGCAAGCGCGGGGAGGCGAGCCCCCGCTGGTCGACGCGCTCCCGTTCGACCCGCACAGGTGCACCTCGCTCGCGCGCACGCTCTCGGGCGCGGTGCTGTGCGGCGCCGTTGGCGTCGACGTCGTTCGTGGTGGCGCGGTGGTGCAGCAGTTCGTCAGCCGCACCGCCTCCGTCGTGGGCGACGTGGTGTGGTTGCTCTCGGGCAACCAGCTCGACCGCTTCATCGACACCGGGAGCGGGCCCCTGGTGCCTGCCGGCTCCATCACCGCGCAGGTCGCCTTCGCGCCGAGCGGCTTCTTCACCGAGGGCCGCGCGGTCGTCTCCGACGGCTCCGGCCTGCGCCCCCTGCGGTGGGAGGGCACGCGCCTGGTGGACGAGCGCACCCGGTTCCAGGCGCCGCGCGCGTTTCCCCTCGACGGGCGGGCCCACACCTACGCCGCCACGACGGGCGCGGCCCCGGTCTGCGACGTCGAGGGCGACGGCGGCTGCCGCACCGTGAACCCCGTCGGCACCGACGGCGACGTGCTGTGGACGCTGGAGGGCCCGTCGCTCGCCTTTCGCAGCGGCGGGCTCGACGGGCTGCTTCGAGGCTTCGAGCTCTCCACCGCCCCCTCGGTGGAGCCGCTCGAGTTCCCCATCCTCGAGCGGCACACCCCGCGCTTCCGCGGCCCGCTCGGCGAGGTCCTCACCGTCACGCTGGTGTCGGGCACGCCCCTTCTCGAGGCCTGGCCCCCAGGCACCGTGCTGGGCCCGCGCTTCGCCCGCGTCGGCCTCACCGCCTCGTCGGTGCGCTGGCTGCGGCGCTGAGAATCCCCCGCGGCTGCTGCACTCCTCGCCGATGAGCCGGGTTGAAGGGGAAACGTCGACCGATGCAGTCGGACAAGCGTTTGAAATAACGAGTCTTTGACGGGGTGGGGCAACTTTTGACGCACCACGTCGATATTGGGTGGGTGGGTGTCGGACACGGTGCGCGGCTCTTCATGAACTCAGACGCGAACAGCCTGGAGGTGACGACGCCCGAGGGCAACGTGCGTTCGCTTGCCCAGGAGCGGGTGCGGCCCCACACTCCCCACTTCATGTTGCAGGAGCCAACGCCGGAAGCGCCACTGCCGTTCGGGCGCTACCAGCTGATCCGCCGAATCGGAG
>JACSRE010000301.1 GCA_014879945.1 Myxococcus sp.
CGAGAAGGGGCGCGGGGTGGCGTCGGAGGGCTGGGGCGTGCACCGGCCGTAGTCGATGGACGAGGCGCGCAGCCGCGCGGGCGTTCCGGTCTTGAAGCGCCCGAGCTCGAAGCCGAGGCCGACCAGGGCGCTCGAGAGCGCCGACGCGGCGGCGTCTCCCAGCCGGCCGCCGACGTCCTGCACGGGGCCGCGGTGGAGCACCGCCTGGAGGAAGGTGCCCGTCGTCACCACCACCGCGCGCGCGGTGAGCTGGCGACCGTCGACGAACTCGACCCCGGTGACGTGGGGGCGTGGCGCCGGCTCGACCTCGAGGCGCGCCACCTCGCCTTCGATGAGGGTGAGGTTGGGCGCGCGCGCGAGCACGGCCTGGGCGTGGCGCGCGTAGGCGTCGCGGTCGCACAGCACGCGGGTCGCCTGCACCGCGGGGCCCTTCGAGGCGTTGAGGGTGACGAAGTGCGTGCCGGCGGCGTCGGCGGTCAGCGCCATCTGCCCGCCGAGCGCGTCGAGCTCGCGCACGAGGTGGCCCTTGGCGGTGCCGCCGATGGCCGGGTTGCACGACATGAGGGCCGCGCGGTCGAGCCGGAGCGTCACCGCGGCAGTGCGCAGGCCCATCTTCGCGGCGGCGAGCGCGGCTTCGCACCCGGCGTGACCGAGCCCCACGACGACGAGGTCGAACGTCATGCGGGTGGCTCGTAGTGGGTTTGGCGTGGGGACCGCAACAGACAGTTCCACGTGGAACACGTCGCGAGCCGGGAGGGGCGCCAACGGCGACCCGCGCATCCGGTCGTCGGTCACACGCGATGAAGACGACGAGGCGGAGCGAGGTGGTGGTGGCAGGCGGGCGCCGCGGCCGGTGATGGACAGGGGCGCTGGAACGCAGCGGTTCGGTGCGAAGAGGAAGGCTGCGGCGAACGCGGTGGTGCGACGGGGCGAGGGCGGGGCGCTGAGGTCGGCGACGACACGGCCAGCGCTTGCAGTTCCCCACGAAGGTCGCTGGTCGCGAGGGCCGCTCCGACCACGTGGCTGAACGCCTCGGCGAGCGGGGCATCAAGCACGCGATGGTCACCGAGTCGCTCCATGGCGTGACCCCGAGGAAGCGAAGGCGTGGCGCTCCGGTAGCGTGAAGCGGCGCGGTCGCAGACGAGCGTTCCAGAAAGCTGGTCGGTCGCGGGGGCCGAACGACCGGATGCGCAGCACATTGCGGGCCCAGCCTGCTGAGCCAGCGAGAGAGCTACGCGTGCACCCGCTATCGGGTCGCGCGGCGCGCTCCGGTGGGAGGACGGACTGGGACAGGGGGACGACGTGGCCGGCTCGATGGAGCGACGACGCAGCGCCTGGTGGTGGCAGACGGATCTTCGCTCGCCGTGGTGCTGCGCGAGGCCGCGCCAGGTCGTGCCTCAGAGGCGGAAGAGGGTGCTGCAGTCGGCAACGACGTGGCGGGGGCGATGAAGCGACGAGGAGCAGCGCGCCGGTGGCCGGACAGGACCTCCGGTCGGCGACGACGCGCCGGGGCAGTGCTTCGGTGACGGAAGACGGTCGGCAAACGAGGTGGCGCGCTGAAGCGACGAGGCGCAGCGCGCCGGTGGCCGGACAGGACCTCCGGTCGGCGACGAAGCGCCAGGAGTGGAAGAGGGTGCTGCGCGTGGCGGGGGCGACGAAGCGACGAGAGGCAGCGCTCCGGTGGCCGGACAGGACCCCCGGTCGGCGACGAAGGGCCAGGGACCAGTGCTTCGGTGGCGGAGGTGGCGGGGTCGGACGCGCGGTCGCCGACGACGTGGCGTGAGGGCGGCGCTCGGCGATGAACCGACGAGGTGTAGCCGTCGATGGACGCGACGACGTGGCGCTGGCGATGAAGCGACGAGGGGCCGCGCTCCGGTGGCTGGACAGGACCGCCGGTCGGCGACGAAGCGCCAAGGGCAGTGCTTCGGTGGCGGAAGACGGGGCTGCAGTCGGCAGCGAGGTGGCGCGATGAAGCGACGAGGCGCAGCGCTCCGGTGGCCGGACAGACCTCCAGTGGGCGACGAAGCGCTGGGGCAGTGCTTCGGTGACGGAAGACGGGGCTGCAGGGAGATGGCGCGATGAAGCGACGAGGCAGCGCTCCGGTGGCCGGACAGGAGCTCCGGTCGGCGACGAAGCGCCAGGGACA
>JACSRE010000181.1 GCA_014879945.1 Myxococcus sp.
GCCTCGCCCGTCCGCCGCGCCTCGCCCGTCCGCCGCGCCTCGCCCGTCCGCCGCGCCTCGCCCGTCCGCTGCGCCTGTACGCAACGCCTCGCCCGTCCGACCCTGAACGGCGCGCGACGTGCAGCCTTCCGCAGTGTCAGCGTCGGAGTCGGGCCTCGCTTCGCGCCGGGCCTGATGAGCCACGCCGCGCTCCGCCACACGCGAAGGTGCGACGCCAGCGCGCGGAGTACGGTGGGCTTCGCCATGGCCACCGATCTCCTCCCCACCATTGCCCTCGGCGGGCCCCTCGCCGCGCTCACGCCAGCGCAACAGCACCAGCTCCTGTCGGTCTCGGAGCGGGTGGAGCTCGGCGCCGGTGAAGTGCTCATCCACGAAGGCGACCTGGCCCGCGACCTCTACGTGCTGCTCACCGGCGAGGTGGTGGTGGTGCGTCAGAACGTCGAGCTGACTCCGCTGGGGCCGGGCACTCCGCTGGGCGTGCTGGGGCTCTTGACGGGGCGGCCTCGCGCGGCCTCACTGGTGGGGCGCTCCGCCTGCACGCTGGCGCGCCTGTCGTTCGGGCGCTGGGAGCAGCTCAACCGCGAAGACCCACCGCTCGCTCTCGCGGTGACGCACGCGCTGATGTCGCAGGTGCGCGAGGACCTGGTGGAGATGACCGATCAGGTGGGCCGGCTGCTCAAGGGCCGCAGCCTGCCGCGAGCCGAAGCGGTGCACATCACCGTGCTGGGGCGCGCGCGCACGGTGGCCACCGGCACCACGCTCCGGCAGGTGCTGCCCGCCGAGCTCGACGGCGCGCTCGTGGTGGCCGGCCTGCTCGACCGCAAGCCCGTCTCGCTCAACACCGCGGTGGTGGGCGCGTGCTGCATCGAGGCCCTCACCCTCGCTCACTGGGAGGGGCGAAAGGTCTTCGCGCACAGCGTGGGCCTGCTCCTGCTCGAGGCCGCGCACCGGGTGAGGCCTGGCCTGGTGGTGCACCTGGGGCCCTCCCTGGGAACGCAGCAGCTGGTCGACGTGCAGGTCGCAGACCTCGAGCTGTTCGCCCGTGAGCTCCACGGCGCCATGGAGGCCCTGGTGGCCGCCGCGGTGCCCATTCGCCAGGAGCACTGGGCGGTGGAGGAGGCCCGCGCCTGGTTCCTCGCCCACGGGTGGACCGACGCCGCGCGCATGCTCGAGACGCACCGGCAGGCCACGGTGGCGATGAGCTCGCTGGGGGCGGTGTACGCGCTGTCGGTGGGGCCGCTGCTCACCAACACCGAGCTCCTCGGCGGCGCGCGGCTCGAGGTGCACCAGGGCCGCCTCTTCCTCCACTACGGGGCCAGAGACCCGCGCGCCAACGGCGCCCACCCCCGCGTCACGCCCCGCGGGAGGGACATGTCAGCCGAGCACCGCGCCTGGCTGAGTGCACTGCAGGTCACCAGCGTCGGCGACTTCAACGACGCCTGCGTCACCGGTCAGGTGGCCGAGCTGGTGCGCGTCGCCGAGGGCTTTCACGAGAAGGCCATCGGCCAGGTGGCCGACCACGTGGCCGCGCGAAAGGGCGCGGTGCGCATCATCGCCATCGCGGGCCCGTCGTCGTCGGGGAAGACGACCTTCATCAAGCGGCTGAGGGTGCAGCTGCAGATCAACGGCCTGCGCCCGCGCGGCCTCTCGGTGGACGACTACTATGTGGACCGCGAGCGGACCCCGCGCGACGCCAGCGGCGACTACGACTTCGAGGCCCTCGAGGCGCTCGACCTGAAGACGTTTCAGGACCACGTGGCGCGGCTCCTGCGCGGCGAGCGCGTGAAGACGGCCCGCTACGACTTCAAGACCGGCAAGAGCGACCGCGCCGGAGGCCCCGAGATGGCCCTCGAGGCCGGCGACGTGCTGATGCTCGAGGGCATCCACGGGCTCAACCCCGCGCTGCTGGGCGCCGCCTCGACGAAGGACGAGCGCTTCAACGTCTTCGTGCACCCGGCCACGGCGCTGGCGGTGGACCGGCTGACCCGGGTGAGCGCGTCGGACCTGCGGCTGCTGCGGCGCATCGTGCGAGACCGCCACGGGCGCAACCTGAAGGCCGAAGACAACATCATGCGCTGGCCCTCGGTGCTCGCCGGAGAGCAGAAGCACATCTTCCCCTTCATGGGCGAGGCCGACACCGTCTTCGACACCTCGCTGGTGTACGAGCCGTCGGTGCTCAAGGTGTACGCCGAGCGCTACCTGCTCGAGGTGCCGCGCCAGCACCCTGCGTGGGCCACCGCCTGGCGGCTGCGCGCCATGCTCGACCAGTTCATCACCGTGTACCCAGACCACGTGCCGCCCAACTCCCTCATCCGGGAGTTCATCGGCGGCAGCGGCTTCGACTTCTGAGGCGCCGCGCGGGGCGGCTCAGCCGGTCTCTGCGAACAGCCACGACGGCGAGGCGCGCCCCAGGCCCGCGAGCGCCTGCTCCGCCGCGCGCACGCCGTGCCAGTTGGCCTCTTCGAACAGCGCCAGGCCGCCGAGGTCGGAGTGCGCGAAGTGCAGCCCGCCCACCGAGGCCTGCGCGGCGCGGCGCGCGGCTCCCCAGAGGAAGCCGGGCACCGGCCGCACCATCGCGTGGCCCCAGCGCATCACCTCGATGGCCTGCACCTGCTCCTCGAGCCGCACGTGCGCCGGGCGCAGGTCGGCCAGCACCAGCGCGCGCCAGTCTTCGGCCGTGGTGCCCAGCAGCTTCTTGCGCTCGGCCACCACGTCGCTGCCGTCGTGCGGGTAGTACCAGGTCAACACCGTCGGCCCCTGCGCCCGCGCGCGGAGCCGTTGGTGCGTCGCCACCACGTAGCCGAGGCTGCGGCTCTCGTAGAGCACGTTGTCCCACGCGAGCGGAAAGCCGCGCGTGCGCGGGAGCGCGTCGAGGGTGAGGTTCGCCACCGTCCACGGGCCGTAGTGGAAGGCGTCGAGGAAGGCCGGGCGCTCCTGCCTCCACGGCGCCACCACCCGGCCGGCGATGAAGCGCGGCGTGGCCAGCACCACCTGCCGGGCGCGCAGCCGCAGCGGCCTCCTGGTCGTCGCGTCGAGCGCGTGCGCGTACCAGTCGGTGGAGTCGGGCACCGGCTCGAGGGTGTGCACCAGCGTGGAGCGCAGCAGCCGTGACGCGTCGACGGCGCGCGCGAGCTGGGCGATGAGGCGGCCGTTGCCCTCGGGCCAGCTCAAGAAGCCCTCGTTCTTCTCGACGCCGCTCTGCCGGGCGCAGAAGTACCAGAGGCCCGCCCACGCCGAGGTGTCGCGCGCGGTGGCGCCGTAGTCGTCACGGCAGGCGTAGTCCACGAGCCACGCCAGCCGCGGCGAGGTGAAGCCCTGCGCCGCCATCCAGTCGGCCATGCTCTGCCGGTCGAGCGACGTCCACTCGGCGTCGTCGCTGCCCAGCTCGATGGGCACCGCGAAGGCCTTGCGCCCCTTCGCGTCGCGCGCCGAGGCCAGCGCGCTCGTCACCGCCTCGAAGCGCTTGAGCTGCGCGAGGTCGTCGGCCGACGCGCCCGCCCGCAGGTAGAGCCCCTCGTACCAGGCGCCGCGGTAGTAGAGCCGCTCCTCGGGCTCGTGGATGAGGGCCTCTTCGGCGAACGTGGGCGCGCCCGCCTCGTCGACGCCGGTGAGCACGCCGAGCTCCTTCAGCAGTCGCGGCACCGGCCCCGTCGTCGTCAGCGGCGCCGGCAGGTAGTGCGCGCCCCACGGGAACTTCGAGACCGCGTTCTCGCCGGAGCGGGCGGTGCCGCCGAGCGCCTCGTCCACCTCCACCACCAGCACGTCTTCGAGGCCGGCGCCCCGGAGCCGCCACGCCGCCGAGAGCCCCGCTGCGCCTGCGCCCACCACCAGGCAGTCCACGACGCGGGTGTCGGAGGTGGCCAGCGGGGGAGGGGCCTGGCGCAGCAGGTGGCCGGTCTGGTGAACGCGGTCGACGAGGGTGGTGGGGACGTCGCGCGGCGCGGTGCTCCCGCGACGGCACGCGGCGTTGGCGGCCGCGAGCCCGAGGAACGAGACCAACACGTCACGGCGGTGAATCAGGCGCTGCTCCTCGAGCGGGTGGAGGACGTCGGCCGGCGCAGTGTGCCACGCCGCCGACCGCTCGCCTCGCTCAGGTGTTCGGCCACAGCGCCGGCAGGTCGACCCGCAGCCCCACCAGCGCGCTGCCGAAGTTGCCCCAGTTGTAGAGGTCGCGTGACGGCACCGACGCGCCGCCGCCCACCAGGCGCAGCCGCAGGAACAGGTCGATGCCCGTCGTCACGGGGATGCCGAGGGTGAGCGCGACGTCGTGAATGCCCGCCGGCAACCCCAGCCCGAAGGTGTTGAAGAAGTCGACGTCGGCCTGCGCGTACAGCACGCCCGCGTCGAAGCGCGCGCGCACCTTCACCGCGCCCACCAGGCCGATGTCGCGCTCCACCGCGAAGACCGCCGGGCTGGTGTCGACGGTGCGGAACTCGACCGACGCGTTGCGCACCTGCAGCGACGCGCCCACGCCGAGGGTGAAGCGCGGCACCTGCACGAGGCCGAAGAGGTAGCTCAGGCGGTAGCCGTCGAAGAGGTAGCGGTGGTCGAGCACCGAGCGGTCGGCGAAGGTGGTGCCGCGGAAGGTGAGGTCGCGCGTCAGCGTGGTGCGGGTGGTGAGGTCGAGCGGCGCCCAGGTGGCGATGAGCGTGTGCCGCGCGATGCGCGCCTCGACCGCCAGCCGGTACACCAGCGCCAGGTTGCGCTGCTGGCCCACCTCGGCGGCGGTGTAGCTCGTGGCGTTGGCGCCGTAGCGGCCGTCGTTCTGAAACAGGTACACGAGGCCCACCTCGGCGTCGACGATGAGCGAGTCGAACAGGCGCGCGCTGGGGGCCGGCGCGACGGCTGGCGGCGGCGCCGAGAGCGCGGGGGCCTTCGTGGCCGTCTCGTCGGCAGAGGGAGTCGTCCCGGCATCTGGCGCAACGGCGACCGCAGGCGTGGCGTCTTCAGCGGGCGTGCCCGGTGCCTGGGCCAGCGTCACGGCGGCGGTGAGGAGCAGAGCGTGCATGCGGCCCCTCTAACCCGAGGCGCGCCGCGTGGCCCGGTCTTCGGCCTCGACGTGCTGGGCGCGGGCCATGGCGCCACCAACGAGTCCGGCGGCGGCGCTTTGCGTTCACCGCGTCTCCTCCGCCCTCGGGCCACGGTTCCCCCCGCTCTCACCGCGGCAGGGAATGCGAAGACCTGGTCTCTACAAAGCCGCGCTCCGGTGCTCTTCGAGCTTGAGGAACAGCCGCTCCGCGCGCACCGGCTTGGCGAGGAAGTCGTTCATGCCGGCCGAGCGGCACTGGGCCTCGTCGTCGCTCGCGGCCGAGGCCGACACCCCGATGATGACACCCCCGTAGTCTCTGGCGCGCAGCTGACGCGTGGCCTCGAGCCCGTCGAGCACCGGCATGTGGAGGTCCATCAAGATGAGGTCGAAGGCCTCGCCCGTCGCGGCGGTGACGGCGCCCGCGCCATCGGTGGCCTCGGTGACCTTGCACTCCGCGGCCTCGAGCAGCCTCCGCGCCACCAGCCGGTTGACGGCGTTGTCGTCGACCACCAACACCTTCAGGCCTGCCTTCACGGCCCCCGCCGAGGCCTGCTCCGGCGCGTCGACCGCGCACGCCGTGAGGGGCAGGTCGCAGGTGAAGGTGCTGCCCTCGCCGGGCCTCGAGCGCGCCTCGAGCGTGCCCTGCATCAGCTGACACAGCTGCCGCGACACCGCGAGGCCCAGCCCGGTGCCCTGCTGGCTCCGGGTGCGATGGTCTTCGGCGTGTGAGAACCGCTCGAACAGCCGCTCGAGCTGCCCGGGCGTCAGGCCTGGCCCGGTGTCCGTCACGGCGATGCTCCACCGGGCTCTCGTCGCGCCCATCGTCACCCGAACGCCGCCCTCGGTGGTGAACTTCAAGGCGTTGCTCAAGAGGTTGCTGAGCACCTGCCGCAGGCGCACCCCGTCGGCGAGCAGGGCCCGGGGCACGCTGTCATCGACGCTCACCCCGAGCGCGAGCCCGCTGCGGGCGGCCACCGGCTCCCACAACATCTTCAGCTCGGTCGCGAGGGCGCGCACGTCGAGGGGCGCCGGGTGAATCACCAGCCGGCCCGCGTCTGCCTTCGAGAGGTCGAGCAGGTCGTTGATCAACGACACCATCACGCCGCCGCTGTTGCGAATCGTCTCGACCATCTCGCGGTGCCGGGCCGGGAGCGCGGGGTCGAGCAGCAGCACGTCGGTCATGCCCAGCACGCCGTTCATCGGCGTTCGAATGTCGTGGCCGATGTTGGCGAGCGAGGCCACGCGGTGGCGCTCGGCCTCGCGCATGCCCTCCATCGCGCGCTCGCGCTCCCACCAGAACGAGAAGACGAAGGCCATGCCGGCGAGCGCGCAGAAGGTGAAGTTCATCGCGTGCGTGAAGCCCGGCGCGGGGTCGGCCTGGTGAATGACGTAGCCGTGCTCGCCGGCCGCGATGGCCCCGACGCCGATTGAGATCGTGACGAGCAGCCAGCCGATGGTGGCCTTCCGGCCGATGAGCGTCGCGGCAACCAGGGGCACCAGCTGCAGGAAGGCGACGTTGCTCAGGTCGTAGGGGTCGCTCGACAACGCGCCCAACGCGAGGGTGACGGCGAAGCCTCCGATGAAGAGGTGCGCGACGAGCGCCATCCTGCGGGTGACGAAGAAGGTGACCAACGCGAGCGCGGACCAGAGGGCCGCGGCGAGGTTGAGGGCGGCCAACACCGACAGCCCATTCACTCCCGCAAGCACCGCCGAGACGGTGCTGAAGAGCGCGCCGATCAGCACGTACACCACCAGCACGGCCCCGCGCCCCTGCTCCTCGGCGGTCAGCCCGGCGGGCACCCAGCGGGAGAGGAAGGGGGGAGCTCGCGCGGCCATACGCTCTCATCAATAGCGGGCGCCGAGGCCGCGCAAAACGAGTCGTCTCGCACCCGCGTGGGTCGCCGCGCCCACCCCGCCGCGCACACGGACCTACTCAGCCGTTGATCAACCGCGGCGGGTCGAGCCTGCGCAGCACGCAGTCACCGGCTGACCCGTCTTCGAAGGCCAGCATCACGAAGTCGGCGTCGGCCTCGAGCGCGACGATGGGGTGGTGCCACACGCCGACGCGGTAGTTCACGCCCTGCCCGGGCAGGCAGACGAACGCGCGCAGGCCCGAGACGTCGGGGCCGCCGTCAGCCAGCGTGGGCGCGACGCACACCAGGAACCGGGCGCACACCATCGGCACGAAGGCCTGGGTCGAGAACGGGTGGCGCTCGAGCAGCTCGAGGGTGAAGGGCAGCTGCCTGGCCACCGAGCGGAACACCGACAGGTTCGCCTTCGCGCCGGGCCTGGCGTTGACGAGCTCCGCGCACCAGTCGAAGCGCGTCGCCGTGCCCTGGTTCGCCGTGGCGCCCTGGCGCAGCCCCGCACAGATGACGTCACCGAAGGGCGCGAAGGCCTCGACGGTCAACGGCTCGGCGCGCAGCGGGCTCATGAGCCGCGGTACGTCGAGTAGCCGTACGGGTTGAGCAACAGCGGCACGTGGTAGTGCTCGTGCGCCGCCTTCACCACGAAGTCGATGACGACCGACGGGTAGAACGCCTCGACCCCCAGCCGCGCGAAGTACGGCGCCACCTCGAAGTGCAGCCGGTAGGTGCCCGCCGCGGGGATCGCCTCGAGCAGCGGCTTGACCCGCCCATCGGCGTCGGTGACGCCCTTCACCAGCTCCTTCGCGCCCGAGGCGAGGAGCTGCTCCAGCCGCACCGTCACGTCGCGCGCGGGCCGGCCCAGGGTGGTGTCGAGGATGTGCGTCGAGATGCCCATGGCGTCAGCGCTCCAGCTCGCTCTGCAGCCACTTCTCGAGGCGCAGGCGGGTGATCTTCATCTGCTCCACCGCGGCGGTCTCGAGCTCGGCGCGCTTGCTGCGCGGCAGCCGCTCCTCGATGAGGCAGGCCATCTCTCCGGCCGACTTGCCGGTGGCGAACACGATGAAGATGAAGCCGAACTTCTTGTAGTAGGCGTCGTTGAGCCGCTGGAGCTGCGCGCGCACCGCCTTGTCGGCCGCGTCCACCTGCCGCTGCTCGCCCTTCGACCAGCTGGCCGACTTCGCCGACTGCCGGGCGCCCTTCTTCGACGAGCCGATGCGCGGGTGCGCGGCGAAGGCGTCGAGCCACGCGGTGGTGCCCAGCTTCCACCACACGCTCTCGGCGGCCGCGAAGAGCTCTCGCAGCGAGCCGAAGGGGCGCAGCGCCGTCATCGTCTCGGCCCAGGCGCGGGCGCCGCAGCACGAGAGGAACAGGGCGCTGGCCTCGTCGGCCTCCTGGGCGTTGAGGCGCTCGAGGGCGTCCTGCTCGGCTTGCGAGTCGAGCGCCACGCCGTAGACGCGGAGCCGGTTCACCCCGCCGTGGGGGAAGATGTGCACCCGCAGGTGCGTCACCGGCATCGGGCGGTCGGGCTCGAGCTGGTGCCGGCGGTGCTGCACCAGGGGCGTGCGCGAGAGGAGCACCGGCCAGCCCTTCGGCTCCCGCAGCAGGCCCTGCACGACGTCGGCGCCGAGCTCCTCTTCGTCGAGGGCCTCGATGAGGGTGGCCTGCGGCGCGTTGCCCTTGAAGTAGTGGGTGTCGAGCTCGACGCGCTCCACCACCCCGCGGCGGGCGAGGCGAATGACGCACCAGTCGCTGCCCGGCGTGCGGCGGCGCCTGGTCTCCCACCCGTCGCCCATGTTCACCCCGCGCCCCGGGAGCAGCAGGTTCGACGGCGGGCCGAAGAACTGGTCGCTCACCGCGGCGATGGTGCCGCCGTTCTCCACCGCGGCGAGGTCCACGCTGCCGCGCCGCCAGAAGGTGCGCGCGTCGGCCACCACCGCGCCGCACACGCGCAGCCGGGCCACGCCGCCGTCGGGGAAGATGCGCAGCCGCACGTGGGTGACGCGCGCCGAGGGCGCCGCCGCCTTCACCACGTTCTGGAAGTCGGGCTTCACCGCCTGCCGCGGCAGCACCTCGAACCAGTCGGGTGACTCGAGCAGCTGCGCGGGCGTGGCCGTCTGCGGCGCGTCGATGCCCTCGAGCGCCACCTCTTGCGGCGCGTTGCCCTTGAAGTGCGTGGTGTCCACGAGCGCCCCGTGAATGCGCCCCGGCGCGCCCAGCCGCACGATGGCGAAGTCATGGCCGGGCTCGCGCTTGCGCTGCGACTCCCAGCCGTCCATCCACTTGCCCTTGTCGGTGTACGCGCCCTCTCGCCACTCGGCCGCGCCCGGCTTCAGCAGGTTCTCCTTCTCGGCGAAGTAGTCGTCGGTGGCGTAGAGGACGAAGGCGCCCAGCGCGTCGGCGGCGAGGTCGACGAGGTGCGCGAAGTCGGGAGGCAGGGGAGGGGTCGCCATGGCGCCGTGACTGTGCCGCAAAGCCGGGTGCCGGGCAGCATTCCCGTCAGCGGGCGGGCAACGGCGGCCGAGGGGCGCGACGGGGCTCGCGTCGCCTTCGACCGCCTGGCGGACTAACCTCGAGCGCCTCAGCGCCTTGTCGGGCGCGCTGCCCTACGACGCCATCGCCGGCACCCTGATGGATGAGACTGGCGCCGCCGTCGGCTCGAGAGTGCTGCTGCTGTCCGATGACGGGTCGGTGTGCGCGAGCGCGGGCGGCGATACCTCATCGCCTACCGCAAGCCTGACGGGCACACCTGGGTGCGCCTCTTCTCGACCTGTCCCTGACGACCCTGCGCCGGCCGCTGCGCTTCACCCGCGCGCCGACAGAAACCGGCGCACGCGCCGGACCTGCTCCCGAAGGCGCCACGCCGCCCTGTATGGGCCCGCGGCGGCTCCCGGCGTCATTGACCCGGCCGAAGGCCCGACTCAGGGCGCCTGCATCAGGGTGAAGTTCTGGTTCACCGTAGCCATCGACGCGAACGTCACCGTCTGGGTCTGCGAGACGTAGCCCGTCTTCGATGCCGTCAGCTCCCAGGTGCCCGCGGGCAGGGTGTTGCCGGACATGTTGGCGAACGTGTAGGTGCCGTTCGAGGCGGTCGTCTGGTTGAAGAGCCCGCGGTTGATGGTCAGCGTCACCCCCGACAGCGGCGCGTTGCCCGCCGAGCCATCGAACACGCTGCCCGAGACGTTGCCCGTGCCGGGGTTCGGCCCGACGTAGACGATGTAGTGGCGCGCCGCCTTCGTGATGGCGCCCCGCGTGTCGCGGTTGACGACGTGGAAGACCCAGATGCCGTCGAGCGTGTTGGCCAGCAGCACCTGCTTGTTCGAGGTGAAGTTGGTGGGCGTGGCCGCGGGCACCGTGTCGGCGTAGCGGTCGAGCGTGAAGTAGTACCCGTCGAAGTTCGAGTCGGCCTGCGGGTTCGTCCACGACATGAAGAGCGCGTTGGAGCCGCCCCACGTGCGCTGCGTCGGGTGGCTGGTCGAGGTCACCGTCGGCGGCTGGGTGTTCACCTGCACCGTGGCGGTGCCCTTCACCGTGCCCACGTTGAAGGCCGAGTCCACCGACACCACGTGCACGTAGTTCATGCCCTGCACCAGCTGCGCGGCGGGAATCTGGAGCGACTCGGCCATGATGAGGGTGCCGTTGTTGGCGGCCGCCGAGGGGAGCGTCGCCGCCGAGGTGGACAGCTTCCAGTAGTAGCCGGTGAGGCTGGGGAAGGGGCGGCTCCACGCGAGGAACCAGTCGCCCAGGCCGTCGTTGTACCAGCGCGACTCGTCCGGGTGGCTGCCCGACACCATGTCCAGCGGCGGCATCGGCGAGCTGCGGCTGTTGCCGGTGACCGCGCCCGAGAAGAAGCCGCTGGTGGTGCCGCGCAGGAGCTTCACCCGCCCGTTGCCGCCGGCCGGGCTCGTCGCGGAGCCCAGCGCCTGAATCACGCCGGCGCCCGTGAGCTGGTTGGCCGCGATGAGCACGCCGCCGCCCGAGGCGCTGGCCGAGGTCGCGTTCGAGGTGATCTGCCCCTCGACGGTGACGGTGTCGGCGATGAGCTGCACCAGGCCGCCGCCCCGGTTGGTGGTGGCGCCGCTCACCCAGCGGCTGCCCATGCTGATGGAGAGGTCGTCGTCGCGGTCGTAGGTGGACGCCGACGAGGACGCGGTGCAGTAGTTGTTACAGCCGCTGCAGCAGTACGCGTACAGCGAGGCGGTGGCCGCGGCGCCGCTGGTCCCGTAGCTGGACCCCGCCACCGCCGTCGTCGACGGGCTCGAGCCGCACTGCGAGCAGGCGATGGTGCGGGGGCCTCCCTGGCCGCGGGTGTCGGTGCCGAGGTCGTTGGCGTTGATGGTGGTGTTGCTCTCGACCGTGATGCTCCGCGCCCGGAGCTTCAGCACGCCCGAGGGCCCCACGCGCAGCTGCCCCTGGTTCCGAATCGTGACGTTGTTCGAGTACTTGAGGTCACCCTCGAGCGTCACCGTGGTGCCGTCGATGACCAGGTCGTTCTGCGTGCACGCGCCCTGGTAGCACTCGTACATGCACGACTGTGCCGCGACCCAGGCCGAGCCGCCGCTGTTGCAGGTCTCGGGCACGTTGCCGTTGCAGCGCGTCTGGTTGGGGGTGCAGGGGCCGGTGCAGGCGCCGCTCGAGCACGAGACCGGGCAGGTCTGGTTGTAGAGCCACGCGGTGCCCGAGGCGTTGCAGATCTCGATGTTCGTGCCGTTGCAGCGCACGGTGCCCGCGTTGCAGGCCGCCGCGGCGGTGCAGGTGCCGCTCGCGCACGCCTGAGGGCACTGCGAGACGACGTACCAGCTCCCCTGGGCGTCGCAGGCCTCGACCGCCGGCGCGCCAGCCGCGGTGCAGCGCCGCTGGCCTGCCGTGCAGCGCGCCACCCCACACACCGTCGCCGGCGCCGCGCACGTCTGGCCCGAGGTGCAGGCGATGGGGAGCGACCAGTCGGTGCAGCCCGAGGTCAACGTCACGCAGGTCTGCTGCTGGCCGCCCGCCGTGCAGCGCGTCTGGCCGACGGTGCACTGGTTGGTGCAGGTCGAGGTGGTGACGCAGCTGCCGCCGCTGCACACCTGGCCCTGGTTGCACGCCGGCCGGAGCACCCAGTCGGTGCAGCCGTTGGTCAACGTCTCACACCGCACCGGCGCGCCCGACGACGCGCACTGCGTCGCGTTCAGGGTGCACTGGTTGGTGCAGGTGGCCTGGCATGAGCCGCCGCTGCAGGTCTGCATGCTGGGGCACGCCACCGGCGCACCGAAGACGTTGCAGCCCGTGGCGCCGTCGACGCCGCAGGTCCGCACGCCCGTCGAGTCACAGATGGTCACCGAGCCCGAGCAGAGGTTGGTGCACGCGGCCCCGCCGGCCGAGCCGCCCGCCGTCGCGGAGCCGCCTGCCGTCGCCGAGCCGCCTGCCGTCGCCGAGCCGCCCGCCGTCGCCGAGCCGCCCGCCGTCGCGGAGCCGCCTGCCGTCGCGGAGCCGCCTGCCGTCGCCGAGCCGCCCGCCGTCGCCGAGCCGCCCGCCGTCGCCGAGCCGCCCGCCGTCGCCGAGCCG
>JACSRE010000281.1 GCA_014879945.1 Myxococcus sp.
GGAGGCTATGACGCGGGCGTCGCTGCGGTTGCCGTGGCTGCCGTGCGAGAGCTCGTGCAGGTCAGACAGCTGGCCGGTCGTCTGCGACATGTTCAAGAAGCTCTGCGGGTTGGTGAACTGGAACAGCACGCTGCGGGTGAGGTCGCAGGAGAGCGCCATGTGCACCAGGCCCACCATCGCCACCGCGCGCTGCTCCTCGCCGCTGTACCCGAGGTTCTGCGAGTAGGTGATGTTGCCGTTGGGCGTGGCCTGGCCGCCGCCGACGGCGGGGTCGGCCCCGGGGTCCATCGGGCGCTGGCAGACCCCGGCGGCGGGCGGCGGGATGGCGCCCACGCGGCGCTCGAGCTCCCGCACCTCTTGCAGGTGGTCGTCGACGCGGCGCTTGTCGTCGGCGCCCAGCTTCGACGACAGCCGCTCGTACCGGCCCTTCACGCCGTCGAGCACGCTCTTGCGGTTCTTCAGCAGCCACTCCTGCTCGGCGGCCTGAGCGGGCGTCAGGCCCGAGGGCGAGAAGTTGCCGAACAGCGCCTGGAAGAGCTGCTGGGGGCTGTAGCGCGCGGGCACCGCCTGAATCGAGGTGCCGTTGCGGCGGTACGAGACGACCTCGCCGCTGCCCGCCGACGCCGCGCCGACGTACGACGACACCTGCACGCGCACCACCAGCGCGGGGAAGGTGGTGGGCCCCAGGAGCGCTCCGGCCAGGTGCTCGGTCGAAGGAGCGCCGAAGTTGCCGTTCTGGGTGCGCATGCCGCACAGCTGCGGCGCGTGCGAGTTGCCGTGGAACGCCACCGGCCGGCCGCCCGCGGGCACCACGCCGTTGACCGCGGTGGGAATGCGCAAGCCCGTCACCAGGCTGACGTGCTCCTTCACCGGGGCCAGCGCCGCCAGGCCCGGCTTGAGCGCGAAGCCCGCGCCCACGGTGTCGGGCACGATGGTGTCGTTGACGTTGCCGTCGTAGCCGCCCAGCGAGCAGCCCGCGAAGCCCAGCAGGTACCGCTTCGGGCTCACCGTCTGGGCCAGCGCCGGGTGGCCCACCATGGCCTCGAGGAACGGGAGCGCGATGCCGACGCCCGCGGCGCCTCGCAGCACGAACCTTCGGCTCAACGCGACGTGCTTCACGGGGTGACCTCCAGACGGCGACGAAGGAACGTCTCGTGGCTCACCAGGTCCACCAGGAGCGCGTCGAAGCGGCGGCCACCAGCGTGGAACTGCTCGGTGAGGAGCGCCAGCAGCGGCGCGTCTTCGGAGCGGTCGCGCCGCCCGTTGACGAAGCGGAAGAGCTGCTTGACGGTGCACGCCTCGACGGCGCCGGTGCCGATCATCAGCTCGGCCAGCTCGGCGGGGCCCTTGAAGCTGCCCACGCCCTCGAGCGCGCCCTGGCCGTCGATGACGCACTCGGGGTGGTCGGCCTCGACGGCGCGAAACCGGCCGGTGCGGTCGAACTGCTCGAGCCCGAAGCCGATGGGGTCCATCGAGGTGTGGCAGGCGGCGCAGCTGGCCACCGAGTCGTGCACCGCGTAGCGGGCCTTCTTGCAGACCACCCCGTTCTGCGCGGGCGGCGGCACGTCGGCCACCACGTTGGGCGGCGGGGCGGGGATCTCGGAGCAGAAGAGGCGGTTGCGCACCCACAGGCCGCGCAGCGTCGGGCTGGTGTCGGTCTGCTTCACGCCGTTCGACAGCAGCGCGCCGTGCGAGAGAATGCCCTTTCGCCCGCTCGCGCCGTACGGCACCCATCCGGGAGCGCCGCCGGCGGGCGCGGGCAGCCCGTAGTGCGCCGCCAGCGTCGGGTCGACGTACGTCTCGTCGCTCAAGAACAAGCGCCGGTAGTCGCCGGGCTGCTCGAACACCACCCGGCGCACCAGGGCCGTCGACTCGTTCACCAGCCGCTGGTTGAAGGCGCCGTCGTGCGGGAGCGTGAGGTAGCCCAGCCACATCGCGTGGAACTCCTCGATGCGCGCGCGGCCGGCCGGCTCGCTCACCAGTCGGGTGGCGGCGGCGCGAAGGCCCTCGGTGGTGTCGAGGGCGCCGGCCTGCGCGAGGTCGAGCAGCCAGTCTGACGGCGCGCGCCCCTGCAGGAAGAACGAGAGGCGGCTGGCCACCTCGAAGGCGTCGAGCTTCGTGGTGCCGTCGGCCTGCGGCGCGCCCAGCTCGACGCGGAAGTGCAGCTCGGGGTCCTGGAGCAGCCGGCGCATGATGAGCCCCACCGACGTCAGGAAGTCGCCGCGCTCGAGCGCCTGCGCGTGCAGGCTCTTGAGCTCGACCTTCTCGGCGGGCGTGAGGGGCCTGCGCAGCGCGCGCCGGCCGAACGTCTCGATGAAGCGGTCGAGGCACGCCAGGTCCTGGTTGCCGGTGGGCGTGCAGGGCAGCACCCGCTGGCGGCGCGCGGGGTCGGCGAGGGTCTGGGTGGTGATGGTGTCGGCGAGGCGCTCGACCGCTTCGACCCAGATGGCCGAGGGCGCCTGGAGCGCGGTGTCGTTGTCGAAGGGCGTGAAGGTGGTGCCGGGGAGGAGCGTGACGGCCAGGCGCGAGCGGTCGCCGGTGAGGTCTGCGAGGGTGCGGTCGAGCTCGGCGGCCGAGAGGCGACGCAGCGCCGTCACCGGCACCACCGGCGGCGCGCGCGGCTCCTCGGTCACCTGGGCGGGCGGGGGCGGCCGCGCCGGCGTGGTGACGTCGTCGGGCCTCGCGCCTGCGCTCACCCCGCCGAGAATCTCGCCGGAGCACGAGGCCAGCAGCAGGCCGAGCAACAGTGTAAACCGGACGCGTTCCATGGCGCGGCATCGAGCAACGCCCGTGCCGTGACCTTCCTCAATGAAGACGGGGGTTGGGCGTCGGTGACCTGCGCTCCACCAGCACCAGTGCCCACGGCAGGTGTCACCTCACGATGAAGGTGCTCACCTCGGAGAGGGAGTCGGCGTAGCTGGCCACCCGGAAGTAGTACTGGCCGTTGACGGCGGTGAGCTGCGCGAGATCGGCCTGGGTGAGGTGGAAGTAGCCGCCGATGTTCCGCGTCATCGCGTAGTTCGTGTAGGTGCCCGAGGTGAGCGAGAACTCGAGCGCGTTGCCGGTGCTCCAGCTCGAGACGGGGCTGCCTGCGACGTAGAGCTTGTGGGGGCCCTCGCAGAACGTGGTGCTGGTCGACCAGGCCAGCTCGATGAAGCCGCCGCCGAAGTTCACCTCGGCGCAGTTGGCCGGCGCGACCAGGCTCAGGGTGCAGCCGCCCGTCGCCACCTGCACCGCGACCCGCGCGCAGTCGACCCCGGGCGAGCCTCCACCCGTGCCGCTGACGCCTCCACCCGTGCCGCTGACGCCTCCACCCGTGCCGCTGGCGCCTCCGCCCGTGCCGCTGACGCCTCCGCCCGTCCCGCTGACGCCTCCGCCCGTGCCGCTGACACCTCCGCCCGTCCCGCTGACGCCTCCGCCCGTCCCGCTCGAGCCGCCACCCGTGCCGCTGGATCCGGCGCCGAACCCCGAGCTCATGCAGGCTCCGCTGACGCACGACTGGCCGAGGCCGCACGCTGCGCACACAGCCCCGCCTCGCCCGCAGCTCGCGCTGTCCGTCAACGTCTTGCACTGGCCGCGGGCGTCACAGCAGCCGGTGCAGGTGGTGCTGCACGGCGCGGCGCCGCTGCAGGACAGAAGCGAGAGGCCGAGGGCCAACACGAGGGAGCGCATGGCTCACAGGCTGCCCGTCCTCCCTCTGCGTGTTCCATGGTCATCGGGTCGACCGGCCTTCGTGTGCACGCCCTGGCCGGTGCCTGCATCCCCCCTCCAGGAGCCCGTCTGCCCTGCGATTCTTCCCCCATCAAACCCCTGCGCTCGCAACGCTGGGAGGCCCGCTCGAGGTGCGGTAGGTCATGCTCATGTTCCTTCAGTTGAAAGACTTGGCGAGCCAGAAGCTGATCACCGTCCCCGAAGAGGGCATGACCTTCGGCCGTGAAGGCGGCGACGCGCAGGTGCAGGTCGCCGACATGGGCGTCTCGAAGCGGCACGCCGAGGTGTTCTGCGAAGACGGCGCCTGGTTCCTGAAGGACCTCGGCAGCTCCAACGGCACCATGCTGGCCAACGAGCGTATCGGCGACGCGACGGAGATTCTGCCCGGCGACGTGTTCCAGCTCTCCAAGCGCAAGTTCGAGGTGCTCAAGGTCGTCGAAGACGACGCCGGCGACGAAGGCGACGAGCCGCAGGACGACGACCCGCCGATGACGGAGCCCGAGCGCAAGGCGCCGCCGAAGCCTGCCGCCAAGCCCGCCGCCAAGTCGGCCCCGCCGCCGGCGAAGAAGCCCGCGGCCCAGAAGATGGCGCCCGCTGGCAACGCCGGCCGGGAGCCGACCCGCGCCGGGCCCGAGGGGAGCGGCGGCGACGAAGAGCTGGGGAACGCGAGCGTCGGCCAGGTGCTCGCCGGCGTGCCCAAGGCCATCGGCTACTACCTCGTCAACGTGCCCCTGCTGCTGCTGAACCCGTTCGGCACCGTGCGCAAGGCCATCGAGGAGCAGCCGCGCGACCCGATGGGGCGCATGGAGCTCATCGCCTGGGCGCTGCCGGGCAACGTGGTGTCGGGCGCGATGGGCTTCATCGCGGGCCTCATCGCGCAGCTGGTGATGGGCGCGCTCAGCGTGGGCAGCCTCATCGGCGGGCTCATCGTCGGCGCCGTCGTCGCGGTGGTGGCGTCGGTCGTCACCGGCCTCATCTGGCACCCGCTGGTGGGCTGGGTCGTCGAGAAGCTCTTCAAGGGTGAGAGCGACGCCCGCGGCCGCACCAACTATTTCCTCCAGACGCAGACCGCCATCATCCTCGCGGTGATCCCCAGCGGGCTGACCATCATCATCGCGGCCGTTCGCGCGCGCTTCGGCATCCCGCTCATCGGCCTCATCCCGGTGGTGCTGTCGGCCGCCACCGGCGCGCTCAGCCTCTTCGTCTTCATCAAGTGGATGGAGGCGTTCAACACCGCGAAGTGGGTGAAGATCGTCGGCCTGGTGCTGCTGGCGCTCACCGCGCTCTCTGCGCTGGCCGGCATTCCGGGCGCGCTCTCGGGTGGCGGCGGCGGTGGCGTGGCCATCGCGAGCGCAGGCGGCGGGGGCGACGTCGAGGTGGGCGACGTGGACGACGCGCAGAGGCAGGCGCTCGACGCGATGAAGGCCGCGGGCGCCACGGCTGAGCAGATCAAGCAGGCCGAAGAGGCGTACAAGGCGTCGAAGGCCGCGATGAAGGCCGCCGAGAAGGCCGCCGCTGATGCCGAGAAGGCCGGCGACGAAGCCGTCAAAGCCGCAGACGAGGCCGTGAAGAAGGCCGGTGACGGCGCGAAGAAGGCTGGCGACGAGGTGAAGAAGGCAGCCGACGAGGTGAAGGCCAAGCCGCCTCCGCCGGTCGAGGAGCCGAAGGACGAGCCGAAGCCTGCCGTGGTGAAGGCCGCCGAGCCCGAGACCGTGAAGGCCCCGCCGCCTCCCCTCCCCTTGGGCGGCGGCTACCCCGCCTGGCGCGCCAAGTACGACAACATCGAGAAGCGCGTCACCGAAGACCCGACGGTGCTGCGCAAGGGCCCGGTGCTGAAGGCCTACCAGGACCTCCAGGAGAAGACCTCGGAGGCGGCCGCCAAGGTGCGCAAGGACTACAAGAAGATCGACCCCCGCACCGAAGCGCACCTGCGCGACGCCGAGCTCTACGAGACCTCGGGCAAGACGGTGGACGAGCTGTACAAGGCGCTCTTCGGCAAGTGACGCGGTCGCGGCGGCGGAGCCTCCTGCTCCTGACAGGGCTCGCGCTGGTCGCGGCCGGCTCCGGGTTCTCGTGCCTCAAGCAGATGACGACGATGCCGGGCGCCTCGTTCGCGGGCCCCGCGCCGGCGCTCACCCAGACCGAGGCCGCGCTCGCCCGGCGGCTCGAGGCAGACGTCTTGGCGCTCGCCGTCGGCATCGGAGAGCGCAACCTCGGCCGCACCCCCGAGCGGCTCGACGCCGCCGCGGCGTGGGTCGAAGGGCAGCTGGCTGACGCCGGCTACACCGTGACGCCGGAGCCGTACGAGGTGCAGGGCCACGTGGTGAAGAACCTCATCGCCGAGCTGCCCGGAACTGAAGCCCCCACCGAGCTCGTCATCCTCGGCGCCCACTATGACTCGGCCGAGGGCACGCCCGGCGCCGACGACAACGCCACGGGCGTCGCGGTCGCCCTCGCGCTGGCCCGCGCGCTTCGCGCCACGCCTCTGCCGCGCACCGTGCGCTTCATCTTCTTCACCAACGAAGAGCCGCCGTACTTCCGCACGCCCGCCATGGGCAGCGACGTCTCAGCGAAGCGCTCGCGGGCGCGCGGCGACGACGTGCGCGCCATGCTGTCGCTCGAGACGATGGGCTACTTCACCGACGCCCCCGACACCCAGCACTACCCCTGGCCCTTCTCGGCCTTCTACCCCTCGACGGGCCACTTCATCGGCTTCGTCGCCGACACCGAGTCCCGCGCGCTCGCGCACCGGGTGGTGGGCACCTTCCGCGAGCACGCCACCGTCGCGTCCGAGGGCTCGAGCCCGCCGCGCGCCGTCAAGGGCATCGACTGGTCCGACCACGGGCCGTACTGGCGAGCCGGCTACCGCGCGCTGATGGTGACCGACACCGCGCCCTTCAGGAACCCGCACTACCACGAGCCCACCGACCTGCCGGACACGGTGGACTTCGAGCGCCTCGCGCGCGTCGCCGTGGGCCTCGAGGCCGTGACCCGGGCGCTCGCGGCGCGCGACTAGAGGCTGGCGGGTCAACGGCAAACGCGCGGTCGCGGGTGACCCGTCGCCCAGACGGTGCGGCACCGCAGACGTCGGCGCGCTACCGTTGCCCTCAGTGGAGCACCTTCTCTCGCGGTGGGAACGGTGGTGGGTGCCGGCGTCGATGGGCGACGACTGGCGCGGAGGCTTCTTCGTCCGCGCGTGGACCTACGGCCTGGGCACCGCGCTGGTGTTCGTGGCCATCTCGCTCGCGCAGGGGCTCTGGTGGCTGCTGCTGGCGCAGGCCTGGCTGCTGGCCAGCGGCGTCGCGGGCCTCGCGGTGTTCCGCGCCACCGGCCGGCTCCCCCTCGCGGGGCGCCTGTCGCTGGTGCTGCTGACGCCGTACCTCGCCGGCGTGGGGCTGCTGCAGAACCCGCCCAACCCGATGACGCCGGTGTTCCTGGTGCTGGTGCCGCTGCTGGCCGGCTTCCTCCTCGAGAAGGCCGAGCTGCGGGTGTGGGTGCTGGTGGCGATGGTCTTCGGCGGAGCGGCCGAGTGGCTGATGGCCAGCGGCGTTCACCTCGAGGGCCCCGTTCGTCGCAACGCCGCGGTGGTGATCGCCCTCAACCTGGTGGCGTTCATCTGGCTGGTCGTCTCGTTCGTGCGGTGGTTCGACGTGGTTCGAAAAGACATGGTCGACCGGCTCGAGGCCGCCAGCCGCGCCCGCACCATCTTCCTCGCCAACGTCAGCCACGAGATCCGCACGCCGATGAACGCGGTGCTCGGCCTCACCGAGCTGGTGCTGGCGGGCAAGCTCGAGGCGCCGCAGCGCGAGAAGGTCGAGCTGGTGCAGCGCAGCGGGCACTCCCTCGTCACCCTCATCGACGACCTGCTCCTCATCACCCGCGCCGAGAGCGGCCGCCTGGTGCTCTCGCCCGGGCCCAGCGCCGTCGCCAAGGTGGTGGCCGACGTCGCCGAGCTCTTCGGGCCGGTGGTGGCCCAGAAGGGCCTGGAGCTCCGCACCGAGGTCGACCCCGCCGTGCCCGGCTGGGTGACGCTCGACGGCGTTCGCTGGCGCCAGGTGCTGACCAACCTCATCAGCAACGCGGTGAAGTTCACCGCCCGCGGCGCCGTCGAGGTGCGCCTCGACACGCACCAGGGCGCGCTGCGGCTGCGCGTCACCGACACCGGGCCCGGCATCGACGCGGTGGTGCAGGCGCGCCTGTTCCGCCCCTTCGAGCAGGCCGACGTCAGCACCACCCGCCGCTACGGCGGCAGCGGCCTGGGCCTGGCCCTCTCGCGACAGCTCGTCGAGGCCATGGGCGGGACCCTCACCCTCGCCTCCCGGGTGGGCGAGGGCAGCACCTTCACCGTCGCGGTGCCGCTGGTGCCGGCGAGCGTGCCCGCCACCGCCGTCACGCCCGTGCGCAGCCGGGCCGAGACCGCGCGCAGGCCCGTGCTCGTCGTCGACGACAACCCCGTCAACCTGCTGGTGGCCAGCGGGCTGGTGCAGCGCGCCGGCTACCCGGTGCGCGTGGCGCGCAATGGCCGCGAGGCCGTCGAGGCGGTGCTGGCCGAGGAGTTCGCCCTCGTCTTCATGGACTGCCAGATGCCCGAGATGGATGGCCTCGAGGCCACCCGACGCATCCGCGCGGCCACCACCCACGCCCAGACGCCCATCGTCGCGCTCACCGCCTCGGGCCTCGCCGAAGAGCTCGACGCCTGCCGCCAGGCGGGCATGAACGACTGCCTGGTGAAGCCGGTCTCGCTCGCGATGGTCAAGCGCGCGCTCGAGCTGGCCGCGCCGTGAACGGCCGCGACGCCTCTTGACGCACTCGGCGCCGGCGCTTCAGCGGCCTGGGCCGGTGAGGTTCACGTGGGCGCGGGCGTCTCGACACGGCTGGCCCCGCAGCGACGGGCACGGGGGCGTCATCGACGGCACCGCCACGTTCTCGATGGTCGGCAGCACCACGCGCGAGGGGTGCTCGGCGTCGTGGCCCACCAGGTACGCCACCTCGCTCGAGAACGGCTTGTTCGCAAAGCGCCAGTCGGCGCGGGTGCCGCCAGGCGTGTCGACGGTGACGCGCACCTTCGAGCCGGGCCGCAGCACGTGCGCGAAGCCCGCGGTGCCGATGCGCACCTGCGCCCACGCGTTGGGCGGCAGCGGCGCCCACGCGGCGCGCGAGAAGGTCTGCGCGGGCCAGAACTCGGTGGCGTCGGGCCCGGGCGCCCGGTGCCCCGCGCGCAGCCACCCCGACTGCAGGTACACCTCTTTGCCGTCGGCGCGCACCTCGCTCAGCGTCACCTGCAGGTCGGCGTCGTCCACCGGAGACTGGAGCCAGAGGTCCACGCTGGCCGTGCCCAGCAGCACCGTCGGCTGCGGCACCGCGCCGCCCTCGAACACCACCGCGCGCTCGGCCACCGGCTCGCCCCACTCGTAGCGCGGCAGCTTCGCCCAGACGTCGCCGCCCATGCCGAGAATGCCCCGCGAGCCGGCCATCGGGTCGTGGAGGAAGCGCGACGGCGGGGCCAGCGGCGCCGGCACGCTGCCGCTGAGCGCCCCGTCGGGCTGGAAGTAGAGGACGAAGGGCTTGAGCCCCTCGGGCGGCCACGACCGGAAGCCGTGCGTGAAGGTGCCCCGGGGCGCGCCGAGGTCGCGCTCGTCGCCGGCGCCGCTCTCGAAGATGACGTTGAGCCGGGGCTCGGCCTTCCACGCGGCCACCGCCTCGTCGCGCGAGGCGAAGCTCGACCACCTCGTCTTCGGCATCGTCTGCTTCGACTTGAAGACCTCGTCGAAGATGAAGGGGCTGAAGTTGCGGAAGGTGACCGGGTCGCGGGGCACGCGCCGGGCGACGAAGAGCTCGAGGAAGGCGTGCCACTCGGCCAGCACCTCGGGCGCGAACCCGTCGACGTGCACGCCGTTGATGGCCGTCAGGCGCACCGCGTCGCTGCCGGTGAACTTGTCGAACAGCAGGAAGAAGTACGGGCCGGTCTGCTCGTCTTGCCAGGCCCCGGTGAGGAAGACGGGCACCTCGATGCGGCCGACGAAGTTGGTGGGGTCGAAGCGGTCGTGCTGGTCGGGCTCGTGGAAGACGATCTGCCGGGCCTGGGCCACGTTGTCGACGAGCTGGCCGTGCAGCAGCTGGTTCTCTCGGCAGGTCTCGTCACCGGCGTCCACCCGGGCCTGCTCCCAGCCCTGGCCGTAGGGCACGGCCTTGCTGAGCACGTTCTTCACCCACGACAGCGCGAAGCCGTCGTTCAAGATGCCGCCGGGCAGCAGCGTGGTGGTGGTGCTGCCGATGACCGACATCGGCGCGATGGCCGCCAGGCCGGGCGGGCGCTGGGCGCCGACGAAGAGCTGCGAGATGCCCGGGTACGACAGGCCCACCATGCCGACCTGGTGGTGCATCACCCAGTCCTGCGCGGCCACCGTCTCGATGACGTCGTAGCCGTCGAGCAGCTGGAGCGTCTCGAAGTAGTCGTACGCGCCGCCCGAGCAGCCGGTGCCGCGCATGTTCACGCTCACCGTGGCGTAGTCCATCATGCCGGCGAAGAGCGCCGAGGCGTCTTGCGGCGTCGCGCACACCACGGGGAAGTCGTCACAGAGGAACTCGAAGTCCTTGATGGGCTGGCCCGGCCTCGAGGCGGCGTAGCCGGAGTAGTTCACCACCGTGGGGAACGGGCCGCGCCCCCTGGGCAGCGTCACCCAGGCCGAGAGCTTCGTGCCGTCGCGCATGGTGAGGTAGTTGAACCCGGCGACGAGCTTCTGGCCCGTGTACAGCTCGCGCTTCGGGGTGCTCGACTCGACCGACTTCACGGTGAGCGCGCGCGACTGCTCCTTCGCGCCCTGCACCTTCACCAGGTAGCCGTCGCCAGCCTCGAGGTTGCGCACCACCAGGGCGCCGCGCTCGTCGGCGACGCCGGTGGTGACGACCTTGCCGTGACGCAGCACCTCGAGCGTCGCCCCGGCAGGCGCGTGGGTGACGTAGAGCTGCTGCACCGTCTCGCGCACCTGGAAGGCCGCCTCGGGCGCTCCGCAGGCCGACGAGAGCGCGAGCAGCACGGCAGCCAGAAGTCGTGAATGAGTGGTCATGTTTTCTCCCCGGGCGCGGAATACCCCCTCGCCTCGCAGCGCAGCAACCCGCGCCCCCAAAACCTACCGAGGCCTCTGCTTCAGGCGTCTCGCCGTCCGTCACGGACGTCGTCTTGATGCGCACGGCGCGACTGCGCCACTGACCGCGGCCGGCGCTCCGAGTGACTCCACCGCGGGCTCCGCGAGCAGACGCTCAGTCGATGTAGTTGAAGAACTGGTACGCGGCGTCGTACGGCCCGCCCACCGTCGGCGCGGCCATGCCGAAGAAGAGAATCGAGTTGGCGGCTGGCTCGTAGTCGAAGCCGTTGGAGCGGTTGCGCATGAGCGCCATCGTCGTGCGCGCGCTCAAGGAGCCCGAGATGGGCCGACGCTCGAGCGCCGAGCGGCTCGAGGCCCCCAGCGCGCCGATGACGACCTCTTCGATGACCTCGGTGAGGTTGGGGTTGCAGATGCTGCCGGAGCTGCCGCCGGTGCCGTTGGCGAGGTCGATGTACTGGTCGCCCGGCTGCGCCTCGCCGCGCCCGACACGAATGCAGCCGGTGGGCTTGGGGCCCACGATGGAGAAGGCCACCGCGCCCTCCATGCGGTAGTCGGCGATGTACGAGCCGAACATGCCCGGGCGAATGCTCTTGTTGTCTTCGTCGGACATGAAGATGACGACCAGGCCGGTGCTCATCGAGTCGCGCAGGGTGAGGTTGGGCGTCATCGACATGCGCGCGCGGCGCAGCGCCCGCAGGCCGAACTCGATGCCCAGCTCGGTGGTGTTGCCGTCGAGGCCCACGCGCGCGGCGGCCCTGAAGTCGTTGAGGGTGGTGACGAAGCCGTTGCCGCGGAGCACGTCGCTGTCCGTCGTCACCACGCCGAGGCGGAAGTCGAGGCCGGCGCGCTGGAAGGCGTCGAAGAGGCCCTGGGCGGCGTCCTGGAGCGCCTGCTGCTCCTCGACCATCGAGATGGTGTTGTCGATGACGAAGAGGAAGTCGGTCTTGAGCGCGGGCGTGGTGCGCTTCTCACAGCGCGTGGCCAGCGAGGCGCTCTCGTCAGCCAGGTGGGAGCCGTTCGAGAAGTCGTTGAGCGCCGCCAGGTTCTCGCGCAGCTTCATCGCCGGCGACGCCACCACCCCGATGAAGAGCTTGCCGCTGCCGAACCTGAAGGAGAAGTTCACCACCTGCTGGGTGTCCTGGGTCGCCGTCGCCGGGCCCTGCGGCACCAGGCCCAGCATCGACGGGTCTTTCCCCGACAAGACGCCCAGCAGGCGGTTGCGCACCGCGAAGGCCGTGGTGGGCGTGCCGAAGGTGAGCAGCTGCGAGCTCGACAGCGTGCGCAACACGCGCAGCGGCCGGTCGGCGTTGACGAAGATGCGGCTCGAGCGCTCGAGGCGGTCGCGCACCAGCGGCGAGCCGCTGAGCTGAATGAGCGCGTCGATCTCTCGGTTGGCCACGGTCTCGAGGCTCGACGAGTCGAGCGGGTCCACCGCGCTGGGGATGTCGCGCTGGAGCACGAAGCCCGCCACGTCGTCAGCGTCGGCGTCGAACACCAGGGCCTGCGCCGGCGCGTTCTGGACGACGGCGTACCGTGACGAGATGGCGAAGAGGTTGGTGGTGCCCGGCACGGGGTAGGTCGCCTGGGCCAGCGGCGCGAGGCCCGG
>JACSRE010000283.1 GCA_014879945.1 Myxococcus sp.
GAACGAAGGAGTGGTCAGGACGAACAACCAACGCCGTGCCTTGACACGGGTCGTTTCATAGCAGTCAGGACTTGTCTCGCGCAGCGAGTCGGGCGTCACTTCCTCTGTTCATCAGCTACAGCCCTTCGCCGCTCGCTTTGATGCCGCCACCTGGCGGATTCCTTCAGCGCATCAAGTGTTCGGCGTTCAACTTCAGGAAGGCCGAGCGTCGCGAAATTCTTAAGGAACGACTCGTACCGACCTTCCAGCTCGGCGTCGAAGATCGCCAGTCGTTCCCAACTTCCTTCGGACACCTTGGCTTCCTCGCCCACCAGGTACGAGCGCTCTTCGCTGTTCCTGGCCCACGAGGCGGGTGTCTCGCGCCACTCCCAGTGATTCGGTCCGCACCGCCGCACGTCGTATTCGTTCGCCGTCGCGTAGAGCACGTCGGTGAACGTGCGGCATGCCCTGAAAGTGAGGAGGTCGATGCACACCATGTTTCGGGACGTGTCGAAGGAGTCGCGCGTGATGAAGTATCGGAGTTCCCACTGTCGTTCCATGAGCCGCCCAGTCTTTCGGCGATGGAAAAGCGAAACCAGCTCGTTGCCGAACACAACCGCTGCGGTCGCCCACAAGACCGCCTCCTGAATCGTCATGGTCGTTCTCTCTTCCGTTTGGCCTGATTCGGCTTCTCGACGGCCTCGAGCCCCTTCGTGAGCAGCCGCTTCACCACGTCGGCGCGGTTCACCTCGAGGCCGGTCTCTCCCGAGAGCCGCTCGGCGTAGGCGTCGAGCCGCTCGATGAGCTCGTCGGGGAGTCGGAAGGTGTACTGCGTCGTGTTCGCCATGGCGTCCTCTTCGAGTGTCTTGAGCCAGCCGTCGCGGTTCTTCTGGCCGCGTTCGCCGGTCAGTTCTGGGTGTTCCTTCGCCAACTGCTCGAGTCGGCGTCGCGCACGCTTGACGCCCTCGAGGTCGACCACCTTCTTCGCCATCACCCGACCATGCCCGAGACCTGCTCGGCGCCGAAGGTCCGACCGATGCGGCTCTTGAATCCACGCTTGTCGAGCTCGCGGGCGATGGCGCGGAGTGACAGCCCTGCCTTGCGAAGGTCGCGCGCCACCTCGAGCACGGCCTGCTCAGCGGCATCCACCTCGAGGTGCGTGCCGTCGGCTGCCAGGCGGAACCCGTAGGGGACGCGACCGCCCGTGTACTCGCCCTGGCTGGCCTTGTGACGCATCGCTGCGCTGGTTCGCTCCCCGATGGCTTCCCGCTCCCACGCGCTGACACTGGCGAGGATGTTCAGCACGAGCCGGCCGGCCGCGCTCCGGGTGTCAATCTGTTCCGAGACCGAGAGGAGCGCCGCACCCTTCGGGCCGAAGTGTTCCTCGATGAGGGTTCCGAGGTCGCGGACGGAGCGGGTGAGTCGGTCGAGCTTCACCACGAGCAGCGCCTCGGCCTTGCCGGCCTTGAGCATCCCAAGCGCCCGCTCGAGCCCGGGCCGGTCGAGGCTCTTCGCGCTCTCGCCCGCGTCGACGACGACCTCGACCAGCTCGAGCTCGTAGAGGCTCGCGTAGGCCTCCACCTTGGCCCGCTGGGCCTCGAGGCTCACGCCCTTGTCAGCCTGCTTGTCTGTCGAGACTCGGAGGTAGGCAACCGCGCGGGTTGTGCTCATGGGAGTCAGTGTCTGACAGTGACTCCCGGCTGTCAATGCGGGAACCCGCATGGACGGCGTGTGACGCGCAATCGCTACGGCGACCAACCGCACGGGATCGGCGTGGTGCCTGCAATGGGCTGGCAGGTGATGACCGTGTCGGCGTACGTAGTGCCGTTCACAACGCACCCGCTCTGGTAGCTCGTGCAGCGGCCCGCGCAATCGGCGATGTACTGGTCGGCGGCGCTCTGGGAGACCCGGCAGGCTGACAGGTCAGTGAGCCGCAGTTCGTTGAAGCGCTCCCGAGTGAGAAGCTTCGTCACAACGCAGGTTGGCTCCAGGCGACACTGCATGCATGCGCAGCCGTTTGTGCAGCAAGTGGCTGAGTCGAAGCGCACCGTGACGAAGACGCTTGAGGGCTCGGCTGCACCGCCCCCAGCCGCGCCGCCGCCTCGTTGCGGTCCCGCGTCGACTGCCTGTCCGCCCGCACCACCGCCCCCTTGCCAACCGGAGCCGGCATCGTAAGGCTCGACACAGTAGCCGGCCGAGCAGACCTTCGACGCGAACGAACAGTTCAGGCACGCTCTCCCGAAGAGCCCGCATGCCCTTGAAGACGTCCCCTCTAGGCAGGCCCCATCCTTGGCGATGCATCCCGGACAATCAGGCTTGGGGCCGCCGCATGAGCCAACCAACACCGCGACCGTCAGCCAACGGAGCATCGGCCAAGCCCACCACTTGTGGTTTGGTGCCGCAACACGCGGCACGGAATTCATGGAATCAGCCAGCCACGTTCACCTGCTGCTCGGCGATGTTCACCTGAACCGTCGGCGCCATCAGCCGTCGCACCTCCGCGAGCGTCTTGAGCGCCAACAAGAGCCGCTTGTGGGCGTGGGTCTGCCTCTTCATGGCCAACTCCGCTTGGCGGAGGGTGCGGTCCCCCTGCGTGGCCTCGACCGCGTCGGCGTAGTTCGCCTGCACCCAACACGCGGCGACCCGGTCGACCAGCAACAGCTCGATGGCCGTCGGCGACGGGCCGGCGAGCGCGCTCTTCAGCCGCTTCAGCTCGATGCCCATCGACTCCCGGGCGAAGACGTCCTTCCCGGCGAAGAGGTGAACCCAGCCGGTCTCAACGTAGCCCGCGAGGTCGCCTCCCACGCGCGCCAGCTCGGGGTGGGCCGTTACGAGTGCCTTCACAGCCGCCGCCGAAGACTCGTCACCCGCCCGGGCGCGTTCGAGGAGGGCCACCCGCTCGGCGACGACGCCATCGGCCCCGCTTCGGGCGATGGAGCCCTGCTTCGACGAGGAGCCGGGAGATGCAGGCGTCGAGCTCCCGGCCTGCTGCCTCGAGCCTCGCTTCCTCGTCGTTCCACTTGCGGTCTGCTTCACGAGCCGCCTGCCTTTCGAGCTTCGAGACCTGGTCGAGCTGCGCCACCGCGTGCGCCAGCGGCCCCGAGCCCAGGTACTGCTTCACCACCCGCCGTCCCACGCGACGCGCCGAGTAGTACACGAGCCGGTTGCCACGCTTCTCCCACGCCATGTGCAACACCTCCGCGCTTGCCCCACTTCACGGTGCTCACGGTGTTCACGATTCCCTTCACGGTGCTCACGGTGTTCACGATTCCCGCCCAACGAGCCGCTCCACCGACGAGCGCGGCACCCGAATCGAGTTCACCACCCGGAAGTGTTCGAGCTCGCCCCGCTCCACCATCGCGTAGACGGTCGCAGTGCTGACCCGCAGCAGCGCCGCTACCTCCCGCACGGTGAGCACCGCCTCGAGCTTCCGCACCACGGGCGCACCACGCGAGGTCGAAGCCGTGGAAGCCGTGCGAAGCGGTGGAGACTCGGCACCGCGCCCCTTCCCTGTCGTTGCGAACGCTTGAGCCTCGGTGCCACGCCCTGCCACGCCAGGTGAAGGCCCGAGAACGGGGCTCATAACCGCTTGGTTGCAGGTTCGAATCCTGCTGGGCCCACTGGCACCGTGACGTCACGGCGTCGGTTGACCGCCCCGCTCGGGGATCAGCACGAACGCGTCGGCGACCTCGGCGCGCACCTGCCCCGTCTTCGGGTCCACCAGCCACGCCATCTGCAGCTTCGCCGGCACCCGCACGGTGCCAGGCGCCCGGTAGGTGCCGAACACGTGGTCCCACACCGGTGACGTCACGCCGTGGTTGCACCGCGAGTCGCTGAAGTGGTGCGCGAAGTGGTGACGGCGCGCCCACCGGCCGTACGCGCTCACCGCGCCGTGGGTGTGCTCGCGGCGGTGGAGCACCTCGTAGACCGCGTACATCACCATCAGCCCCGCGAGGAACGCGAGGCCCGGCCCCGCGCCGACCAACGCCGTCACCGGCCAGCTCAAGAGCGCGGTGAGGGCCAGCGCGGCCAGCACCTTCTTCCAGCTCGGCGCGAAGTAGTCGCCCTCGCGGTGGTGGCGCAGGTGCTCGACGCCGAACGGGTTCGGCATGAGGCGCGGGTGATGGCCGAGGAACCGGTGAATCACGTACTCGAGGAACGACCAGGTCAGCACCCCGAGCACGGCCGCGACGACGATGGAGCCAATCACTGCACACCTCCGAGAGACGCGCTTGACCGCGCCGGCACCTTCGCGAGCGCCGCGTCGACGCTGCGGGCCCGGGCCCCCCAGCCGATCAGCAGCGCCCGCGTCCCCTTCATCGTCAGCTGATCGAGCTCGAGCACGCTCGGCGCGAAGCGCGCCTGCTTGTGGAGCTGCAACAAGCCCTGCAGGGTCGCGAAGAGGCACAACGTGCGCTCGGCGACGTCACCGGGCTCGAGCTGCCCGGCCTCCTCTGCCGCGCCGAGCGCCTGGGCGATCACCTCGAGCGTGGCGATGACCCGCTCGGTGACCGGCGCCGCGTCGGACACCCCCGGCAGCAGCACCCGTGGGTCGGCCATCGTCATCGCCAGCAGCCCGAAGCTGTTGGGGCGCTCCTTCGCGAACGCGCGGTAGCCCTGGGTGATGGCGAAGACCCGCGCGAGCGGCGGCGCTCCGGCCGGCACCAGCGCGGCGGCGCGCTCGAGGAACTCCCGCACCTCACCCAGCACGTGCTGCACCAGGCGCGAGAGCAGCGCGTCCTTCGAGGTGAAGTAGCGGTACAGCGCGCCGGGCGTGTAGTCGGCCGCCTCGGCCAGCCGCGCCATCGACAGCCCCTCGAGGCCGTCGGCGCCGACGATGCGCATCGCCGCCTCGAGGATTCGAGCCTCGTTTGCGTCACGTCGACGCTCTCGCGGCGTTCTCTCCAATTCGTGAGCCATGACAAACTTCGTAAACGACGTTCACGGCCACCGTCAATCCCCCTCTGGCCACGACGCACCGGGCGGCGCGGGCGCTTTCGGTTAGGGTCCGCCGGCCTCGACGAGCGCCCGGCTCGTGCTCGGAACGATTCATCGCGCGCCCGTGTCCCTCCGACACCGCCGCCACAGGGAGTCACCATGCGCCGCATCCCCCACCTGCTCAGCCTCATCGCCGCCGTCGCCCTCGCGCAGACGCCCGGCTTCGACGCCGCCAACACCTTCCTCGCGGAGCAGTCCTTCTCGAAGGCGTGCGAGGGCTTCGATGGGTTCTTGAAGGCCAACCCCGGCTCCCCGCTGGCCCGCGAGGCGACGGCGAAGCGCGCCTTCGCCTGCTGGAAGGTCGGCAAGCGCGACGGCTCGACCGAGCTGACGAAGCTGGCCGACACCGGCGAGCAGGACTTCGCGCGCGCCTACGCGCAGTGGGCGCTCTCGACGCAGGGCTACCGGCAGCTCCAGCAGGCCCTGCCGCTGCTCCAGACGGCCACGAAGGCCGAGGGGCGGGTGGGGCTCGAGGCCCGCAAGCTGCTCGTCGCCGGCGCCCTCACCGCGCTCGACAACTCGCTGTGGGACGTGAAGCAGGCAGAGAAGCTCGCCGGCATGGTGCTCGAGTACGCCACCAGCGAGGCCGACAGGGCCCACGCGCGCTTCGACCGGGCGCAGGCGTGGCTGCGGGTCGAGGCCTCGCGGAGCAAAGGAGAGCAGGAGCTCACCGACGTCGGCGCGACCAACACCGCCTGGGCCGACGACGCGCTCTTCATGCTCGGGCAGCAGCGCGAGGCGAAGGAGCGCTACACCGACGCCCTCACCATCTACGACGGCATCGTCAAGCGCTTCTCCTCCACCACCGCGAACCGGCACGCCGACGCGCGCAACGCCGCCGAGAACATTCGCCGCGTCTCGCTCTCGGTCAGCGCCTACCAGGTGACGCTCCCGGGCCTGAAGCTGCCGGTGCAGGTGTCATGGCGAAACGTCAAGCGCGTCACCTGGACGCTGCGCCGCGCCGACCCCTTCGCCGTCAAGGGGTACCCCGACTCGGTGAGCTCGTTCGCAGGCGGCCCCGTCGAGAAGACGTGGAGCGAGACCTTCGAGGTGAAGACGCAGCACGCGCCCGGCAACAAGAGCTTCGAGCTCGCCCTGCCCGCGCCCGGCCTCTACACCATCGAAGCCAGCGGCGACGGCGTGACGGGCTCCGACCTCGCGCTGATGAGCCAGATCGCCGTCATCTCCAAGAGCGACCGCAGGCAGGTGCAGGTGTTCGTCGCCGACGTCGAGACCGGCGCCGCGCAGCCCAACGCCGAGGTGCTGCTGATTCGCGGCAGCGCCGAGTCGAGGGAGCTGGGTCGCACCAACGCGCAGGGCCTGGCCACGTTTCAGCTCGAGACCTCGAACCAGTCGCACCACGTCTGGGTCAAGCGCGGCGGCGACGTCGCCTACGCGCGCGCCGGCGACGCCTACTGGTCGAGCTGGTCACGCCAGGAGCTGGCCTACGTGATGATGGACCGGCCGCTCTACAAGCCCGGTGAGACGGTGGGCCTCAAGCTCTTCCTCCGCTCGCGCGAAGGCGGCCCCTCGGAGCCCGTCGCCGACCGGACCGTCACCGTCTCGGTGCGCGACCCGAACGGCAAAGAGGTCGCCAAACCGTCGCTCACCACCAACGCCTTCGGCACCGCCTTCACCACCGTCGCGCTCCCGAAGAACGCCACGCTGGGCGCCTGGTACGTGTCGGTGTCCGAGAACAACCGCTCCTACCAGCAGCCGACGCTCACCTTCCGGGTCGAGGAGTACAAGCCGCCCGAGGCCATCGTCTCGGTCGCCGCCGTCGGCAGCCCGAAGCCCGGCGAGGTGGTGAAGCTGAAGGTCACCGCGAAGTACTACTCGGGCGGGCCGCTCACCGGCGCCCAGGGCCGGGCCGTCGTCACCGTCTCGCCATGGCAGCACCAGTTCGGCAAGTGGCCCGATGAGCAGGACGCCAACGACGCCGCGATGAACGGCTATGACGACGAGGAGCCGTATTACCGGGGCCGCGGCTACCGCGGGTACTACGGCAACCTCGCGACCCACACCCTGGCGTTCAAGACCGGGCCCGACGGCACCGCGATCATCGAGGTGCCGGCCACGCCCGCGCAGATGAGCGACCTGCAGGTGACGGCGCAGGTCTTCGTCACCGACGCCTCGCGGCGCGAGGTGCAGGGCACCGGCGTCGCGAAGCTCTCGAACACGCCGTGGTTCGTCGACGTGCGCAGCGATCACTTCCTCTACCGGCCCGGCGAGAAGGTGACGCTGCGCCTGCGCGCCGAAGACGCCAACAGCCGGCCCGTGTCGCCCGACGTGGTGGTGCGGCTCTCGCGCATCTCAGACCCGAACACCGGCGCGCTCTCGAAGATCGCCGAGGCGCGCACCCGCATCGTCAACGGCGCCGGCCTCGCGCAGCTCGACGCTGACGCCCTCGGCGCGGTGCGGGTCGAGGTCTTCGACGTCGACGCGAAGCCGGAGCAGGCGCCGCTGGCCACGACCGAGCTGTGGCTGACGTCGGACACCAGGCCCATCCCGCCTCCCGGGCCCGGCTTCCAGCTGCTGATGGACCGCGCGCCGCTCGCCGTCGGCCAGAACCTGCGCGCCCTCATCGTGACGCCGGAGCCCGGCGGCCACGTGTGGCTCACCCTCGAGCACGATCTGATCGTCAGCAGCCGCGTGATCGAGATGACGGGCCGCACGAAGTACGTCGAGCTCCCCATGCCGGCCGAGGCGACGCCCAACGCGTGGCTGTGGGCCAACCGGTACGAGCGCGGCAACGCGCTCCAGCAACAGCACGGCCTGCGGGTGAAGGGCTCCACGGTGGAGCTCGACGTGAAGGTGGCCTTCGATCGCGCCGTCGCCGAGCCCGGCGCGTCGCTGCCCATCAGCGTGCGGGCGACGAAGGGGCCGGCCGGGCCCACCGAGACCGCCCTCACCATCGTCGACGAGGCGCTGTTCGCCATCGAGCCCGAGAAGCAGGACTTCTCGACGTTCTTCGGGCGCCAGCCACGCAACCAGGGCGTGCAGACGCGGCGCTCCACCGACTGGCGCAGCTACGTCTCGCGCCCGGCGCCCCAGCCCCTCACCACCACGAAGCCGCAGCCCTCACGCGATCGCGGCCTCGACGACGAGCTCAGCGCGAACCGGCTCGCGGAAGAGGCGCCCGCCAGCAAGGCCGCCATGGGCATGCCAGCCCCCAGCCCGGAGCGCCGCTCGAAGGAGTCCGAGAAGAAGAAGGACTCGGCCGGCCCCCGCGACGAAGCCTTCGCCAGCGGCGCCGACGCGCCCGACGTGGCGGTGAAGGCGCGCACCGACTTCGGCAGCTCCGCGGGCTGGTACCCGGCGCTGGCCGGCAAGATGGACTCGCCCAGCGCGCAGGCCATCAAGGTCACCGACTCCCTCACCTCGTGGAAGGCGGTCGCCACCGTCGTCACCAGGGGCCCGCACCTCGGCCGCGGCGCCGCCACCCTCCGCACGGCCATGCCCCTCATGGTGAGGCTCCAGGCGCCCCGCTTCATCATCGAGGGTGACGAGGTCGTCCTCTCCGCCGTCGTCGAGAGCCACCTCGCGAAGGCCGGGCCCGTCGACGTCTCCATCACCGCCCCCGGCATGACGCCGCTGGGCCCCACGAAGAAGACCGTCACCGTCACCCCCGAGCAGGTGACGCGCTTCGACGCGCGCTTCAAGGTGGTGGAGCTGGGCGATCGCGTCATCCGCGCCCAGGTGAGGTCAGGCTCGGCGGCCGACGCCATGGAGCTCACCATTCCCGCCCTGGTGCACGGCTCGGCCCAGCGCCAGTTCTTCTCGGGGCGGCTGAGCGACACCTTCACCTTCGAGATCGAGCTGCCCAACAAGCGCAAGGCCGCGCTGACGAAGCTCGAGCTCAACCTGTCTCCGTCGCTGCTGGCGGTGATGCTCGACGGCCTGCCGTACCTGGCGCAGTACCCCTACGGCTGCGTGGAGCAGACGCTCTCGCGCTTCGTGCCCGCGGTGATCGCCCGCAAGGCCGCGAAGGACCTCTCGCTGCCCGCCGAGCGCCTGCCGCGCGATCTCGACGACATGGTGCAGAAGGGCCTCGAGCGGCTCGCCGGCTTCCAGCACGCCGACGGCGGCTGGGGCTGGTGGCAGAGCGACCGCACCAACCTGTGGATGACGGCCTACGTCGTCTACGCGCTGGGGCTCGCGAAGGACGCGGGCCTCTCGCTCGACCCCGCCATGCTGAGCCGCGGGCGCACCTACCTCTTGAGCCACCTCGGCGAGGCGCTCGACAACGCCGACACCCACGCCTTCGCGGTCTACGCGCTCGCCCAGTCTGGCCCCGTCCCCCGGGCGGTGCTCGACCAGCTCTTCGAGCGCAGGACCCGCATGCAGCCGCGCGGCCGCTCGCTCGTCGCCCTGGCCCTGCTGACGGCGAGAGACGCCCGCGCCCGCGTGGCCGTCGAGAACCTCGATGACATCGTGAAGGTCGCCGAGGCGCGCAACGACGCCGCGGTCGGCACCGCCAACGACGCCTGGAGCACCTCGGCCGCCATCGAGGCCACCGCCTACACGCTGATGGCGATGTCGCGCTGGAGCGAAGGCGTGAAGTACGTCGGCCCGTTGACCGACTTCCTGGTGCTGCGCCGCAACGGCGGCAAGTGGCGCACCACGCGCGACACGGCCTTCGCCATCTACGCGCTGGCTGATCTCGCCCGCCGTGAGAAGGCCTCGTCGCAGCAGGGCAGCTTCACCGTCACCGTCAACGGCAGGCAGGTGAAGACGGTGAAGTACAGCAAGGGCGGCCTCGACGTGCCCGCGCTCTTCTTCTCTGACGCCGACTTCAAGGCCGGCAAGAACACCGTGCAGGTGAAGCGAGACGGCGCGGGCACCGGCTACTGGGCCGCCACGTGGGACGTGTTCAACCAGAACGACTTCATCAAGGGCGTCGGGGGCGACGTGAAGGTCAAGCGCACCTACACGCTGCTCGGCAAGCCCAGCAGCGAGCCCGGCCAGGCGCCGACCGAGTACGGCATGCCGGTGGAGTCGGGCGTTCGGGTGCGCGTCGACGTCGAGCTCACCGCCAACAAGGCCGTCGAGTTCGTGATGCTCGAAGATCTCAAGCCCGCCGGCTTCGAGGCCGTGCAGCAGCGCTCGGGCCCAGAGGTCTGCAACTACGCCTGCGCGCACGCTGAGCTCCGCACTGATCGCGTCGCCATGTTCCTCTCGGAGCTCAAGGTGGGCACCACGAAGCTGTCCTACGAGCTGCGCGCCGAGACGCCCGGCCGCTTCTCGGCCCTGCCCGCCCGCGCCGAGGCCATGTACGCGCCCGAGATTCAAGCCACGGCCGACGAGATGCGCTTCGAGGTGCGTGACGCCCCGACCGCCGGCGTGGCCAGCCCGTAGCGCCGGCCGAAAAGGCGACACCCGCGCCGCCGCCCGCTACATCAGCGTGGCATGCAGGAAGCGCTCGTCTTCGGCCCGACGTTCGACGCGCTCTCGCGGGCGCTGGGGCTGCGGCTCAACGCCGAGGCCCGGGCCCGCTTCAAGGCGCTCGGCGTCGACTTCGACGCTCCGCTCCAGCCGGCGTACCCGTTCGAGACGTGGGTCAAGGCGATGGATCTGGCCTCGCAGCTGGTGATGCCCAACGCGACCGAGCGCGAGCGCCACCTCGCCATGGGCCGCCGCATGGTGGACAGCTACGGCGAGACGCTGATCGGCAAGGCGCTGATGACGGCCATGCGGGTCATCGGGCCGCGCCGCATGATGGAGCGCATGGCCCGCAACCTGCGCACCACCAACAACTACACCGAGACGAAGCTGACGGTGCTGCCCGACGGAGCCTCGCAGCTGTGGTGCAGCAAGGTCGCCTCGACCGGCTTCTACTGCGGCATGCTCCGGCGCGGCCTCGAGGCTGCGGGCGCAAAGGAGCCGTCGGTCGAGGCCACCGCGCACGACGGCCAGGGCGCCACCTTCCTGGTGCGGTGGAGCTGACGAGTTCGGCCGCAAGAACCGGAGTTCTCGCGCGCCCCGCTCGTCGTACACCGCGCGAATGAGCGCCTCGTTCGCCGCTGCCCCGCCCCCCCGCCGAGCCACTCGTGCTGAAGTCCCGCCCGCCGTGGCGTTCCGCTCGAACGAGAAGCGCTGGTCTGCCGTCTGCGCCCGCCTGGCGGAGGCCGACGGGCACTTCGTCTTCGCGGTGAAGACGACCGGCGTCTTCTGTCGCCCCTCCTGCGGCGCGCGCCGGCCCTCGAGAGCGAACGTGGCGTTCTTCGAGTCGCCCGACGCCGCGCAGCGGGCGGGGTTTCGCGCCTGCAAGCGGTGCAAGCCGCTCGAGACGTCACTCGCGGCGCGCCGCCAGGAGTGGGTGCTGCGCCTGTGCCGCCGCATCGAGGCCGGGGCGTCGCCGACCTCGCTCGCCGAGCTCGCCGGCGAGGCAGGCCTGAGCCCCTTCCACGTCCAGCGCACCTTCAAGGCCGTGACGGGCGTGACGCCACGTCAGTACGCGGGGCTTGCCCGGGCGAAGCGGCTCCAGGCCGCGCTCGGCGCCGAGGCGACCGTCACCGACGCGCTCTACGCCGCCGGGTACGGCTCCTCCAGTCGCCTCTACGCCGAGTCCACCGCGCGCCTGGGCACCACGCCTCGGAGGTTTCGCGAGGGCAGGCCCGAGACCGCCGTGCACTACGCGCTCGCCGCCTGCAGCCTCGGGCAGGTGCTGGTCGCCGCGACACACCGGGGCGTCTGCTGGGTGACGCTGGGCGACGACGGCGCCGCGCTCGTCACCGCGCTGAGGGCGCGCTTCCCCCTGGCGGCCCCGGGGAGGCGCGACGCGGCCTTCGCGAAGGTCGTCAGGCGCGTGGTGGGCGCCATCGAGACGCCGTCGGCAGGCGCCGCGCTGCCGCTCGACGTGCAGGGCACCGCGTTTCAACAGCGCGTCTGGCGCGCCATCTCGCAGATCCCCCCGGGTGAGACCCGCTCCTATCTCGAGCTGGCCACGGCCCTCGGCGCGCCGCAGAGCGTGCGGGCCGTCGCGCAGGCCTGCGGAGCCAACCCCACGGCCGTGTTGGTGCCGTGTCACCGCGTGGTGCGCAGCGATGGCGCGCTCTCGGGCTACCGCTGGGGCGTCGCGCGCAAGGCCCAGCTCCTCGCGCGGGAGCGCTCGCAGCAGCGCCGCGCCACCGCGCCTCGCTGAGCGTCCACGGCTGCGGCCGAGGCCATCGGACCGGGGGCGCGGCCGTCGCTCAGTTGGGCACGCACACCTGGTTCGCGTCGCAGGTCGTGCCCGCGAGGCACCCGGCGCTGCACGCGCGGAGGCTGAGGGTGTCGGCGAAGGCGCCGCGGGCTCCAGCGCTGCCCGACGAGGTGACGGGGCCAGGCGACGAGCCGCCCGCGCCTCCCTGCCCACCGGTGTCGATGGCGCTGCTGACGAGGAGGGTGTTCGCCCCGCTCACCGGCTGCACGTCCACGTTGAAGCCCAGGGCCGCGAACG
>JACSRE010000201.1 GCA_014879945.1 Myxococcus sp.
CGCTGCACCTGCGCTGCCGCCACCCGCTGCACCTGCGCTGCCGCCACCCGCTGCACCTGCGCTGCCGCCGCCTGTGCTGCCGCCGCCTGCGCTCCCACCACCGGCGTCACCGCCGGCGTCGCCACCAGCCGAGGCACCACCAGCCGAGGCCCCACCTGCAGCCGCGCCACCGGCCGCGCTCCCGCCGGCCGCGCCACCACTGACACACTCGAGCCCGGAGCCGCGGTTGACGCACACGGCCCCTGCTCCGCAGTCCTCGTCGCTGGTGCACGCAAAGCGGGTGTTCTCGATACCGAACTCGCCGCACTGGCACGACCAGAGGGTCAACATCGCCACCATCAGCGCAGGCCCGCGCGGCGTGGTTCGAGGGGTGAACAGCATCGTGCGCTCCTTCAAAAGTGCCCCGCGACCTGCACGCCGCCGGCGGTCGGCAGCAGCGCCACCTTCACCTGCTGGAGGTCGACGATGAGCAGCACCGCGCCAGTGGCCGCCAGCACCCCGGCCGAGACGAACAGCACGTTGGCGACGGTGGCCTCGGTGCGGCTGCGCTCCTCGAGGGCGAGGGCCTCGCGCCGTGAGAGCCCCGTCACCAGGCCGTTGGAGTCACGCTCGGAGGCGGCGAAGGTGGCGCGCGCGGCGTTCGAGCTCACGCCCAGCGCCGCGCCGAGGCCCCCGGCCACCACGCCCGCGCCGAGCAGCGAGAAGGCCGTCACCTTCATCCACCCCAGGGGCGCCCTCGCCGGCTGCTCCGCCTCGACCATCGGAGGCGACGCGGCGGCGCTGCTCACCAACGGAGGTGGCGGAGGCGGCGGCTCGACCGGAGGCGTCGTCGCAGCCCTCCGCGCGCCCTCGACGCGCGGTGACGCTTCGCTCCCCAGGGTCGCCAGCACCGCGCCCTTCGCCGTCAGCACCTCGGCCCACCACTCGACCGACGGCTCGGCCACGGCCAGCTTCGCGCGGCCCGACACCACCGGCACCTCGCTCGCCCGCCACGCGCCCTTCGCCCGCACCGAGAAGCGCACCCGCGCGGCCAGCTTGAGCGCGTCATCCTTCACCACCACGCTGAGGCTCTCGACGGCGCCCTCCGCGGTGGTCGAGGCCTCGGCGCGGGTGCTCACGGCGCCGTTCTTCGCCGCCCACTCGCGCGCCGCGTAGAACGGCGTGCGCACGCGAGGGGCGTAGTCGCCGACGAGCTTGAAGTCGGGCGACAGCGAGAGCACCACCCGAAACGCCTCTTCGGCCGGCTTCGCCTTGCCCAGCGTCGCGAGGGTCGCGCCGCGCAGGGCGTAGAGCTCGACCAGGGTGTCCTTCGAGTTGCCGGGCGCGGCCTCGACGGCGTCGAGCCGCTTGAGCGCCTGGTCGAGCTCGAGGTCGTCGATGAGCCGCCGGGCCTCGTCGAGGCCCGCGTTGGGCGCGCCCAGGGCCGAGAGCGCCCCACACATCCACAGGGCAAAGAGCAGCCGCATCGGGGCCGATGCTACTCCCGCCCATCGGGGAAGCGATCATCCCGCACCGCTTCAATTGACTCGCCCCGCGAGGGTGCCCACACTCCCGCACAGTGCCCGAGACGCCCCTCAACACCGCCCGCGCCTGGGAGCCGGGAACGCTCATCGGCCCGTACCAACTGCTGACGCCGCTCGCGCAGGGCGGCATGGCTGAGATCTGGCTCGCGCGGCACTCGGGGCTCAAGGGCTTCGAGCGGCTGGTGGCCATCAAGCGCCTGCTCGAGGCGCTGCTCGACGACGCCGAGCAGGAAGAGATGTTCCTCACCGAGGCGCGGCTGGCGGCGCAGATCAACCACCCGCACGTCGTGCAGATCAGCGACCTCGGCGAGACGGGCGGCTCGCTCTACATCGTCATGGAGTACCTCGACGGCGAGAACCTGGCCGCGGTGCGGCGCGCCGGCCAGAAGGCGGGGCTGCCCGTCGACGACGCGCTGGCGGCGAAGTGGGTCGCGCAGGCCGCCGCGGGGCTCCACGCCGCGCACACCGGCACCGGGCTCGACGGCAGGCCGCTCAACATCGTGCACCGCGACATCTCGCCGCAGAACGTGATGGTGACGTTCGACGGCGGGCTCAAGGTGCTCGACTTCGGCGTGGCGAAGGTGGCGAGCCAGGCGACGGCCTCGGGCAAGCTCAAGGGCAAGTTCGCGTACATGTCGCCGGAGCAGGTGCGGGGCGAAGAGGTGGACGGCCGCAGCGATGTCTTCGCGCTCGGCATCGTCTTGTTCGAGCTGGTGACGCGCAGCCGGCTGCTCCCCGGCGTCGACGACGTGCAGACGCTCACCGCCATCAGCACCGGCAAGCTCCCGCGCGCGGCCGAGCGCCGCCCCGACCTCGACCCCGCGCTGGCCACCATCGTCGACACCGCGCTCTCGCCGGCCCGCGAGCACCGCTACCAGAGCGCGAAGGCCTTGCAGGACGCGCTCGAAGACTGGCTGCAGGCCAGGCACGCCTCGCCCGACCCGGTGACGTACCTGCGCACGCTGTTCGCGCGGCGCATCACCCAGCGGCGGGAGCTCATCGACTCGGCGCTCAAGGCCGAGCTGACGCCAGGCGCCCTTCACCAGCTCGCCAGGGCGGTGCCGCCCGACTCGAACGTGTCGTCTCGCCACTCGAGCGGCCGACGCAGGCTGGCGCCCGAGCCGGAGCCGGCGAAGGCGAACCCGGCGTTGTTGGCGGCGTTGGTCGCCACGCTCTTGCTGCTCATCGGCGGCGCGGCGTTCGTGCTGATGCGGCCCCGGGAAGAGGCGGTCATCGTGAAGGCCGAGCCGGCCGAGCTGGCGCCGCTGCCGGTGTTGGTGGTGGACACGGTGCCGACGGGCGCGACGGTGCTGCTCGACGGCGAGGCGCGCGGCCAGGCGCCGCTGACGCTCCCGGTGCAGACGGGCGAGCACCAGCTCGAGGCGCGGCTCGAAGGGCACCAGCCGTCGACGCGCACGGTGAAGCTCCCGCGCCGCGGCGAGCGGGTGGTGCTCGAGCTGGCGCTGGTCCCCGAGCCGGTCGCGCCGCCCACCGAGCGGCCGCCGCCCATCGTCGCCGCGAGGCCGACGACGCCGAAGCCCGCCGCGCAGGGCAAGCTGACGCTGAAGACGTCGCCGTGGACGACGGTGTACCTGGGCACGCAGCGGCTGGGCGACACGCCCTTGCTGGCGGTGCCGCTGCCGTCGGGCAAGCAGGTGCTCCGGCTGGTGAACCCCGAGGCGGGCCTCGAGAGCACCATCGAGGTGGACATCAAGCCAGGCGAGACGACCGTCACCAAGCTGCGCCTGTGAGGCGTTGCCTCTCTCTCTCTCAGGTGGTCTGACGCGGCAGCCGTGAACCGCTCGCTGCTGTTCCTCACCGTCCTCGTCATCGCCACCTGCGGGCTCATCTACGAGCTCATCGTCGGCACGCTGGCCAGCTACCTGCTGGGCGACTCCATCACGCAGTTCTCGACCGTCATCGGCGTGTACCTGTTCGCGCTGGGCATCGGCGCGTGGCTGTCGGGCTTCATCGACAAGGGCGTGCCTACGCGCTTCGTCGAGATCGAGCTGGCGGTGGCGCTCACCGGCGGCATCTCGGCGCCGTTCCTCTTCGCCACCTTCTCGTCGGGCGCGTCGTTCCGGGTGGCGCTGTACGGCATGGTGACGGTCATCGGCACCCTGGTGGGGCTCGAGATTCCGCTGCTGCTGCGCATCATGAAGGACCAGCTCGAGTTCAAGGACCTGGTCTCGCGCGTGCTGACGTTCGACTACCTGGGCGCGCTCTTCGCGTCGCTGCTGTTCCCCATCGTGCTGGTGCCGAAGCTGGGGCTGGTGCGCACCTCGTTGGCGTTCGGGCTCCTCAACGGGTTGGTGGGCTTGTGGAGCACCTACCTGCTCGAGTCGGTGCTGCCCTCTCCGACGCGGCTGCGCCTGAAGGCGGTGCTGGTGTCGGTGGTGCTGCTGGTGGGCCTGGCGATGGGCGGGCAGATGACCGACCTGCTCGAGGAGCAGCTGTACAACGACGAGGTGGTGCACGCGCAGTCGACGCCGTACCAGCGCATCGTGGTGACGCGCGGGCACCGGGGCTTCTCGCTGTTCTTGAACGGCAACCTGCAGTTCGCCGCCATCGACGAGTACCGGTACCACGAGGCGCTGGTGATGCCGGCCATGCGCGCGGCGGGTTCGGTGAAGCGGGTGCTGATTCTCGGCGGAGGCGACGGCCTGGCGGCGCGCGAGGTGCTCCGCTTCCCCGAGGTCGAGTCGGTGACGCTGGTGGACCTCGACCCGGCGATGACGAAGCTGGCGGTGGACTACGGCGAGCTCGCGGCGCTCAACCGGCGCTCGCTCGAAGACCCGAAGGTGCGCGTCATCAACGACGACGCCCTGCGCTTCCTCGACGAGACGACGGAGCGCTTCGACGTCGCCATCATCGACTTCCCCGACCCGAACAACTTCTCGCTGGGCAAGCTCTACACCACGAAGTTCTACGGCATGGTGAAGCGGCACCTCACCGAGGGCGGCGTGGCGGTGATTCAGTCCACGTCGCCGCTGTTCGCGCGCAAGAGCTTCTGGTGCATCGACGAGACGGTGCGCGCGGCCGGCTTCGCGACGCGGCCGTACCACGTCTGGGTGCCCAGCTTCGGTGAGTGGGGCTACGTGCTGGCGTCGACCTCGTCGATGGAGCCCAGGCGCCCGCTCCCCGAGGGCCTGGCCTTCATCTCAGAGACATCGCTGCCGACGCTCTTCGTGTTCCCCCCCGACATGGACCGCGTACCCAGCGAGGTGAACAAGCTCAACAACCAGGTGCTGGTGCACACCTACGAAGACGAGTGGAGGCGCTGGAACTAACCACCAGCGCGCCCGTCGCAGCTTCGACGCACCTCAGCTCTTCCCCAACAGGGCCGCGAGCATGCACGGAGCTTCGCTGGCGGCCCCTCGCCGCTTTGGCGCGAGGTGCTTGGCGCGCGCGCGTCAATGGCCTACGCCGCGCCGCATGAGAGAAGGCGCGCTCGCGGTCCTCTTCCTTGCGGTGCTGTGTGCGTGCCCGGCGCCTCCTCCCGCCTGCAACCCGAGCCTCTGCCGAGGCTGCTGCGATTCGTCGGGGGTCTGCCAGCTCGGCACCGACCTCCAGAGCTGCGGGGCGTCGGGCAACCTGTGTGCCGCCTGCGCGACGGGTCAGCAGTGCGCGGCCGGCGCGTGCCGCGCACCCGTCTCGGCGGGCGGTGGCGCTGCGACGGGCGGTGGCTCAGCGGTCGGCGGCGGAACATCGGGAGGCGGCCTGGCCAGCGGCGGTGGGAGCGCAGGAGGCGGCGCCACGGGCGGCGGAGGGGCCGCGGCAGGCGGCGCTGCCACGGGCGGAGGCTCCACGTGCCAGCCTCGTCCCTGTGCGGTGCGCGAGTGCGGCGTGGTGAGCAACGGGTGTGGCGGCGCGCAGGACTGCGGAGCCTGTGGTGCGAACGAGGCGTGCGGCGCCGTCGTCGCGAACCGCTGCGGCCCCCTGCCCTGCTTCAACGGCGTGCGGGACGGCCCCGAGGGCGACGTCGACTGTGGCGGGCCCTGCGCGGCGCTCTGCGCCATTGGTCGGCTGTGCAACGTCACGGCTGACTGCGTCGGCAACGCGAGCTGCACGATGGGCGTGTGCACGCGAGGCCGGGCGGTGGCGCTCCAGGCCATGCCTCAGGGCCGGGGCAACGCGGCCTCGGTCGTCGTCGACGGGCGGCTCTACGTCTTCGGCGGCCTCGACAGCTCGCTCGAGCCGACGACGTCGACGTACATCTTCGACGGAACGTCGTGGAGCGGCGGGGCCCCCTTCCCCGAGCCACGACAAATGGCCACGGCCGTCGCGCTGGCCGGCGGCAAGATCGCGTTGGTGAGCGGCCGTGGGCCGAGCAGCACCGACCACCCAGACGCTGGCGTTCGACGCCGGGTCGACGTGTACGAGCCGTCGAGCAACTCGTGGTCGCGGTTGCCTGACCTCCCGACCAGCCATGTCGGGGCGTGCCTGGTGGCGCGGCCGAACGACGAGCTGCTCGTCATCGGCGGGTACACGGGGAGTGACGACGACACCCAGACGCGCTCCGTCGCGCGGTGGACGCCAGACGCTGGCCAGTGGGTCGAGGTCCCCGACGCGCTCCTGGTGCCGCGTGGAGGCGCCACCTGCGGCCCGACCGCCGACGGCGGCGTGCTGCTGGCCGGCGGGCTCGCGGCTGGCTTCATCTACGCCACCGACACCGCCGAGCTGCTGAACCCGAGCTCGCTCACCAGCGTGCTGTTGCCCCGCCTCCCGGTGCGACGTGGCCTCTCCACCGCCGGCGTCCTGCCTGACGGGCGCGTCTTGCTGCTGGGCGGGTGGGACGCGACGTCCACCGTCACGAGGTCGGGCGCCGCGATGGCGGAGTCGTGGCTCTGGAGCGAGCGCGCGCCCCTGGGTGAGGCGATGACGCCGCTGCCCGCGCGCCTCTATGGAACGGCGAGCGGGCTGGGCCCCGACGGGGGGCTGTGGCTTGCGGGTGGCGTCGAGAAGGTGACGAACCTCCTCTTCCCGAGGGTGTCGAGCGTCACGACGAGCTGGAGCTACTGAGCCCTTCGCGACCGAAGCGGCCCGACCGCCCTCGAACGGCAGGTCCTCCTGGGGCGTCACCCGCAGGTGCCACCGCTCGCGCCGAGGTGTTCGCGGAGCACGTTCATGGCTATGCCGCCGCTCGTGCGCTTCTCACTGGTCGTCGTGCTGTTGCCGCTCTCCTTCTCGTGCGGGCAGGGGCCGTTCGAGCCCGACGCAGGCGCGCCGAGCGACGCGGGCGACGTCAGCGACGCCGGAGCAAGCCTCACCGACGCCGGCGGCACCGGGGCCGACGCCGGGAGCGCTCCAGATGCGGGCGCCACCGACAGCGGAACGCCCGACGCGGGAGCGCCCGACGGCGGCCCCACCGACTCCGGCACGACGACGCCCGACGCCAGCGCGGTCGACGCGGGCCTGGTGACCATCGACTCCGGCGTCACGCTCGCCGCCGTCTCGCACCCGCGCGAGCTCCGCGGCATCTGGGTCGCCACCGTCGTCAACCTCGACGTGCCGCAGGGCCTCTCACCCGACGCGGGCGTCGCCGCGATGAACGCGCTCGTCGAGCGCACCCGCGACGCCGGCCTCAACGCCATCTTCTTCCAGGTGCGCCCCGAGTCCGACGCCTGGTACCAGTCCGCCCTCGAGCCGTGGAGCCGCTACCTCACCGGCACCCAGGGCCGCGACCCGCTGTGGGACCCGCTCGACGCGCTCCTCACGGCGGCGCACGCGCGCGGCGTCGAGGTGCACGCGTGGATGAACCCGTACCGCGGCCTCGTCACCGCGGGCAACGCCACGGCGATGAACCACGTCACCCGCACCCTCTCGGCGCACGCCATCACCTACGACAACAAGGTGACGATGAACCCCGGCGCGCCAGCGGTGCGGGCCCACGTGGTGAACGTCGTGCGCGACCTGCTCGGCCACTACGACGTCGACGGGCTGCACTTCGACGACTACTTCTACCCGTACCCCGACGCGGCGAGCTCGCCCTTCCCCGACGACGCCACCTTCCAGGCGTACCGCGCCGACGGCGGCACGATGACGAAGAGCGACTGGCGGCGCGACAACGTCAACGCGCTGGTGCGTGAGGTGATGAACGAGGTGACCGCCAGCCACCCGACGGTGCGCTTCGGCGTCTCGCCCTTCGGCATCTGGAAGCCCAACAACCCGCCGGGCGTCGTCGGCCTCAACGCCTACGAGACCATCTCGTGTGACGCCGTCGCGTGGATGAACAACGGCTGGGTGGACTACGTGGCGCCGCAGCTGTACTGGCCGACCACCTCACCCGGGCAGCCGTTCGTGCCGCTGGCGACGTGGTGGGCCGACGGCACCATGGGCGGGCGCCACGTCTTCCCGGGGCACGGGCTCTACCGCCTGGGCACCGCGGGGTGGAACGCCGACGAGATCCGCGCCCAGGTGAACGCGACCCGGAGCCTGCGCAGCCGCGGCATGATGGGCGGCATCCACTTTCGTGAGGCGAACCTGCGCGCCAACCTCAGCGGCGTCTTCGACCTCTTCCACGACGAGCTCTACGCGACGCCCGCGCTGCCGCCGCCGATTCCGCGGCAGGGCTCGTCGATGACGCCGCTGCCGCCGGTGGTGACGAAGCAGGGCGCGAGCCTCACCGTCTCGCACCCCCTGCCGCTGACCGCGCGCTTCTATGCGCTGTACCGCTTCGACTCCACGGGGTGGACGTTGGTGGACGTCGCCGGCGGCGTGCAGGCGCGCTTCGGGCCGCTGTCACCGGGCACCTGGGCCGTCAGCGCCATCAACCGTGGCGGCGCCGAGAGCCAGGGCGTCGTCGTCGTCGCGCCGTAGCGCCAGGCTGAGGCGGGCTCTTCGCTTCGGGCGCCGGCTCGGGCGTGGCGACCCGCTCTTCGTGGTCGCGACCGGCGCAGTGATGGGAACACCGCCTCGAGCGCGCGCGGCTCCGGAGTCTCTACTTCGCCACCCTGGGCACGAACCCGCACAGCTTCGCGTTGGTGCGCGTAGCCTTCGCGATGCGCGCGAGCTCGTCTGCGAAGGACGGCTCGTAGCCGAGGGGCTCGCCCGGCGGGGCGTCGCGGTACTCCGCGAGCGGCTCGAGCGTCGACAGACACGCCTGATCGTCTCCGGCGCGGTGCTGCGCCAGGGCGAGGTCGTTCCGAATCCACATCACCTCGAAGCGGTCGAGCACGGGGGTGCACGTCTCGAGCAGCGGCTGGAGCAGCGCGACGGCCGCGGGGAACTGCTTCTTCTCGTACGCCGCCTTGAAGGCCGCCCGCGCCTTCTTCGCCTCGGGCGCCGCGCAGCCCTTCGGCGGCGTCAGGTAGCGCCCATCGAACGACGCCCGCGCGCCGCAGTAGCTCCGGCAGGACTCGCCGGTCGACGAGACCGACACCTCGCCGTCCTTCGCCGCGAACGACAGCACGCACCGCTCGCCTTCCTCGCTGGCGAGGCCCGTCGCGCCCGTCCACGAGCCGCCCAACTGGCAGGTGTGCGCGTTCGCGCCGACGACCTCGATGGAGAAGGTGCCCTTCGCCAGCACCAGCGTGCCCGCGCCGCCCTCGAAGACGTAGGTGCCCGGCTTCGGCGCCCCGGGCCCAGCGCTCAGCAGCATCGCGACCATCAGAACGTGCATGGGGCCGTCATCGCACGAGGGCGTCGTTCGCGCAGTCGGCTGCTCGACGCGCCCCGGGGTTCGAGTCACCTCCGGCCATGAGCCGTCACCGCGAGCCTCGCGGCCCTGGCCAGCGCGTCGACGTGGTCGTTCCACCGATGGCCTCCGTGGCCCCTCACCCACCTCGTCGTCGCCCCGCTCGTCAGCGCGAGCGCGCGCAGGGCTTCGGTGAGCGCCGCGTACTTCGCGGGCCGGGGCGTGAAGACGCCGTCGGCCACCTCGAGCGCGACCCGGCAGTCGCTGATCAACCGAACCTGATGGGAGCGGTGCCAGCCCGCCGCCACCACCTCGTCGAGCCCGGCCCGCGCGGCCTCCAGCTCCATCACCAGGCAGGTGGTCTTCGCCTCGCCGCCCGAGCGCTCGCGCAGCACCTCGTCGCCGTGGACGATGACGAAGGCCCAGCCGCCCGGCCGCCCGACCCGCTCCGCTCCGGAGCCGTCGCAGAAGACCTCGAGCAGAGGCCTCGTCACGGCGTCACCGCTGCAACATGGCCGAGCGCACCGGCGCTTCGTCCGCGGCGCCTGCGAGCACGGTCACCCGCCGCGACAGCACCAGGGTGCCAAGGCCTGAGACCCCGGGCGCGTCCTCCATCGTCTGCGAGCTGACCTCGACCGGCCCCTCGAGCGTCAGCGCCAGCGGGAGCGTGTCTGCGCGGCGCACCTCGAGCGAGCCGTACAGCGGCGCGCGGAGCGTCACCGCGCCCGCCCGGGTCACCGTCACCAGCGTGGCGGAGAACACGGCGACGGCGTCGGTCGCGGCCTGCAGGCGCAGGGAGGCGTGCTCCACCGAGACCGAAGGCCCGAGCGCCCGACGCGCCAGCGCCGCGAAGGCCGTGTCGAGGTGCGGGGCCGACTCGCGAAGGCGCAGCGGCCGCCGCAGCAGCGCGACCTGCAGCGCGTCCGGGCCGAGCGCGACCGCCGCAGCCGCGGTGGTGTCGCCTGCCTCGTCGCCGGAGAGCGGCGCGCCGTCGTCGAGCGCGCGGGCCTCGCCCCCCTCGACGCTGAAGCTGCGCCCCGCGAGCGAGGGGTGCTCGAGCCACCGCACCACCGACGCGCGCTCCCTCCACTCGACCCTCGCCCGCTGGCTGGCCTCGCTGTCGAGCGGCTGCTCGTCGACGTCTTCGCCGACGCCGATGGTGAGGTGCGCCGAGAGCCGGTGCCGGGTGGCGACCTCGACCGTGCCCGGCGGCGTTCCCAACGAGAAGGTCACCGGCGCTTCGGCGTGACAGGCGCCGAGCGCGAGGCTGATCAGCACGACGAAGGAGGCGCGCATGCCACGCTCATCGCATGGGAAGCGTGAGGGCTCCCGAAAACAGCCGCGGTGATGCAGGGCTGTAGCGCCGCGGAGCGGGTGCGGGGGTGCAGTGACGCGGAGCGGCCGCGGCGCGCTGATTCGCAGCGCCCTGCGGCGAGGCGCTGATCGGAGCGACCTTTGGCTGCGCGCTGCTTCGCAGGGCAACCTTCCGCCGCGGAGCAGGCGCCTACGACGCGACGAAGCGCAGCGGCGTCGGCATGAAGGTCAGCACCGTCAGCACGAAGCACACCGCGCACACCACCTTGCGGCTCGTCGAGAGCGGCGTCGCCTCGTCCGCCACCGGCGGGTGCCTGAACTTCACCACGAACGTCACCAGCAGGAACCAGACCAGCCACGTCGTCGAGAAGAGCAGCGCGGCGAGCGCGATGAGGGCCGCGACGGCCTTGCCCAGGGTGACGGCCCGCGCACCGAACCAGGCGTGGGTGAGGTGGCCGCCGTCGAGCTGCCCCACCGGCAACAGGTTCAACATCGTCACCAGGAAGCCGAACCACGAGGCCACCAGCACCGGGTGCGCGAACAGGTCGGAGCCCGCGGGCAACGGGCCCTTCACCAGCCACTGCAGGCCCAGGCCCAACAGGTTGTCGCCGAACACCTGCACCACCTCACCCTCGGGGGCCGCGTCGCTCCAGTGGCCGAGCAGGTGCCACACCGAGAACTGCCCGGGGAAGGTGTCGCTGAAGCTCGGCGAGGGCGCCACCCGCGACAGCCACACGCCCGCGCACCACAGCGGCACGCAGACCAACAACCCGGCCAGCGGGCCCGCCGCGCCGATGTCCACCAGCGCGTCGCGGGTGGGGATGCGGCCACGCAGCCGAATCACCGCGCCCATGGTGCCGAAGCCCAGGGGAATGGGGATGAACCAGGGCCAGCTGGAGTCCACGCCGTGGTGCCGCGCCATCAGGAAGTGGCCCATCTCGTGCGCGGTGAGGATGAGCATCACCGACAGCGAGAACCACGCGCTGCCCCACAGCTGGTCGGCCAACGCGCTGCTGTCGACGCCTCCGCCCGACTGGGTGAGGAAGGTGAAGAACGTGCTCAGGCAGGTGGCCACGAAGAGCACCGCGTGCAGCCAGAGCCGGTCTCTTCGGGGCGATTCACTCACGGAGACAGGGTGTTGTGACGAACGTCACGCCCTGTCCAGTCTGTCGTTGACACGTCTCCGACTGCCGATAAGTTCCGCGCGCTCGCTGGGAGGGGAAACGCCCTGGCAGGCAGTGAAGCAGTTCACCATCTTGGTTCACCTTGAGGAGTCCACACATGAAGAAGGCATTTCTTGCCCTGTCGCTCGCCGCTGCCGTCGGCTGCACGTCCGTTGAGTCGGCCACTGTCGCTGGCAACGAAGTCGTCGCCAACGGTGGCGAGGCTGTCGCGGTCATCCAGGCCAACAGCATCGGCATCACCCTCATCTTCCACATCATCGACATCGTGACGTCGGACCTCGACCAGGTCGTCAACAAGCTCCTCGTCGCGGAGGCCAAGGCCATGGGCGCGTCGAAGATCGACCTCAAGGGCGCTGGCACCACCCCCCGCCACGGCATCTTCGCGCTCGCCGGCAACATCATCGGCATCACGAACTCCGGCGCGATGGGCATCGCGGTCAAGTAAGTCGGACCGCAGTGCAGTCTCGAAGGGCTCGGTGGCTCCGCGTGGAGTGCCGGGCCCTTCGGCATTTCTGGAGGTCTGCGCACCATGTCGCTGCGAACGAGCTTGCTGCTGGGCCTGCTGTTGAGCGGCTGCCCGAGAGACGCCCCGAAGGCGCCCGAGAACCTGGCCTCCGAGGCGCGCCGGGCGCTGGCGGAGCGCGACCGGCGGTTGACGGCCTACCTCGTCGAGGCCGCCACCACGCAGGGCGACCAGACCGCCACCCACACCTTCGTGGCGCGCGCGCCCAACCGCGTGAAGGGCACCCTGCTGACGCCGCAGCAGGTGACGCTCTCGTTCGACGGCGCCCGCTTCTTCAAGCTGTCGGTGGCCGACAAGAAGCTCGAGGCCTTCGAGCTGAAGCTGCCGGCCGAGAAGGCGGCGCTCTTCCTCACCACCCAGTTCGCCCCCTTCGTGCCCGAGGGCTACCGCACGCCGCTGCTCCCCTCGAAGGGCGTCACCGCCACGAAGGTCGCGCACCCCAGAGGGCCCGAGGCGTTCGAGCTGGTGATGACGACGCCCGACGAGGCCGGCCAGCCCATCACCGTCACCTACCACCTGCGGTTTCCCTCGGGCGACTTCCTGGCGAAGACGACGAAGGCCGGGGCGCTGACGAGCGAGGTGGTGGTGGAGGCCGAGCACTGCGACGCCGCCCGCGCCCTGTGCGTGCCGAAGGTGGTGGTGCAGAAAGAGAACGGCGTCGAGCTGGGCCGCACCACCTTCACCCGCATCGAGCTGGCGCCCGAGGTGCCCAACGACACCTTCAGCCTGACGGCGCCCGAGGGGTACACCTTCGAGAAGCACGAGCTGGTCGAGTCGGGGGCCGACGGCCGGTGAGGAGCCCCGCGCGTGTTCACCGTTCGTGAGCTCAAGGAGCTGGCGCAGCGCCTCGACGCCGAGGCGTTCGAGCAGCAGCTGGGGCCCTTCGTGCTGGTGGAGCGCCCCTTCACCAGGGCGCGCGAGGTGGCGCCGAAGACGACGCGGCCGCTGACGGGCGGGCCACCGCGACGAGACGTGCTCGACTTCGACGACCTCTGGGTGGCGACGCTGCCTCCGCTGCGCGACGAAGACGAGTTCCTCATCGGGCGCACCGCCGACTGCGACGTGCTGCTCGACGAAGACACCGTCTCGAAGCACCACGCCCGCGTCACCTGGGCCCGGCGCCGCGCGCAGGTCGAGGACCTCGGCTCCAGCAACGGCACCAAAGTCAACGGCACCCGCTTGAGGGCCAACACCCCCCTCTCGCTCAAGGACAACGACGCCCTCGACTTCGGCGGGGTGCGGGTGCTGTTCCTGACGGTGTCGACGCTGCGCAAGCGCATGGGCCTGCGCTAGAGGCGCCCTCAGGCCACCGCGGCCTGACCCATCGCCCGCGCCAGCAGGTCGAGGGTGAAGGGCTTCTGCAGGAAGGCCGCCTGGCCGCCCCCGACGCGCCGGGCGACGTCGGCCTCGGCGTGGCCGCTCATCAAGATGACGCGCACCTCGGGCCGCAGCCGGCGCAGGGCCTGGAGCGTCTGCGGCCCATCGAGCTGCGGCATCGTCACGTCGAGCAGCACCAGCCCGATGCGGGGCCCGTGCCGCTCGAAGAGCGCCAGCGCCTCGCGGCCGTCGGCGGCCACCAGCGTCGAGAGGCCGCACTCTTCGAGGAGCCGCGAGGTGCTGCTGCGCACCGACTCCTCGTCGTCCACCACCAGCACCGTGCCGCCTCCGGTGGGGAGCGGCAGCGGCGTCAACCTCGAGGTGATGGCGGCGCCCTCGGCGGCGGGGAGGTACACCTTGAAGGTGGTGCCAACCCCGACGGCGCTCTCCACCGTCAAGACGCCGCCGTGCCCGCGAATGATGCCCAGCGTCGCCGCCAGCCCGAGGCCGCGGCCGGTGAACTTGGTGGTGAAGAAGGGCTCGAACATGCGCTCGCGCACCTCGTCGCTCATGCCGCAGCCGTCGTCGGCCACCGTCACGCACACGAAGGGGCCCTCGAGCACGTCGGGGGCGCACCGCGCGCGCGTGAGGTCGATGGCCGCGCCCTCCACCACCGCGGTGGTGACGCGCACCACGCCGTCGCGCTCACCGACGGCCTCCGAGGCGTTCATCACCAGGTTCATCACCACCTGCTGCACCTGCGTGCGGTCGGCGCGCACCAGCGGCAGGAGCGCGCCGCCCGACACCTTGAGCGCCACGCGCTTCGAGACCGTCGCCCGCAGCAGCTCGGAGGAGTCGCGCACCAACTGGTCGAGGTCGAGCGCCTGCAGCACCGTCGGGCCCTTGCCCGCGTAGGCCAGCATCTGCGCGCACAGCTCGGCCGCGCGCAGGGTCGCGGCCTCGATCTGGTCCAGGTTGGCCTCGAGGGTCGCGTCGACGCGGCGCTCGAGCCGCGCCAGGTTCGCGGTGTTCAAGATGATGGCGAGCAGGTTGTTGAAGTCGTGCGCGATGCCGCCCGCGAGAATGCCCAGGCTCTCGAGCCGCTGGGCCTGGTGGAGCCGCCGCTCCACCTCGAGCCGCTCCGCAACCGCCTGGTTGAGCGCGGTGACGTCGCGGGCCACGCTCAGCACCGACTCGATTCGGCCGTCGGGCCCCCGCTCCGGCACCACGCGCGAGACGAAGCTGCGAACGCCCGAGGGCGTGGGGAAGTCGAACGCCTTCTTGCCCTCCTGGCCCGTCTCGAAGACGTGGCGGTAGGTGGCCTGCCAGCTGTGGATCAGCTCCTCGGGCATGCCGAGCTCGCGGTGGTCCTTCCCGATGAAGTGGGCGGCCGTGGCGCCGGTCGCCTCGACGATGGCGCGGTTGACGTAGAGGTGGCGGAAGTCGCGGTCGAGCCGCGCGATGATGTCGGGCGAGTTCTCGGCGATGGACTCGAACTGCCTCAGCCGCCGCTGCAGCTCGGCGTCATCGGCCCGCTCCTCGAGCACCGTCAGGCTCAGCCCGCCGGGGCACGGCGCCGCCAGCACCCGGCACCAGCGGGCCTCGGCGGCGAACGTCAGCCACAGGCGCTCGTCGAGGCGCTCGCCCGTCGCCCCGCACTGCTCCAGCCTCGGCGCCAGCACGCTCGCCGCGGCAGCGCCCACCAGGGCCTCGAGCGTCTCGGGCGCACCGGGGCCCGCGGCCAGGCGGTCGAAGGCCGCGCTCCGCGCGACGACCCGAAAGCGCCCCTCGCCGACGGGCGAGAGGTGGGCGACGGGGAAGGGAAGGTGCGCGAGCACCGCCGGGCTCGAGACCCGGTCTGCGGGGGAAGGCATCGAAGGACTCCGGGCCGCGCGGCGCACGCGACGCGCGCACCCTATCGGAGCCCGCGCGCCCAACGCCAGCGTCGGCCGGTCAGGTCTTCATGCGCAGCCGGTGCTCGTGCACGCCCTCGGGCGGGGCCTCCCCGGCGGCGGCCTGCTTGAGGAGCCTCGTCACCTGCGGACCGAGCACGTCGAGCTCCGTCGAGGTGTAGCGCGCGCCGCCGAAGCGCTGCAGCTGGGCCGTCTGCCGCCGCAGCATCACCGCGTCCTGCGCGAAGATGCTCGTCGCGATGGGGGCCACGAAGGGCTTCACCAGCCACGCGGGCACCGGCAGCTTGAACGTCACCACCGCGAACACCCGCGTCTCGGTGTCCGTCACCGGCGTCAACGCGCTGGTGGCCAGCAGGTGGCTGGTGGCGCCCAGCCGGTACTCCACCTGCGCGATGGACGGCAGGAGGAAGCGGTCGGTGTGCTCGGTGACGCCGCCGCCCGGCGCGAGCAGGCGGCCCACCAGGCCCCTGGGCGCCGGCTCTCCGATGAACTCGGCCTCGGCGAAGGTGCCGTGGCGGCGCACCACCACGTCGATGACGTTCGACTTCTGCGCGGTGCGAAACAGCCCGCCGTGCAGGTACGCGGTGTGCGGCACGTCGAGGGTGTTCTCGACCACCGCGTGCACCGAGGCCTCGACGTGAAACTCGCGCACCACGCTCGAGTAGGGCGCCTCGCCGAGGTGGGGGAACGAGAAGGGCGGGTGCGTGGGCGCCTGGTTCGGCGTGCTGTACACCCAGACGAAGCCCTGCTGCTCCACGCACGCGAAGGCCTCGGCGCACCGCGACCTCAGCGACACCTCGCCGTCCACCAACCCGGGCACCGCCGTGCACTGCCCCGCCGCGTCGAAGCGCCACCCGTGGTAGCGGCACTGCAGCTCGCCTCCCACCACCGTGCCCATCGAGAGCGGCACGTTGCGGTGCGGGCAGCGGTCGGTGAAGGCCGCCGGCGCGCCGCCCGCTCCCCGAAACACCACCAGCGGCCGCCCCTGAATCGTCACCGCCAGCGGCGCCGCCCGTAACGTCTTCGAGCGACACGCCACGTACCAGACGTCAGGCAACACCATTCCGGCCGGAGGCACCGCGCTCATGCCAGCACTGTAGCAACCCACGCCGCCGAGGCCCGGTCGGTGATGATCCGCCCGCGCCGGACAATTCTACAGGGAACGAAGCGGACCCCAGCCGTCCGAGGTGGCTGCTACACAATCGCTGCGCGTGGGGGTTCAACCGATGAATGAGACGGACAACAGGCCAATCGTCGTCTACGTCGAAGACGACCCCGACACGTTCAAGATCGCCGCGCTCCGCCTCAAGGCGAAGTACCGGCTGGTGTGGGCGCAGAACGACCTCGAGGCCATCGACCTGCTCGACCACCACCGCGACCACCTGCACGCGGTGCTGATGGACATCGAGCTGCGCGGCTCGACGCTCGACGGGCTCGACCTGGTGCGCGTGCTCCGCGGCGCGGGCCTGCGGCGGCCGCTGCCCGACTTCGCCAGGCGCCTCAAGCCGCTCCCGCACGTGCCCATCATCGTGTTGACGGCCTACACGGCGCGCTACTCCGAGAGCGACGCCCGCGCGGTGGGCGCCACCCACTTCGCCACCAAGCCCATCGACTTCACGCGCCTCAACCTCGCGCTCGCGCAGGCGAACATCGCCGCGGTGATGAAGCGCCTCGAGCGGCCCGTGGAGCGCCCGACGCCCCCGACCCAGCCCCCCCCGGCCGAGCTGGGCTGACGGCGCACCTCCCCGAAGCGCGGTGGCGCCGCGTCGCTTGGGGCTTGTCCTGCCCGTGAAAGGTGGGACGCTGAACCCATGGGTTCGCTCTGGGCCAGGCTGTCGCTGCGCGTGCAAGCCACCATCGCCGTCGTGATGCCGTGCGTGGTGGTGGCCTTGTTCGCGTCTGTCTACTTCCCCTCGCGCCTCAACCAGCAGGCCGGCGACGCGCTCGAGCGCCAGTCGCTCGCCCTCGCCCAGCTGGCGGCCACCAACGCGGCCCCGACGGTGCGGTTGATCAGCGACGGCCTCGCCCAGCCCGACGAGCTCTCGACCCTGCTGCGGGGCCTGCGCACCAACAAAGACCTCACGCAGTCGGGGGTGGTGCTGGTCGACCCGGCGCGCGTGCGCACCCAGGACGGCGCGCGCGTGCTCGAGCTGGTCAAGGGCGACCCGCTCTTCATCACCGGCGACCTGCCCCCAGACCGCTACCGGCTGCCCGCCCAGGGCGGCTGCGCCTCGTCGCGCGACGACGTGCTCGACGTGCGCTGCCTTGCCTCTGACAAGGACACCGAGGTGATGGTGGTGCTGCGCTTCTCGCTGGCCCGCTTCGCCGAGCAGCGCCGCGAGAACCAGCTCGCCGGCCTCTGGGTGCTCTTCGCGGCGCTGACGGGCGGGCTGGTGGTCGCGCTCTTCCTCTCCAACGCCATCGCCGGCCCGCTGGGCGTGGTGACCCGGGTGGCGCGCGAGCTGGCCTCGGGCGACATCACCATGCAGCGGGTGCAGGTCGGCGGCGCGCAAGAGGTGCAGTCGATGGCCACCTCGGTCAACGAGATGGTGGGCGGGCTCAAGGGGCTGGTGGGCGAGATGGTGTCGCTCTCGGCCCGGCTGTCGGGCGCCGCGAAGGGCCTCATCACCGCCTCCAACGACCAGGAGCACGTCACCAGCCAGCAGTCGGCCTACGCGCAGCAGATCGCCGCCACCTTCGAGGAGCTCTCGCGCACCGCCGAGATGATTACCCGCTCGACCGAGACGGTGGAGCAGGCCGCCGCGCGCACCAACCAGGCCGTCGACGACGCGCGCTCCACGGTGACGCAGGTGGTGTCGAGCATGGTCGACATCCGCCGCGAGTCGAAAGAGGTGGCCGAGGCCATCGGCCGGCTGAACACCGACCTCCAGCAGGTCGCGCGCATCGCTGGCGTCATCAAGCAGGTGGCCGACCGCTCCGACCTGCTGGCGCTCAACGCCGCCCTCGAGGGCACCAAGGCGGGCGAGGTGGGCCGCGGCTTCTCGGTGGTGGCGGCCGAGATGCGCAAGCTGGCCGAGAGCGTCGCCCAGTCGGCGCGCGACATCGGGCGCATCGTCGAGAGCGTGCAGCAGTCGGGCGACGTCGCGGTGAGCCGCTCCAGGCAGGGCGTCGAGGCGTCAGAGAAGGGCACCCGCATCGCCGAGCAGGCCTCGAGCTCCTTCCAGCAGATCCTCGAGCTCTCGCGCGGCACCAAAGAGGCGGCCCAGCAGATCGCCGTCGCCACCCGCCAGCAGCGGCAGTCGAGCGAGCAAGCGGTGGCGGGCGCGCGCAACGTGGCCGACCTGGTGAAGCAGGGCGTCGACGCCACCGGCCGCACCACCCGCATCGCCCACGACCTGCAGAAGTCGGTCGACGCGCTGACCGCCGCGACGGGGCGATTCAAAGTCGAAGCCTGAGAGGACGACCCACGATGGCGTGGCTGAACTACCACCACCTGCTGTACTTCTGGACGGTCGCCCGCACCGGCTCCATCGCGAACGCGAGCCGGGAGCTGCACCTGTCGCAGCCCACCATCTCGACGCAGCTGAAGACGCTCGAGGAGTCGCTGGGCCACAAGCTCTTCCAGCGCGCTGGGCGGCGGCTGGTGCTGACCGACGTGGGCCGCACCACCTTTCGCTACGCCGACGACATCTTCCGCCTCGGGCGGGAGCTGCAGGAGTCGCTGGCGCGGGGGCCGCTGGGGCAGCAGGTGCGCCTGGCGGTGGGCGTGACCGACGTGGTGCCCAAGCTGGTCGCCGAGCGGCTGCTCGAGCCCGCGTTCAAAGAGGAGCCCGAGCTGCAGCTCGAGGTGCACGAGGGCCACATCAACGAGCTGCTGGCCAAGCTGGCCCTGCACGAGCTCGACGTCGTCCTCAGCGACCAGCCCGCGCCGCACGACGTGCGGGTGCGCGCCTTCAACCACCACCTCGGCGGCAGCGGCACCACCTTCTTCGCGCACCCGCGGCTGGCCGGGCCGCTGAAGAGGGGCTTCCCGAAGTCGCTCGACGGCGCGCCCATGCTGCTGCCCCTCGAGGGGAGCTCGACGCGAATCCTGCTGGAGGAGTGGTTCGAGAAGTGCGGCGTGCGCCCCAGGGTGGTGGGCGAGTTCGACGACTCGGCGTTGATGAAGGTGTTCGGCGCGTCGGGGCGCGGCATCTTCTCGGCGCCCACCGCCATCGAGGTCGAGATCGCCCGCCAGTTCGAGGTGCAGCCCATCGGCCGCGTCGCCGAGATGAAGCAGGCCTACTACGCCATCTCGGTGGAGCGGCGGCTCCGGCACCCGGCCGTCGTCGCCATCGCCGAGTCGGCGCGCAACGACGTCTTCGACTGACGAGGCAGAGTCAGCCCACCGTTACGCGCAACCCTGCTATGAACGCGCGTTCAGTGGTGACTCCGTGGACGCGAACCAAAGACTCCTCGAGCTGGTGACGACCCTGGGCGCGGCCTTCCGCGAGCGGGGCATGGAGGAGCAGCTGCGCCGGCTCCGGCTCTTCTGGCTGGCGGCGCGGCATGGGCTCCTCAAGGGCCGCAACGAGCTCGACGTGCGCTGGAGCGAGGCCCACGTCATCGACTGGATGAAGACGCTGCACCTGCCGCCCTTCGAGGGCGCCTTCGTCGAGCGCGCGCCGGGGAGCGGCTGCCCGCAGTGCCCACGAGAGCCCGGGCAGATTCCCTCGGCCCGCGTCGACCTGGTCTTCCCCGGCGGCGCGCGGCTCAAGTGCAACACCTGCGGTGTGCAATGGGTGGAGCTCGAGCGCTGACGTCGGGTGCAAGGCCCTGCACACCCGCGGCCGGCGCGAGCCCTCAAGCCCCTGAAGCGCCATGTGGAGCGCCGCTTGCTCCGGTGGTGGGCATGCCGCCGATGCTCCTCTCTCTCGTGATGGCCGCGGCCCCCCAGGCCGCCTCGGTGACGCTCGGCGAGGTGCTCTTCACGGCCGGCGAGGCCGGCTTCGCCGCCGTCAGCGCCCAGCCCTGGCTCGAGCGTGCGCGCGACGTCGACGGCGTCACCTCGGTGTTCTCGCGGTTCGACCTGAAGGTGACCGGCATTCCCCTGTTGGGGCCGGCGACGACGATGCTCCTCGAGGCGCAATTCCAGGAAGACGGGTGGAAGGGCCGCTTCGCCGCCGGCGCCACCAGCTTCGGCCTGCAGGCCCTGGGCGGCACGCTGATGGCGCTCTCGTGGCTCGACGACGACGCCCCCGACGAAGGCCTGCCCACGTCGCTCCGGGCGACCTCGATTGGCTTTCGGGTGGTGGACACGGGCGGGGTCGTCACGCTCTCGGGCGTCACCTTCTGAGGCGCGCTCCGCTTGCCGAGCGCGACGCGGTTCAGTGCTAGGGGGCAGGCCCATGCGCATTCCTCGCGGGCTGTTCGGCGTGATGAAAGAGGTGCTGCGGCACCTGCTCAAGCGACCGGTGGTGGGCTTCGTGGTGTACGCCCGCACGCCCGACGGCCGGCTGGTGTTGATCCGCCGCGGCGACACCGGCGAGTGGGCGCTCCCCGGCGGCACCCTGGAGTGGGGCGAGACGCTTCGCGCCGGGCTCCCCCGCGAGCTGATGGAAGAGGCCGGCGTCGAGCTGCTGTCGGCTGGCGAGCTGCTGGGCGTGTACTCGGACCCGGCCCGCGACCCGCGCTTTCACGCCGTGACGGTGGTGCTCTCGGCGCAGGTGTCGGAGCCGAATCGCCCGCCGATGAACCCCGTCGAGATCCTCGAGGCCCGCTGCTTCACCGACGCCGAGCTGCCGTCTCCGCTCTCGCACGGGCTCGACGACGTGCTGCGGCGCGCGAGGGCCGGCGAACGCCACTGGGAATAGCCTCCCCGCGGTGCTCACCCGCTCGACGGCGAGCCTCACCGGGAGGAGCCACCGCGCGGCGCACGTTCCTTCTCCCGCTCAGGCCTTCACGCGCTCGACGATGCTGTCGATGAGCTTCGCCGACGTCAGCCCCTCGGACTCGGCGGTGAAGTTGGGCAGCACGCGGTGGCGCAGCACGGGCCGGGCGAGCGCGCGCACGTCGTCCACCGACGCCACGAAGCGCCCCGACAGCACCGCCCGGGCCTTGGCGCCGATGACGAGGTACTGGCTCGCGCGCGGGCCTGCGCCCCACGACACGTTGCGGCTGACGAAGTCGAAGGCGCCGGGCTCCCTGGGGCGGGTCGCGCGCACCAGGTCGACCGCGTACTTCACCACGTGGTCGGGCACCGGCACCCGGCGCACCAGGTCCTGCAGGTCGAGGATCTCTTGCGGCGAGAGCACCTTGCTCAAGGTGGCCGTCTGGCCGCCCGTCGTCTGCTTGACGATGCGCACCTCTTCTTCGGCCGAGGGGTAGCCGACGTCGACGTAGAACATGAAGCGGTCGAGCTGCGCCTCGGGCAGCGGGTAGGTGCCCTCCTGCTCGATGGGGTTCTGGGTCGCGAAGACGAGGAAGGGCGGCTCGAGGTGCCAGGTGCGGCCCGAGGCGGTGACGCGGTACTCCTGCATCGCCTGCAGCAGCGCGGCCTGCGTCTTGGGCGGCGTGCGGTTCACCTCATCGGCCAGCACGATGTTGGCGAAGATGGGCCCCTTCATGAAGCGCAGCTCGCGCCGGCCCGTGGCGCGGTCTTCTTCGAGGATGTCGGTGCCGGTGATGTCGCTGGGCATCAGGTCGGGCGTGAACTGCACCCGGTTGAACGAGAGCGTCAGCACCTCGGCCAGCGTCGAGATGAGCAACGTCTTGGCCAGGCCCGGCACCCCGACGAAGAGGCAGTGACCGCGCGAGAAGAGCGCGATGAGCAGGTGGTCGACGACGTCCTTCTGGCCGACGACGCGCTTGTCGATCTGCTCCAGCACCGCCGCGCGGGCCCGCGCCAGCGCCTCTACGGCCTTCAGGTCATCTGCACTGCCGGTTCCGGGTCCGCCTGCGGTGTCACTCATGAATGGCGCAGGTTGTAACCGGGCGGGCCCCGAGCGTCACTGCACGAACGTCAGGGCGAACAGGCTGAACGTCGAGTTGTTGCCGCCGCCCTGCGCGCCGCGGGTGAGCACGATGCGGGTGTTGGAGGCGCTGCGGTTGTAGCTGATGCGGGCCTGGGTGTACCCGGGCGTGGCGGACGTCACGCTCGTCTCACCGCCACACTGCCCGCCGGGCCCTTGACCCGAGACGAAGCTCCACACCCGGTCGAGCGCCAGCGTCTGGCTGCCGATGTTCTGGTTGCCGCTGTCGGTGGTGTTGCCGTTGATGGTGACCGCCGGGAGCGCCTGAATCGACGCGAGCGTGTTCGGCACCGCGGGCCGCTCCCACGAGATGCCGCTGACGGTGGCGTTGTTGCAGTTCGACGACGTGCCCAGCGCGCGGCTGAACGTCAAGACGGTGTCGCTCGTCACTACGCTCCGCAGCCTGAACTTGCACATCTCGCCGCCCGACTCGGCGCTGAAGCGCGTCGAGTGGAGCACGAAGCCATCGCGCGACGCGCCCGGCGCCATGGTGCTCGCCGTACCGCTGAGGCTCGTGGCCATGGAGAAGGTCGAGACGCCGCGCTCGACCACCACGCCGGGCAGCTGAACGACCTGGGCTGAGTAGTGGACCGTCGTCGGCCAGCTGATGCTCTTGAGCACCACGGTCGTCGTGCTGCCGAGCTCTGCGGTCGAGTTGTCGTCGGCGCCGAAGTTCGTGCCCGACGTCGCCGCGTTGTAGAGCACGAACGCAGCCCCCATCGAGGGCACGGCCTCACTCAGCGTCAGCGTCTGGTCTCCCGAGGCACCCGAGAGCGTTCCACTCAGCGGCAGCACGACGGCGTCTGCAACCGTGACGAGCTGCCAGCTGATGTTGACGACCCCGCTGGTGCCGACGCGCTGACAGGTGATGGCCGTCGGCGTCGGTGCGTCGAGCACACACTGAACCGTGACGTCCGAGGGCGCCGTGGGGGCCGCGGCGGTGACGGCTTGCACGGTGAAGAACGACTGTCGGCTCGCGCCGCTCGGGAGCGCCGGCGACACCGTGCACGGCGTCATGCTCGTCGCCGTGGACGAGTCGGTGTTCTGGATGGTGCAGGTGCCGCGGCGAACCGCCGGATGAATGCTGATGCTCGCGCTCGTCCCCGCGTCGAAGAAGCCCGCGGCGTCGGTGGCGATGGCCGTCATCGTGCGCAGCGTGCCGGCCGAGCTGTTGTCGCCCGCGCCCGTGGGCTCTGCGCTGCGGCCCCGCAGGTAGACCGTCGCCGTCGCGCTCCCTGAGCCGATGACGACACCAGGCAGCGTCGCGGCGCCGACGTCGCTGCAGTCGCTCAGGGTGTGCAGCGAGTAGGCGGTGGCCGGCGGTGCGCCTCCCACCGTCACGTTCACCGTCGTCGTCAGCGTCGTGAAGTCGACGCCGCCAACGGTGCGGCGGAGCGTGACGGGTGTACACGTTCGGTACAGCAGGTCGGTCGCGGCCGGCGTCGCGGAGAGCACCGCTGGCGTCGCTCCCGCGACGGTGACGGTCGCGCTCGGGGTGGCCGTGAGCGGCATGCCGGTGGTGTCGGTGGCGATGGCCGAGAACGCGCCGTTGGCGAACGACAGCGCGTAGAGGTCAGGCGACTCCGACTGACCTGCCGCGATCTCGAAGGCGCCCGTCACCGCCGTCGTGCAGGCCGCGTCGGTGAAGAAGCGGAAGCCGGTCGCGGCGAGGGGCGCGAAAGACAGGGGCCTCGCGACGCTGGTTGTCACCGCAACGTCGGCTGCGTCGGCGACCTCGACCCGAAACGCGCTGCTGCAGGTGAAGCGGGTGAGCATCGAGGGAGGCGCCGCCCCCACCTTCCAACGGAGCTTCGCGGGCCCGTTGGCTTCGATGTTCCAGCTCTGCACCGCCGAGGGCGCGGTGCCCACCGTCAAGCTGATGGCCGGGCCAGGAACGGGGTTGCGCAGGTAGAAGCTGGCCGTCGTCGCGGTGCCGGCCACCAACTGAGTGAGGCTGCCGCTGCTACAGCCGGCCGCGGACCAGAACGTGGCGTTCGCCATCGAGAGCGCCAACGTGCCGAGCGCGGCGGGGTTGCCCTGGTCGTCGACTCCGTTCACCGTGACGATGGGGCTGCACACGTTCGCGCCCAGCGACGCCGGCGGCGTGGTGGAGAACGAGAGCCCGAAGAGGGCGCCCGCCACCACGGTGGTGCTGGTGTCGGCCGGCGCGGTGAGCGGCGCGCTCGAGGTGGCCAGCGTCAACGCGCCCGCCTTGCGCACCCGCACGCTGAAGGTGGCCGACGACGCCCCCGCCATGATGTCGATTGACGCCGGGTTCGCCTGGGCGGCGCCGCCGCAGCCTGCGCCGAGGTAGACCTGCGCCTCGTTGCTGGCCATCGCGGCGGCGCCCGAGAGCGTCACCTGCACCGTGCGCTGCGCGCCGACGGCGTCGTTGCCGCCCGAGTCGACGCGGCGCACCGTGAAGTCCACGCAGGTTCCCGCGGTGGTCATCGGCGCGAAGCCGGTGCGCTGGAGGCCTGCTTCAGGGCCCGCGGCCACGTTGAACATCGCGGTGCCCGACATGCCCGTCGAGGGCGTCGCCGTGAGCGTCGCCGCGCCCAGCGCGCCCGGCTGATAGCGGAACGTCACCGTCGCGCTCGCCGGCACCGTCACCGAGTTCGTCATGCCCGAGAGGCAGTCGGTCGAGGTGAAGAAGGCGCCCGTCGCCGAGGAGCTCACCATCACGTTGGTGGGCGTGGTGACGGGGTTGTTGCCGACGTCGAGCGCCTCGAGCGTCAGCGGCACGCAGCCTCCGTAGGGCTGGTCCATCGTCGGCGGCGACACGAAGCGCACCCGCGCCACCGCGCCCGCGCCCACCGTGGTGGACCCCATGGCGGAAGCCAGGCCCGTGCTCGTCACGGCGAAGCTCAGCGCCCCGGTGGCCCGCGGCTCGTACGAGAACGTCGTGGTCGTCGCCGTGCCGAACGAGAGGCCGACCGACGACTGCATGGTGGAGCCACACGCCGAGGTGGAGTTGGCCAACACCAGGCCCATGCCGCCGGCCCCCGAGGCCGTCACCGTCGCCGCCAGGTTGGTCGGCAGCGTGGTGAGGTTGCCCTCGACGTCGCGGCGCTCCACGGTGGCCTGCGCGCAGGCCCCGACGGCCGAGGTCGCGGGCGGGCTGCCCGTGGCGAAGCGCAGCTCGGTCGCGGCGCTCGCCAGCACCTGCACGTTGGTCGTCGTCACCATCGCCGGCGCGGCGGTGACGGTGAAGGCCGTGGTGCCCGCAGCCCGCCCCCTCACGAAGAACGCGCTCCGGGTCTCACCGGCGAGGAAGCCGAGCGCCGGGCCCGCGCCGCCGCTCGCGCACGACGCCATGTCGCCGTGCACCGTCGCGGTGCCCACCGAGGTCGCGCTCACCGAGTAGGCCTGGGCCGCCCCCGGGCTCGGGTTCATGAAGGCGTCGAGGCGCTCGACCTGCACCGGGGTGCAGCTGCCCGCCGCCAACATCGACGAGGGCTGCGTCGCCACCCGGAGCACCGACGGCGCGCCCGCGTCGACGGTGAAGGTCGCCGCCGTGGTGGTGGACGACGAGAGGCCCGTCGCCGAGATGCTGTACTGCTGCGCCCGCTGGGCCTTGGCGAAGAACGTCACCCCGCCGTCGGCCATCATGAAGGTGGTGGTGGCGGCGCTGCAGTTCGACGCCGCCGAGAACGCCACGCCCGCCGGCAGCGCCACGCTCGGTGCGGCAGCCGGGGTGATGACGCCGTTGGCGAAGGTGGGGTTGTCGAAGGTGTCGAAGGCCAGCAGGCCCAGGCCTCCGCTGCAGCCGTCGGCGACGGCCGAGACCGAGGTGGGCGGTTGGAAGACGAGCTTGCTGGTGGGCGCCGGGGTGACGCGCGCGCTCTGCGGCGGCGACGTCGTCGACAGGTTGGTGGCGCTCGCGCTGAGGGTGAGGCTCCGCGCCGTGTTGCTGCGGAAGTAGAACGTCACCTCGCTGCTGCCCGCGGGCAGCGTCACCTGGTTGGTGGCCAGCAACGTGGTGCAGCTCGAGTCGAGGTAGAGCGCGGCCGACCCCGCGGGGCTGGGGCTCAAGGAGACGACGACGGGCGCGACGACCGGCGAGACCGGCGACGTCGTCGAGTTCGTCTCGCGCGTCTGGAGGCGGATGCCGGGCGAGCAGGTGCCGGCGCCGGTCGACACCACCACCGCCGGGGTGGGGAACACCAGGGCCGTCGGGTCCATGGTGCCGACGTCCACCTGCAGCTGCGTGGCCGGGCCGGGGAGCGCGCTGGCCGTCGCGGTGACGCCGTAGGTGCCCGGGCCCGCGGCGCGCAGGTAGACGCCCACCCGCGACTGGTTGGCGGGAATGGTGATGGCGGTGACGGCGCCGCCGGCGCACCCGGCCGCTGCGAAGAACTGGAGCGCCCCCCCGGCCGCGGGTGGCGTGAAGGCGAGCGTGACGTCGACGCCCGCAGGCCCGGCGGTGGTGACGTTGCCGTTGACGTCGAAGAGCTCGACCTCGGCCATCACCTGGCTGCACACGTTGTTGCGCAGGCCCAGGGCGGCGGCGGTGAACTCGATGCGGTTGGCCGCCCCGGCGGTGATGGTGAGCGCGAGCGCTGCGGGCGCGCCGCCGTTGACGGTGGGCGAGCTGACCTGAACGGTGATGGGCATACCGGGCGGCGTGGCGCGGCTGCCGCGCAGGTACAGCCGGGTCGACGAGGTGCCCGCGGGGATGGGGGGCGCGCCCGGCGTGGTGCAGCTGGGGTCGCTGAACAGCTCGACCGAGCTGGTGCCCGCGGGCAGGAAGCCAACGGCCAGCGGCAGGCCCGACGACGACACGTTGGTGGGCATCATGCGGTCGTCGACGGCGGTGACGTCGATGGCGCTCGAGCAGGCGCCGGCGCGGGCCGACAACGAGGTCGGCGTGAGGGCGAGGCTGGCGACCGGGCGGTCGGTGATGGTGGTGTCGAGCGAGGTGGAGCCGAGGCCCGGGGCGGTGGCGGTGAGGCTGAGGGCTCCCGGGGTCGTCGCGCGGAACGAGAAGGCCACGCGGGTGGTGCCGAAGCCCAGCCGCAGCGTGGCGCCGCTGAGGGGCGTGGCGCAGGCGGTGTCAGAGAAGAGCTGGAGCCCGGCGGACGCGGTGCCGGTGGGGACGAGCGTCACCGCGGTGTCGGCGGACACGGCGGCCGGCATGCCGCCCGCCACGCTCTGCACGGAGAGGGGCCCGGAGCAGTCGCGAGCCACCAACGTGGGCAGCTGGGACTCGTAGACGAGGCCGGTGGCAGGCGAGAGGCAGGTCGCCGTCTGCGCGCAGGTGGAGTCGGCGCAGAAGAGCTTCCCATCGCAGTTGGTGTCCACGCTCGAGGCGCAGTCCTGGGGCACGCCCGGCTTCACCGCGGCGTTGGTGTCGTCGCAGTCGGTGCCGCCCTTCTGCACGTCGACGAAGGTGTCGCGGTCGCCGTCGAGGGTGGCGTCGGGCTGGCCGATGGTGAGCGCGAAGGACTCGACGCCCGAGGCGGGGAACGCCCTGGTCACTTCGGGGGACCTCGACGAGAGCTTCCAGGTGGCGTCGTCGCCGCAGCGGCCTTGCACGGCCGAGGCCTGCCACGTCATCGACGCGGGGAAGTCGCCGCGGCTGATGCCGGCGAAGTACTCGGTGCGGGCGGCGTCTCTTGCGACGGCTGAGCGCACGCGGCGGCGCCCGTCTTCGAAGCCCTCGACGACCACGCAGTCGCCGCGCACGCCGGCCTCGAGCGTGACGGTGAGCAACAGACCGCCTTCGGTCTTCGCGGGGCACCCGCTGAGCACCGACCCGAAGACGACGGCGACGACGAGGCTGCGGAGCACCAGCGGCGGAGGTCGGATCATAGAGAGTGGTCAGTGTCGTCCCGTCGGGAGGAGCGGGACACGGGTGAGGCTAGCACGCACGCCGTGAGGCGACGGCGCAGGGAACGAGGGGTGGGCAATCGCCCACAGAGGGCGGGCGCGCGTCGGTGACGCGGTGCCTCGACGAAGTGGCCGAAGGTGGTGAGCCGGGGTCAGCGGCGGGGGCTTCTGCGCGGCAGGCATCCGGTCGGGCGATTCGACGCTGGCGTCGTGCGGCTCGGGCCTGACGGCGAGGCGCGCGCAGGGCGGTGAGCGCGGCACTCGCGGTGCTGGTCAGAGGCCGGTGAGCGTGCCGGCCACGTCCCACCCGCCGGTCATCGCGGGCGTGACGCGCAAGACGTGAAAGCTCGCGCGCAGCGGAGGAAGCCGGGCGTCCCTTCCGCTCAACACCACCTGCATGTCGGCGCCGATGCTCGGCTCCATGGGGGCGCAGAACTTGAGGCCGTCGGTCGAGAGGTCCTTCCCGTCGCCGGCGAACTCCACCCCGCTCTCGATGTCGATGACGCCCACCGAGGTGTCTTCGAGGGTGAGGCGGGTGAAGCGGCGCAGGTTGGGCGAGGTCATCGGGGCTCCAGAGGGCAGGTGCTGCAGGGACGTCGCGCGATGTTACGGGCGAGCGCCAGAGCGTCAACAAACCGACCGGAGGCGCTGATCAGTCGACGACGGCGCGCTGGTACGCCGGCCGCGCGACGATGCGCTCGACGTAGGCCAGCACATTCGGCGCGTCTTCGAGCGCGCCCATGCGGTTGGCCCACCACGCCACGCTGCCGAGCACGATGTCGGCCACCGAGAAGCCCGAGGGCAGCATCCACTCCCGGTTCGCGAGCTCGCCGTTCACCACCCGCGCCGCGACGTTCAGCCGCCGCTTCGCCTCGAGGGCGCGCTCACTCACCGGCGTCTTCTTCTTCACCTTCTCGTCGAAGAAGGTGACGCAGTGGGGCTCGAGCTCGGTCATGGCGAAGAAGAGCCACTGGTAGACGAGGCCGCGCTCGTAGCTCCCGGTGGGCGGAATGAAGCGGCCGTGCAGGTCGGCGAGCTGGAGCACGATGGCGGCCGACTCGAAGAGCGTACCGTCGGGCGTGTCGAGCACGGGCACGTGCTGGAGCGGGTGCCGCGAGGTGTGCTCGTCGGAGCGGGTCTGGCCGGCCTTCGGGTCGAGGCGCACCAGTTGGTAGGGCACGCCGAGCTCTTCGAGGAGCCAGCGCGGTCGGTTGGAGCGGGTAAACGGCACGTAGTAGAGCTTCATGGGCCCCACAGACGTAGCAGCAAAATCCACCCGCGCCTCAGGCCCGGAAGAGGCGCACGCATGACGAAGACTCCCCTGAACGTGCTGGTGTTGCGGGTGTTCGCGCCCGTGCTGCTCCTCGTCGGCGCCCTCGGCTTCGTGCTGCCCGAGTCGCTCGCGCTCACCAGCGGCGCGATGCCGTACAACGTCTTTCACCTCGTCTTCGGCGCCGTCGGCGTGGCGTGCTTGATGACGAAGCAGCTCGTGGTGGTGCGGGGCTTCGTCATCGGGTTCGGCCTCATCGACGTCTACCAGGCCATCGCCAGCGTCGCGGGGCTGTGGCCGAAGGCGCTCTTCCAGTGGAAGGTGGCCGACGACGTGCTGCACGTCGTCATCGGCCTGGGCCTGGTGGCGGTGGGCGTGTTGGCCGACCGCGCGCTGGTGGCGCCCCAGAAGGCCTGAGGGCTACTTCTTCTTCGCGGGCCGCAGCACGTCGCCGGCCTTCGCCTTGAGGCCCTTCACGTTCAGCTCGGCGATGGGGCTCTCGGCGAGGGCCTCGACCTTGCTCGGGTCGCGCGCCACGAAGGCCGTGTCTTGCGCCGCGCTGGCGCTGGCCTGCTCCTCACCCGAGGGCGGCCCGCCCCAGCGCCCGTAGATGGGGCTCTTGCACTCCACCTTGCCCTTCCACGGGTAGCGAATGGCGTAGCGCGCCTGGAAGTTGTTCATGCTGTCGGCGCGGCTGCCCTGCTCGAGGCCCTTGTCGTTGGTGACGAACTCGCGGCCGCCGACGATGGGCTTCGCCGCACGGAACACCAGGTCCTCGCCCAGCGAGGCCTTGTCGTAGCGGGCGTGCAGGCGCGTCAGCACGAACTGGCGCTCGGGCTTCCACTGGTCCTCCTCCGACTGCTTCGTCGCCAGCACGTCGGCGCCGAGGGTCGCGAAGTCTTCGGCCGAGAGCGGAGACGTCGGGCACGGGTCACAGCTGGTGGCCTGCCACGCGTACTCGGTGACGACGGCCTTCGGGTTCCTGGCGAGCGTGCGGTCGAAGAGGCTGACGTAGAAGAAGGGGAACTCGGTCTTCGCCGACGGCGCGAGGTCGATGTTGGTGGGGATGGTGACGTTGGGCAGGTTGGCGAGCTCGTAGCGCTGGTTGCGCGCGAGCACGTGCACGATGAGGTCCTGCTTCTCTTTGGCGTTGATGAGGCCCAGCCGCACCGGCAGCTCGAACTTCTCGGAGTCGTAGAAGAAGCGCAGCGGCGACAGCTTCGCCATGCCCTTCTCGAACGTCACCTTCTTCGCGTTCACCTTCGCGACGAAGAACTTGAGGCCCTGCTGCACGTAGGGGCGAAACAGCGGCGCCGCCCCCTCGGGGATTCGGTACTTGTTCTCTTTGAGCCACTGCTCGAGGGCGAGCGCGTCTTTGGCCGAGAGGATGACGACGTCGTACTCGCCCACCTCGAAGCGGGCCTCGACCTTCACCAGGCCGCCCTTGCGCTTCTCCATCATCGGGCCACCCGCCGACGACTCGACCGAGGCCATGCGGTCTTCTTCGTCGTAGGGCGGCTCGACGTAGCAGGGGTCCTGCTCCCAGTACTCGACCAGCCGGGGCGCCGAGAGGGTGTCGACGCGATGGAAGACGTCGCGGGGCAGCGTCTTGACCTGCTCCTTCTTCAAGACGACGGGCACGGGAATCACCATCGCGAAGTCGGCGGCGGGGCCCTGGTAGTTGTTCTGCATCGACAGCACCGTGCGGGTGCCCTCGCGCATCAGCACCACCTGGGTGGCGTTGTTGAAGAGCTCGGCGCCTCCACCTGCGACGTAGAAGCCGCAGAAGGCGTGGGCGGCGAGCGGAGCGACGGACAGCGCGGCGGCGAGCAGGCGGTGCATGGTGGAACCCCCGGGGAGCAAGTTGCGGGCGCACCTTAGCCGCTCCGCTCGTTGGCGACGGCGAACCTTCGAGGGTGCAAGAGCAGTCGGCGGTGCGGCGCGACCGTGCCGAAGGAGTTGCAATCTGACGCCCTGCCCGTGAACCACGGGCGCATGACAACCGCTCTCGTCTTCGGCGCCGCAGGCGGCCTCGGGCGTGCCATCACCACCGCGCTGCAGGCCGCCGACGTTCGAGTCCTCGGCGTCGCGCGCGAAGAGTCCGTCCTCACCGGGCTCGAGGCGACCAGCGCCGACCTCGCCGACGAGCCCCAGGTCGCCGCGGCGTGCTTGTGGGCCGCGCGCGAGGCGGGCGCCATCGACGTGCTGGTCTTCGCCGCCGGCCGCATGGCCAACGCACCACTCGCCGAGACGTCTGCCGCTGCGCTCCAGCAACTGTGGGCCGACAACGTGCTCTCAGCCCACCTCGTCACCCGCCACGCGGCGCCGCTGCTGACGCCGACGAGCCATCGCCTCTTCCTCGGCGCCTACGTCGAGAAGCTGGCCTTCCCGAGGCTGGGGGCCTACGCCGGCGCGAAGGCCGCCCTCGACGCGTGGGCCCGCGTGCTGATGCGCGAGGAGCGCGGCCTGAAGACGACGCTCCTCCGCCTGCCCGCGGTGGACACCCCGTTGTGGCAGCACGCACCGTTCCCCCTCCCGAAGGGCGCCCTCACCCCCGCCGCCGTGGGCGACGAGGTCGTCCGGTGTTGGCGGGAGGAGAAGGTGGGCGTCGTGGACCTCGCGTGAGCGCGCCGCGACGCACCCGTGCGCGATGAGGTCGCCCCCGTTACTCGCCCCCGCGATGTCTCCGACGCGGTTCATCTCTTCGACGCCGCTGCACCCGCGCGAACACCGGCTCGCCGCCTTCCTCGAGCGCGCTGACCCGCTCGCTGACGCCGCCATCGAGGCCCTCGTGGCCTCTCCGAGGCCCGAGCAGGAGGCGCTCGTCACCCGCCTCCTCTCCACCTCGCCGGGCCCGCTGCCTCCGGCGCTCGCGACGCTCCACGCGTGGCTCCGCGAGACCCCGGTCTGGTTCGACGACGCGAGGGCCGAGGCGGGCGGCGAGGTGGTGCTGCGCGCGGGGCTGCTCTCGGGGCTGGTGCTCGGCTTCAAGTCACTCGTGCTCGGCTACTGCTCACCTGCAGGCAACAAGCCGCTCGTCTTCTCGGGCCGGCTCACCGGTGACGTGAACACCCGGCTGGCCGAGACGGCGCGCTTCGTCGAGGCCGTCAGTGCGCCAGGTGGGCTCCGCTTCGGCGCGCCGGGCTTCATCGCGGCCATGCGAGTTCGTCTGATTCATGCGCGCGTGCGCTACGCGCTCCAACGTTCGCCGCAGTGGAGCGCCCGGGACTGGGGCGTGCCCATCAACCAGTACGACATGGCCGGCACCGTGCTGCTGTTCTCGTCCATCCTCCTCGACGGGCTTCGTCAGCTGGGCGCGCGGGTGAGCGACGCCGAGGAAGACGCCACGCTGCACCAGTGGCGCTTCGTCGGCCGGCTGATGGGTGTGGAAGACGAGCTCCTCTCGACGACCGCGCACGAGGCGAGGTCGCTGTGGGCGATGCTCGAGCGGACGCAGGGCTTGCCCGACGCCGACTCGCGGCGGCTCACCAACGCGATGATCAACGAAGGCACGGACCGCGGCGCTCCGACGGCGGCCATCGACTTCGGCGCCGCGCTCTGTCGCTACCTCATCGGGCCGCGCTACGCCGACGCGCTCGAGCTCCCGCGCAGCTCGTGGGACCTGGCCCCCCGGCTGCTGAGCGGCGTCGTGCGCCGAATGGACGACGTGGTGCGCTACGTCCCCGGCGCGAAGCTGCAGGCCCTTCGCCTCGGCGAGAAGTACTGGCGGCGCTCGGTGTCGCTCACCTTCGGAGACGCCGAGGTGCCGTTCGAGCTGCCGGCCCACCCGCTCCGTGCCCAGGGACGGTGATGAGGTCGAGGCACCCGGGCTCCGACGTGGGGCTCCCGGCTCCAGCGGCGACCGTGTTCTGCTCCAGACGGCTCACCTCAGCCGACGGCGGCGAGCGCGCGCTGCACCGCCGCGACCCCCGCGCCGAGGTCGAAGCGATGGCCACACGCGACGAGGCCCCGCTCCACCGCGCCCACCGTCTCGAGCAGCGTGCCGCCCGTCGCCGCGCCCATGTGCCCGACGCGGAAGTACGTCGCCTTGAGCGCCGGGTGCAGCCCGCCGGCGACGTTCACCCCCTGCGCGCCCACGTGCTTGACGAGCGAGGCGTCGACGCCGGCGGGGTACTTCACCGCTGAGAGGGTGTGCGCCGCGACCTCGGGCGTCTTCGTCAACAACGAGAGCCCGAGCGCGCTCCACGCCGCGCGCGCCGCCTTCGCCAGCGCCTGGTGACGGGCCACCCGCGCCGGCATCGTCTCGGTGACGAGCTCGCCGAGGCTCACGTCGAGCGCCATGAGGAGGTTGACCGCGGGCGTGGCGAAGTACGACGGCACGCCGCTCTCGTACGCCTGGTGAATCGGCAACCACTGCGCGAAGTCGAGGTACATCGCGGCGACCGGCCTGGTGCGCGCCTTCCACGCCGCCAGCGCGCGCGGGCCGGCCAGCACCACCGCCAGCCCCGGAGGCGCGCCCAACGCCTTCTGGCTCGCGGTGAAGGCCACGTCGACGCCCCACGCGTCGAACTCCAGCGCCTCGCCACCGACGCTGCACACGCCGTCCACCACGCAGAGGGCGCCGTGCTTGCGCGCGAGCGCGGCGAGGGCCTTCACCGGCGCCAGCACCGCGGTCGAGGTGTCGACGTGGGTGACGGTCATCACCTTGAACGAGGCCGAGGCGAGCGCGCGCTCCACCTCCTCGAGGCTCGCCACGTCGCCCGGCTCCGCCTTCACGTGCGTCACCTGCGCGCCGTGCAGCTCGAGCATGGTGGCGATGCGGTCCGAGAAGTAGCCGGTGTTCACCACCAGCGCGCGGTCGCCGGGCTGCACCAGGTTCGCGACCGACATCTCCATCGCGAGCGTGCCGGAGCCCGAGATGACGAAGGGCTGCGCGGTCGGCGCCCCGCACACCTCACGCAGCCGCTTCAGCGCGCTGGCGAACGACTGCATGAAGACCGGGTCGAGGTGCCCCCGCTGCGGCTGCGAGAGCGCGCGCAGCACGTCGGAGGAGAGCCCGATGGGGCCGGGGATCATCAGCAGGTTCGGAGTGGACATGGCTGCGGTGTTAGCTGATCAGCCCCGAATCCTCGGCCGAAATCCGCCTCCGCGAGTGGGCGTGCCCCACTCGACCCGCGAGCGGCTTCACTTCGCCGCGGCCGCCACCACCTCGGCGCCTTCACAGACGCCGGCGACGGGCTTGACGTTCTTGCCCAGGAGAACCTGCGCCGGGCGGTGCGCCTCGCCCCGCTTCACGAACACCTCGCCCGTCGACGGGTACGCACAGCCGACGACGTCGCCGTCCTTCCAGCCAGCGCCGAAGCGCACGTCGATGGCGAAGGGCACGAAGGGGCGTCCCTCGGCGTCGGTGGAGGCCGCGAGCTGCGTCATGCGCAGGCGGCGGGCCATGGGCGGCATGCGCGCGCGAGAGAAGCGACTGCGGCGCTCCTCGGCGACGGCGAGGGGCTTGAGCAGCACCGACTCCACCCGCGCCTGCGCGGTCTTCACCTCGGCCGAGGGCTCGGGTTCATCGGCCCACGCGAGCGAAGGGAGGAGCGAGAGCAGGAGCAGCGACGGGAGAACGGTCTTCACGGTGGTTCCTTTCGGGGGCAGCCCACGACAGCGCTTCGACGATGAGGCCAGAGAGGACGACGGGCACCCAGAGGGCGATGACGTAGGCGCGCTCGGGCTCGACGGCCGCGGCCTCGAGGCCCAGCAACATCGCGCGTGAGGTGACGGCCACGCTCATCTGCGCCACCACGTGCCAGGTGGCCCGGCGGTGCGCATGCACGAGGTGACGCCGCGCAGCGACCACCCCACGCACCATGAACCACGCGATGAGCCCGCCCGACAGGAGGAAGCCCGCGGTCACCGGCGCGCCGCCCTTGGCTTCGAAGGCCAGCACCACGCCCGACGGCACCAGCAGCGACAGCACCACCACGCCGGTGACGCGGCCCAGCCAGCGGTGCACGAGGAGCCGGCGCTGCAGCCCCTTCGTCATCAGCAGCAGGCACGCCGGCAACGACACCATGGCCGCCAGCACGTGCACCCGCAGCGCGCCGAGCCAGAGCGCCTCGAAGCGCACCGGCAGCTTCTCGATGACGAAGGCCGGCAGGTTCTCGTCGTCGAGAGAGCCCAGGCTCGAGGCGGTGATGGCCAGCGAGCCCGCCAGCATCACCAGGAGGAAGCACACGCGGGGCAGGTGGGGCAGCAGGCGACGCACCGGGCTTTGTACGGGCGAGGCGCTGAAACGATCTCTTCGCGCTCGATGTCAGGTCTCTTGACCTTCTCTCTCGGAACGCGAGAGCGACCTCGAACGACCATTCCATACATCGTCTCCATGGAGGTCGTGATGCCTGCTCCCATCGGTCAACCCAGCCCCGTTTCCCCTGTCATTCCGAGCACTCCCGTGGTTCCTGCGGCGACGGTTCGCGAGGCGGAGCGCCTGCTCAAGCGCGCTGGCTTCAACCCCGGGACGGTGGACGGCAAGAGCTCGCCGGCCCTCGAGAAGGCGCTCGCGGCGTTCCAGGATGCGTGGGGCCTGCCGGCCTCAGGCCAACCCGACGCGCGCACCATGAACAAGCTCCGCCAGACGGGTGCGCGCATCGCCTCGCACCGCGACCGCGACGCCTACGTGTCGGTGGGGCAGCAGTCGAAGGGCATCGCCGTCATCGAGCGCCGGCTGAAGACGCTCGGCTACGACGTGGGCAAGGCCGACGGGGTGTACTCGAGAGAGACCTTCGAGGCGGTGAAGGCCTTCAAGGCCGACCAGCGCGACATCAAGAACGGCGCGGGCGCGCTCGGGCAGCACGGGCGCGAGGTGCTCCGCCGCGAGGTGGCCGCGCTCGCCCACGCCCCCCAGCGGCGCCGGCTCGACCCGACGAAGGCGCAGAAGGCCCTCGACACCCGCACCGCCAGGCGCGCCGCGGTTCGGCACCAGAGCGGCGAGGTGGGCTTCGGAGAAGGCGCGCGCGGCATGTCGGTCGCCAACGTGCAGAAGCACCTCAAGGCCGCGGGCTTCGACCCGCAGCACACCGACGGCGTCTTCGACGAGCGCACGAAGGGCGCGCTGATGGCGTTCCAGCGCCGCGCGGGCCTCGAGCCGAGCGGCCGCGTGGACCCGCGCACCTGGAAGCACCTGAAGACCAGCTTCATCCTCTCGAGCCACGCGGCCAGCCCCGCGCAGGCCCGGGGAGAGCACAGCGCCGAGGTGAAGCAGAGCGAGGCGCTGCTGAAGAAGCTCGGCTTCAACCCCGGCAAGGTCGACGGCGTGTTCGACGCGCGCACCGAGGCCGCGGTGAAGGCCTATGAGAAGAAGCACCACCTCGCGCAGGACGGGAAGATCAGCGCGCGCCAGTTGGCGCAGATGAAGAAGGTCGCCAGCACCACCGGCGGCGTCACGGTGACCAACGAGATGCGGCGGCTGGCGGCGAACGGCCGCGCGGTGGCGCTGTCGATGGGCGGCTACAGCGGCCTGGGCCTGTGCGCGACCGGCGTCAGCCGCGCCATCGAGCGCACCATGGGCATCAAGGTGTGGGGCAACGGCAACCAGATCGACAATAACCTGCCGCGCTCGCAGTTCCGCCAGGTGAACCTGTCGCTGGCCGAGGCGCTCAAGATCCCCGGCCTGGTGCTGACGTGGGAGCGCACCTCGTCGCGGCTCGGCAGCATCTACGGGCACACCGCCATCACCACCGGCGATGGGCGCTCCTCGACCAGCGACTTCGTCGAGAGCAACACCCTGGGCACGGGCGGGCGCACCGGCTTCAAGGTGTTCCTGCCGCTGCCGTGACGCGGGGTGGGTGAATGAGGTGCGGCGCGCGCCGTCCCACGCGCCGTGACTTCGCGCCTCGCGCTGATCATCGCCAGCAGCGCCGTGCTCCTGGCGACGATGGTGCGCGTCTGGCGCGTCGGGGGCGAGTGGGCGGCGATGGTGTTGACCGTCGACGCCGGCGTGCTGGGCCTGTCGGCCCTGGCGGCAGTGGTGGAGCTGAACGTGAGCCGAGGCGCCCGGAGGCGGACGCTGCTCGCGGCGTGGGCGCTCCTGGGCCCGGCGCCGCTGGCCCTCTACGCGGCCTTCCACGCCCGGAAGGTCTTCGGGCTGCCATGACGCGCGCCCACGCGAGCTGGACGGTCGCCCTGGCCCTCGCCTCGAGCCTGGTCTTCGCCGCCTGCGCCCACGCGGCGGGAGGTGGAGGACCCCAGGCCGGCTTGACCTGCGCGGTCCCCGTCGAGGCGCCGACGCCGCACGACGACTCGCTCGCCGCCGCGTGTCGGGCCGCCTTCGAGCCGCTCGCCCGAGATGACACCGAGGCGTGGCTGGCGGTGATGGCGCCACACGTGGCCGTCACCAGGACCCTCGCGGCCCTCGGCCCGGCCGACGCACCCGGCCGCCTCGAGCGGCTGCGCCAGGCCATCGAAGGCGCTGGCGGCCCCCTGGTCTTCCTCGGGCTCGACCGAAGCGCCCCGGTGGTGGTGCGCGTCGAGCGCGACTGCCGACGCTGCCGGCGCTTCTTCATCGTGTTCCGCGTCGCGGCGAAGCCCGAGGTCTCGGTGATGGTCGAGGGCGCGCGCATCACCCAGCTCCGCCTCGAGGACCCGGGGCATTGACGGCCAGTCTGCTCCGGAGCGAAAGCGCGCCGCGCCCGTGAGAGAGTGCAGCCATGTGGATGCTCCGCTCGACGTCGTCCGTGCTCCTGCTCGCTTCGGTCGCGCTCGGCGCGCCGCCCTGCCCTGCCTCGTCCATCGACCCCAAGCACGAGCACGGCCCCTGCGAGAAGAAGCCGGCCCAGGCGTGCGTGACGGCCGGTGACGCGTTGATGGCCACGCCGGCGTGCCGGAGCGTCGCGCTCGAGCGCTACCAGCAGGCCTGTGAGCGAGCCGCCTTGCGCGGGTGCTCCAAGCTCGGCTTCCGCCTCATCGAGAACAGCCGCGACGCCGCCCTCGTCAAGCGCGCCATCGCCCTCTTCACGAAGGCGTGCGACGGCGGCGACGTGCTGGGCTGCTCCAACCTCGCCTCGTTCTATTGGGACGGCGAGGGCGTGACGAAGGACGTGAAGAGGTCGGCGGCGCTGTCACAGAAGGCCTGCGACGGCGGCGACGCGTTCGCCTGCGGCACCCTCGGCAGCCTCTACGCGCAGGGCGAGCTGGGCCCGAAGGACCTGAAGAAGGCCTCGACGCTGTTCAAGCGCGCCTGCGACGGCGGCTCGGCGTCGGGCTGCAACCAGCTCGGCAACGTCACGGCCGCGAGCAGCCTCGACGAGGCGATGACGCTGTGGACGAGGGCCTGCAAGGAGGGCAACGGCGCCGGCTGCACCAACGCCGGGCGCGTGCTGCGCAAGCGCGGAGACGACCGCACCGCAGACAAGGCCTTCGCGCGCGCGTGCCGGCTGGGTGACGAAGACGGGTGCGGTGAGAAGGGCCTGGCGCCGCCCGAGGAGTGACGCCGTCGACCGCGTGTTCGGCCGCGTGCTACGCGAGCCACGCGCGCATGCGTCGCCTCGCACCTCAGCACCTCGTCGTCCTCTGCCTCGTGCTGGCGTGTGAGAACGCCGCCGGGCCAGCGACGCCCACGACGGACCCCATGGACCTCTCGGTGCCCCTCGGAGTGCCGGCCCGACAGGTGGTGGTGTGCCTGACCGGCGCCGTGGACCAGCAGAGCGGGTCGAACGCCGGGTTGTCTCGGCTGTGCGACGCGCTGGGGTCGGTGGCGACGGTGGTGCCGTCGTGCGAGGCCGGCAGGTGCTGGTCGTCGTTCGCGACCTTCACCAGGACCGAGCCCATCAGGCCCATCAGCGACGCGACCCTCGCCGCGCTCGACCTCACCGCCGACGGAAGGGTCGACGCCGCCGACGGCCCGACGACGTTGACGCTCGTGGGCTTCTCGTGGGGCGGCGTGACGGGCGCCGACCTGAGCCGGGCGCTCTCGAGCGACAAGCGCATCGACCACGCCTTCCTGACGCTGCGGTTGGTCGCCCTCGACGGGTTTCAGCCCTTCGTCCCCGACGTGAAGGCGGCGGCCGAGGTCGACGAGGCGTTCTCGTTTCGCCACTCGGTGACGCCAGCGAGCGACTGCTCGACCATCGCGCCGCTCGGGCCGTACCTCGGGCTGCCGCTGCGGTGCGCCCAGGGCCAGCGCTGCGCCGACTTCGACTTCTCGGCGGCGCCCAGCGCCCGGTTCAACGGCCTGCGCGGGAGCACCGTGGGCCACTGCGACGTCCCCGAGGCGGCCGCGCCCTGGGTGACGAGCCTGGTGAAGACCGGAAAGCTCGTCGCGCCGCTGCCGCCGACCGTGCCCGTGTTGCGCTGACCGCCGAGAACGCGCAAGCACACCGGCACCCTCGACTCGACCGGGCGAGCGGGCACCTCGGGGCGGTGAACGAGGCGGGACGATGGGGAGCGCCGCGACGGTCCCGAGCTCCCCTGGGCATCGAGGGCGCTCCTACCGCGAGCACTGCCTCGCGTCGGACGTGGCCGTGCAGTCGTGCCGTGGCCGGGGGGCGGTCCTCGGAGCGCGTCACTTCGAGGACTCATGCCTGCGGGTGAAGCGCCGCAGCCTCGTGAGACGGCACGCCTTCGCGGGTCAGCTCCCCTCGAGGAACCCGAGCACCACGCGGTTGAACGCCGCGGGCTGCTGAAACAGCACGAAGTGGCTGGCGTCGGGGATGATGACGAGCCTCGCGCCGGGAATCGTCGAGGCGACGTGCTCGAGGTGCTCGCGCCGGACAATCTCGTCGTGGTCTCCATCGACCAGCAGGGTCGGCGCGGTGATGCGGGCGAGCTGCGCGTCGGTGAAGTCCGGTTGCGTGCGCCACATCGGCCGCAGCGCCTGCTGGAGCGCCTGGTAGGCCTTCGGGGTCGCCGAGAGCCTGGCAGCGTCAGCGGCACACCGCGCGTCGTAGGTACGGAACGTCTCGCCCGGCCCGGCGCGCTTCCCGCCTGCCAGCGTCGCGTTCTGCGCCACCACCACCAGCTTGCGCACGCGCGTGGGGTACCGCACGGCCAGCTCGAGGCCGACCGCGCCGCCGTCGCTCCACCCGACGATGGCCGCGCTCGGCAGCCGCAGGTGCTCCATCAGCGCCGCCACGTCGTCGGCCATCAACGCGTAGCTCAGCGGCCGGGCGTCCATCGTGCTGCGCCCATGCCCGCGGCTGTCGACGACGTGCACCTGGTGCTTCGCGGCGAAGGCCTCCACCTGGTTGGCGAAGTGCTCGCCGTTGCCGCCGCCGCCGTGCAGCAGCAGGAGCGGCTCGCCCTCGCCGTACGTCGCGACGAAGAGCGTGACCCCGTTGACCGCGACGCGCGCCGACGAGGCGGGCGGTGGCATGGGGCCCGGCATCGGCGCCGTCTTCCACGCGGGGCTCGCGCTCATCACCAACAGCACCAGGGGCGTCATCTCACTCCTTCGGCGTCGGGAGCAGCCGAGGGCTCGGCGGGTTGACTGGCGCGCGCGGCGTGCCGGCGTCGGCCGTGAGCGTCGGGGCGACCTCGACGCTGCGGAGCTCGAGCGTCGCGGTGGCGGCTGGCACACACCGCTCTCCCAGCGGCGACTGCTCGCACTGCTCGTGCTGGAGACAGGCGCCTCGGCAGGGCACCGGCTCACAGAAGCCCGACTGCGGGTTGCAGGTGTGGCCGGGGTTGCACGGCGTGTAGCACTCGCCGTTCGAGCGCCTGACGCCCGCGACGGTCGCGCCCACGGCCGTGCCCAGCAGCGCGTTCGCGCCGGCGGCCGAGCACCCCGAGAAGAACCAGAACGTCGTGAGCACGAGGGCGCGCATCGGGTGCAAGATGTAGCCGGGGCCACCCGTCGTCGAAAGCGCCTCCGGTGGGACGAGGGAGAAAACGTGTCTGAGTCCGTCATCGAGGTCTCTGGGCTGGTGAAGGACTACGGCAGGTTCCGCGCGCTCCACGAGGTGCAGCTGTCGGTGCGCCGTGGAGAGGTCTTCGGCTTCATCGGCCCCAACGGGGCCGGCAAGTCCACCACCATCAAGTGCCTGCTCGACCTCTTGCGGCCGACCGCTGGCGTCATCGAGGTGCTGGGCACCCGCGCGCTGGCGCAGCACCCCGAGGTGCGCTCGCGCATCGGGTACCTGCCTGGAGAGCTGTCGCTGGCCGAGCAGCAGACCGCGCGCATGCACCTCGAGTACCTCGCGCAGCTCAGAGGCGGCGCGGGCAAGGACGGCATCGAGCGCCTGGCGGCGCGGTTCCAGCTCGCCCTCGACCGCCCCTTCCGCGAGCTCTCCAGGGGCAACCGCCAGAAGGTGGGCGTGGTGCAGGCGTTCATGCACCAGCCCGAGCTCCTCATCCTCGACGAGCCGACCAGCGGCCTCGACCCGCTGCTCCAGCGCGAGTTCCTGTCGTTGGTGCTCGAAGCCCAGCGCGCCGGGGCGACGGTCTTCATCTCGTCGCACATCTTGAGCGAGGTCGAAGCCATCGCCAGCCGGGTCGCCATCATTCGGGAGGGGCGGCTGGTGACGGTCGAAGACGTCGAGGCCCTGCGGGTGAAGGCCGGCCAGGTGGTGACGCTGACCTTCGACGCGCCGCCGCCGCTCGACGGGTTTCGCGCGCTGGCCGAGCTCGAGAGCCTCAGGCTCGAAGGGGCGACCCTCAGCGCCGTGCTGAAGGGCTCGCCCGACCGCCTGCTGAAAGAGGCGGCGCGGTTCCGCGTGACGCACTGGCGCGCGAAGGACCGCAACCTCGAGGAGCTCTTCATGGACCACTACCGCCAGCCGACGGGAGCGACGCCGTGAGCGCGCAGCGGCTGGTCATCTTCCGGGGCGCCCTGCGCACCAGACGCACGGGGCTGCTCATCTGGGCGCTCTCGCTCGCGGGTGTTTGCGGCCTCTACACGGCGCTCTACCCCTCGATGGAGAAGGTGGACCTCGAGGGCATGCTGAAGGCGCTCCCGCCGGCGATGGTGGAGGCGCTCGGCTACGACGACATGAGCAGCGCCGCCGGCTACGTCGGCAGCGCCATCTACGGGCTGGTCGGCTTCATGCTGTTGCTCGTCTTCGCCATCATCACCGGCGGCGGCGTGCTGGCAGGAGAAGAAGACCGCGGCACCCTCGAGCTCGAGCTGACCTGTCCCGTCTCGCGCCGCGACGTCTACCTGCAGCGGCTCGCCGCGCTGTGGGCGCAGGTGGCGGTGCTGGTCGTCTCGGTGCTGGTGGTGACGCTGGGGCTCTCGCTGTCGCTGTCGCTGGGCATCGAGGTGGGCGTGCTGGTGCGCGCGACGGTTCAGCTGCTGCTGCTGGTGGGCTTCTTCGCGTCGCTCGCCTACGCGGCCGGCGCCGCGACCGGTCGCCCCGGGGTGGCGCGCGGGCTCGCGGCCGCGCTCGCGGTCACCAGCTACATGTTCAACGCGCTCGGGCCGACGGTGGGGCAGCGGTGGATGGTGAGCGTCTCGCCGGTCGGCTGGTACATGGCGGACAACCCCCTCACCAGCGCCTGGCGCCCGCTCGACACGGGCCTGTTGGCCGCGAGCTCGGTGGTGGTCGTCGTCATCGGGTGGCTGCGCTTCTCGCGGCGCGACCTGATGGCTTGAGGTGCGCGCCGGCTCAGTCGTCGATGCGGAACACGCGGGTTGGGACCGATGGTCTTCCCGTCGTGAGCACCAGGCCCTGCTCTCCGTTGAACCGCTGAAACGGCGTCGCGGAGTAGATGAACGTGTTGTCCGCGTCGAGGAACCCAGCGCCCCCGAGCGGCTGGCACCCCGTAGGCGCGAGGTCTGCGGCGCACGACGCCTCGCCGCGGAAGTCGGCGCGCGAGGTGGCGGCCGGCGAGCTGGTGCGGAAGACCCGCACGCCGCCGTTCGAGTTGAAGCCGACGTAGAGGAAGTTCGGGGTCGCCTCGACCATCGTCACGCTCGCCAGGGCGGCGGTGTTGAACTGCGAGAGGAGCGTGTCTCCGCTCGAGTTCGGAGCCAGCAACTGCCAGTCGCCCGCGTCGCAGTCGCTGGGTGAGTCGGTGAGCGCCGGGTTGCACGACCACAGCTGCGGCCCGGCGGTGGTGTTTCGGCCGGCGAAGAAGCGGCCTCCGAAGGCAGCGAAGTGCGGCACGGCGAGGTCCGAGGGGCCGAAGCTGACGTCCTTGATGCTCGTCTTCGACGCCCGGGCGCCGTACGCCGCGGCGCTCGGCGTCACCCGCAGCCAGTCACCGGGGTACGAGGCGTAGGAGCGCGGGTTGTCGGTGGTGCTGCGGTACCACGCGTCGCCGTTGGCCACGTAGAGGCGGTCGTTGAAGGCGCCGATGCTGTCGATGCGGTTGGGCGCGGCGCCGGCGAGCCCGGGCATCAGCCGCGCCTCGAGGTTGTGACAGTCGAGCAGCGGCACCGCGTCGAGGCCGGGCATGGAGGGCCGGGTCGCCAACATCACCAGGCCTGGCCGCTGCGTGGTGTTGTTCGAGAGGCCGAAGTAGAGGCGGCCCTTGAACGACAGCCCGGCGGTGTACGCGGTCGTCCCGCCTGGAATGCAGCCAGCGAGGTCTGCCCACGCCAGCGGCGCGGTGGTGAGCCCCGGCACCCCCGTGTAGGCGTACCTCAGCGCGCCACCGGCTCTCGACGGGCCGAACGCGAGGGTCGGGTTTCCTCCGAGGTCGCCGCCGAACATGAAGACGCGGTGGTCCTCGTTGTCCGGCCCGCAGGTGGTGTTGGCCGAGCAGCCGGAGTTGCCCAACCGCGTGAACGGCCCGGGCTGCGTGTTCGACATGGTGTTGGTTCCGCTGAGGTCCTTCGCCACCGAGAAGGGGAGGACCTGGCTGAACTGTCCGGTGGCCGCGAAGCGGGCGATGGAGGCGCCTGATTCGTTCGGCCCGACGTGGACGAAGCCGTACATGAAGACGACGTGAGCGCTGCCGGTGTTGTCCGAGAAGGGGTCGAGCGCGATGCGCGTCACCAGGCCAGCGTCGGTCCTCGGGCCACCGTCGACGACACCCGCATCGACGACCCCCGCATCGACGACCCCCGCATCCACGACCCCAGCATCCACGACCCCCGCATCCACGACTCCCGCATCGACGACTCCCGCATCGACGACTCCCGCATCGACGACCCCCGCATCGACGCCCCCCGCATCCACGACGCCCGCATCGACGACTCCCGCATCGACGACGCCCGCATCCACGACGCCCGCATCGACGACGCCCGCATCGACGACGCCCGCATCCACGACGCCCGCATCCACGACGACGCCCGCATCGACGACGACGCCCGCATCGACGACGACGCCCGCATCGACGACGACGCCCGCA
>JACSRE010000380.1 GCA_014879945.1 Myxococcus sp.
TGGTGGTGTTCCTCGTCGCGCTCCCCCTGTGCATGGGCGTGGCCATCGCGTCGGGCCACTCGCCGGCCGCGGGGCTGATCACCGGCATCGTCGGGGGCCTGGTGGTGGGCGCCCTTCAGGGCTCGCCGCTGCAGGTCAGCGGGCCCGCCGCCGGCCTGTCGGTCATCGTCTGGGAGCTGATTCAGGCGCACGGCCTCGCCGCCCTGGGGGTCATCGTCTTCGCCGCGGGGCTCCTCCAGGTCGCCGCGGGCCTGGCGAAGGGCGGGCGCTGGTTTCGGGCCGTTCCACCCTCGGTCATTCACGGCATGCTCGGCGGCATCGGGGTGCTCATCTTCTCGAGCCAGTTTCACGTGATGCTCGACGACAAGCCGCGAGGCGGCGGGCTGGCCAACGTCATCGCGATCCCCGAGGCGATCTGGAAGGTCGTCGTTCCCAGCGACGACCACAGCCACGGCGAGGCGGCGCTGCTGGGCGCGCTCACCATCATCACGCTCCTGGGGTGGACGAAGTTCGCGCCCCGGCGCTTGAAGGCGGTTCCGTCTGCGTTGGTCGGCGTGGTGCTCGCGGCGGTGATCGCCAACCTCTTCAGCTTCCCCGTCGGCTACGTGAAGGTGCCCGACAGCCTCTTCGGGGCCGCGACGCTGCCTGATGGGTCGTTCGTGGGCTCGCTGACCTCGCCGGCCATCTGGCTCGCGGCCATCGGGCTCGCGGTGGTGGCGAGCGCCGAGACGCTCCTGTGCGCGTCGGCGGTCGACCGAATGCACCAGGGCCCCCGCACCGACTACGACCGCGAGCTGTTGGGGCAGGGGGTGGGGAACGCGCTCTGCGGGTTGCTGGGGGCGCTCCCGATGACCGGCGTCATCGTGCGGTCCACCGCGAACGTCGAGGCGGGCGCGAAGACGCGGCTCTCGGCCATGCTCCACGGCGCGTGGATCCTCACGCTGGTGGTGGTGCTCCCCGGCGTGCTCCGCCTGATCCCCGTCTCGAGCCTCGCGGCGGTGCTGGTGTACACCGGCTACAAGCTGGTCAACCCGGCCCGCATCAAGGAGCTCAAGCGGTACGGCAACGCCGAGCTGGCGACGTACTTCCTGACCCTGGGCGCCATCGTCGCGACCGACCTGCTCAAGGGCGTGCTGGTGGGCCTGTCGGTCGCGGTGCTCCGGTTGCTGATGCGGCTCTCGGCGCTCGACATCACCGTCGTCGATCACCCCGAGGCGCGCGTCACCGAGCTGACCCTGCGGGGCGCGGCGACGTTCCTGCGGCTGTCGGATCTGTCCGATGCGCTCAACGCCATCCCCGCCGACCGTCGCATCTGCGTCACCTTCGCGCAGCTCGACACCATCGATCACTCCATCCTCGAGCTGCTGCGCGGCTGGGAGGAGCAGCACCGCGCCAAGGGCGGCGACGTCGTCATCGACTGGACGGAGCTCGATCGCCGCTACCACACGGGTCCTCGCGCGGGCGCCGCGCCGACGGCGGGCCAGCCCCCGCAGCCGCGCGACGAGAGGGTGTAGGTTCCGCGGTCATGCCTCGATGGGCGGTCCTGGTGGTGTCACAGCAGCGGGTCGCGCCGGTCGACCTGCCGACGGGCAGACCGCTGATCGTCGGGCGCGCGCGGGGCTCGGGGCTCGAGCTGAGAGACCCCCGCGTCGACGAGCGCCACCTCTCGATTCGCGTGGTGAACGACCGGCCGCTGCTCGACCCGCTGGGCGGCACCTCGGGCGTGCTGGTGAACGACGTGCCCTGCGAGGCGCCCATGCCCCTGTCTCCCGGTGACGAGATCGCCCTGGGTGACAGCCGGCTGATCGTGATGTCCCTCGGGGGCCCCGAGGCGCCGGCGCTGCGCCTGGCGACGGAGGACGAGCTGAGCGCGCGGCTCGAGGAAGAGGTGCGACGCTCCAGCGGCGCGCGCGCCCTCGGCTTCGTGCTGGTGTCGACCGCGGGCTTGAACGTCGCGGCCCGCCAGGCGCTCACCCGGCGCGTCGTCGACGCCGTCGAGCAGGCGGGCGCCGTCGCTGCGTGGGGCGAGGTGGCCGACGATCTGATCGGCGGCGTGGTGCCAGAGCTCGAGGCCGCGGCCCTGGCCGCGCTGCTCGAGGCGGTGCCCCAGGTGGCGGGCCCGCGCGCGAAGACCGCCTCGGCCCAGGCGCCGCGTGACGGCCACACCGGCGACGCCTTGATGGAGGCCGCCTTCTGCCGGCTGCTCTCGATTCCCCTCGCGCCCGAGGAGCCCACCATCGCCGACCCCTCGATGGTGCGGCTGCACGCGCTGCTCGATGACTTCGGCGACAAGCCGGGGGCGGTGGCGATCGTCGGGCCAAGAGGCTCGGGCCGGGGAACGTTGGCGCGCGCGCTGTTCCGGGCGCGGGGGCTCGAGCCGGTGGAGGTCTCCACGCAGCGGCCGCTCGACGGCAGGCCGGCGGCGGTGTTGCTGCGCGACGCCGAGGGGTGGACCGACGACGCCCTCAAGCCGGTGCTCGAGCTGGCGAAGGACCGCCGGCGGCTGATCGTCGTGACGGCCACCAGCCGGGAGCGCTTCGACCCCGCCACCACCCAGGTGCTCGAGGTGCCGGCCCTCGCCGAGCGGCCGCTCGACGTGCTGGCCCTGGCCGACGCCTTCCTCCGTGAGGCGCGCGCGGCGCTGGCCCGCCCCCGGTTGGCCCTGGGCGCCGACGCCAGGCGGCTGTTGTCGGCCTATGCGTGGCCGGGGCAGGTGCGGGAGCTGCGCACCGTGATGCTCCGGGCCGCGCGCGCGGCGGTGCGTGACGAGGTGGGCTCCGACGCGTTGCCGACCCGGCTCTCGGCCGCCGGCCCGAGGTCGAACCTGCGCGGCGCGCTGAAAGAGGCCGAGCGCGATCTGCTCCTCGAGGCCCTGGCGCGCACCCGGTGGAACGTCACCGCCGCCGCCACCCGCCTCGGCCTTCCGCGCCGCACCGTCGTCTACCGCATGGCCCGGCTGGGGCTCCGGCGCCCCGCCCGCTTGCGCTGAACGGCGCTTGCACTTCGCGGGGCCCGGGCACAGAGAGGCGCCATGGCGACCTCGCTGCTCGATCTGTTTCGTGTGCTCTCCGCGTTCTCACCGAAGCGGGTCGACCTGAAGGACGCGCCCTGGGAGCCCTACGTGGACTGGGCCATCGGTCAGGGCCTGGCGCCGCTGGCGGCCTACAACCTCGAGTACCGGCTCGGCCTGTGCGGCGCCCCGCAGTGGGCGCGCGATCGGCTGCTGTCGATCTACCAGGGCAGCGCCAACGACAACGTGATGAAGCTGGTCAACTTCAAGCGCGCCGTTGACGAGCTCGAGGGCCGGCGCATCGTGCTGGTGGGCGCCGCCTCGTTCGCCGAGTGCCTGTACCCGCACATCGCGTGGCGGCCGGTGATCGACGTTCGCCTGCTGGTGCCGCCCGGCGACGTCGACCCGTTCGTCAGCTGGCTGCGCCGCGCCGAGTTCAAGGCCGCCGCCGACGCGCCCGCGCCGTCGGGCGAGCGCGTGCTCAGTGACAGCCGCACCACCCTCTACGTCCACGGCACCCTGATGAAGGACCCGGCGCACGATCAGGCGATGATCGCGCGCGCTCTCAGGCTGAAGGTGTACGGCCCCTCGATGCTGCGGCTGGACCTCGAAGACGCGCTCCTCACCCACGTCACGCTCATGTCGCGGGCCGGCTTCGACGTGCCGATGCTCGAGTTCCTCGATCTGCGGGAGCTGGTGCTGGGCGCGCCGTCGATGGGCGGCGACTACTCGCGGGAGCCGAAGGCCGAGGTGGTGCTGGAGCGCGCGAAGCAGTTCGGCGTCGAGCGCGCGTTGTGGGCGGCCCTCGGCGTGGTGGAGCGCCTGTTCCCCGAGACCGAGGCGGCCGTCGCGCGCTTGCGGCCCGCGCTGTCGCTGCCGGCGCGAGAGGTGCTGAACCGGCTGGTGGTGGCGCCGCTGTCAGAGGTCGGTCGCACCGACGAGTTCCGAGGCGAAGAGGCCCTGCGCACCCTGCTGGCTGGCGGGTGAAGACAACGCGCGGGCCTTTGCGCTAGGAGCCCCGGTCATGCGCATCGCCGTGATCGGATCGGGGTACGTCGGACTCGTCGCAGGCACCTGCTTCGCGGACTCGGGCAACGACGTCGTGTGTGTGGACATCGACGAGCGGAAGATCGACATGCTCAAGCGCGGCGAGATCCCCATCTACGAGCCGGGCCTGAGCGAGCTCGTCGAGAAGAACGTGCGTGAGCAGCGCCTGACCTTCTCGACCGACCTGAAGAAGTCGGTGGCGCCCGCGCAGGTGGTGTTCATCGCCGTCGGCACGCCCGAGGGCGAGTCGGGTGAGGCCGACCTGCAGTACGTGATCGCCGCCGCCAGAGAGATCGGCCGCGCCATCACCCAGTACACCGTCATCGTCGACAAGAGCACCGTGCCGGTGGGCACCGCCGACAAGGTGCGCGCGGCCATCGCCGGCGAGACCAAGCACCCGTTCGACGTGGTCTCGAACCCCGAGTTCCTCAAAGAGGGCGCGGCCATCGACGACTTCTTGAAGCCCGACCGCGTGGTGATCGGGGCCGACACCGACAAGGCGCGCGACGTGATGGGCGAGCTGTACGCGCCCTTCGTGCGCACCGAGCACCCCATCATCTACATGGACACGCGGTCGGCCGAGCTCACCAAGTACGCGGCCAACGCCATGCTCGCGACGCGCATCTCGTTCATGAACGACATCGCGGCGGTCTGCGACAAGGTGGGCGCCGACGTCGATCAGGTGCGCAAGGGCATGGGCGCCGACAAGCGCATCGGCTACCCCTTCCTCTTCCCCGGCGTGGGCTACGGCGGCAGCTGCTTCCCCAAAGACGTGAAGGCGCTGGTCACCACGGCGCGGGAGTACGGCATCGAGTTCGACCTGCTCCGGGCCGTCGAGCGCACCAACGAGAAGCAGAAGAAGCTGTTGGTGAACAAGGCGCTCAAGCACTTCGGCGGCTCGGTAGACGGCAAGACGTTCGCGGTGTGGGGCCTGGCGTTCAAGCCGAAGACCGACGACATGCGCGAGGCGCCGTCGATCGAGATCATCGAGGGGCTGACGGGCAAGGGCGCGAAGGTGAAGGCCTTCGACCCGGTGGCCACCGACACCGCCCGGCGCGCGCTGAAGGACCGCTGCCAGTACGTGGAGCGCCCCTACGACGCCCTCGAGGGCGTCGACGCCCTCTTCGTGGTGACCGAGTGGAACGAGTTTCGAAACGTGGACTTCGACCGCATGATGACGCTGATGAAGCAGCCGGTGATCTTCGACGGCCGCAACATCTACTCGCCGGCGAAGCTGCGTGAGGCGGGCTTCACCTACTACGGCATCGGCCGGCCGTAAGTGATGGACGCGGTGACGACCTCAGCCCCGCTGTGGCCCGTCGCCGCGCTCAAGGCGCTGCGGCCCAAGCAGTGGACGAAGAACGGCGTCTTGCTGGCGCCGCTGTTGTTCGCGAAGTCGGCGAGCGAAGGCGGGCTCGTCATCAAGGCGCTGGTGGCCGTCGTCGCGTTCAGCCTGCTCGCCAGCGGGGTCTACGTCGTCAACGACTGGGTCGACCGCGAGAAGGACCGCCTGCACCCCGAGAAGCGGCGCCGGCCGATCGCGGCGGGGCACCTGGGCCTGGGCTCGGCCGTGCTGCTGGTGGTGCTGTGCTGGGCGGGCGCCGCCGGCCTCGGGTGGTGGCTGGGCACCTCGTTCGTCGGCGTGCTGGGCGGGTACCTGTTGCTGCAGGTGCTCTACACGGGCGGGCTCAAGCACATGGTGCTGCTCGACGTGATGGCCATCGCGCTGGGGTTCATCCTTCGCGTCGTCGCTGGAGCCGTGTCGATCAACGTCGAGGTGTCGAACTGGCTGTTCCTCTGCACGTTGCTGGGCGCGCTCTTCCTGGGCTTCGCCAAGCGCCGCGCCGAGCTGTCGTCGCTCGAAGAGGCGGCGGCACATCGGGCCAACCTGGCCGACTACACCGTGCCGATGCTCGACCAGATGATGAGCATCGCGGCGGCCTGCACGGTGCTGGCGTATGGCCTGTACTCGGTGTCGGCCGAGACGGTCGCGCGCGTCGGGTCCGATCGGCTCAAGTTCACGGTGCCGGCGGTGGTGTACGGCGTGTTCCGGTACCTGTTCCTGGTGCACAAGCGGGGGCAGGGCGGCGCGCCGGAGCGGGTGCTGCTGGGTGACCGGCCGATTCAGCTGACCATCGCGCTGATCCTCGCGATCGCGGCGTGGGCGCTCTACTTCCCGCGGTAGCCGGGCGCCCACCACGGCGGGCCGCGGGAGACGAGGTCGGCCAGGGGCCTTCTGCCGTCAGGCCAGCGCAGGCCAGTGGGTCTGAAGCCGTGCGACGCCACCCGGCCGGACAGGCCCCACACGCTCTGGTTCAACGTCCTCGTGACGTTCGGGTTCGACTCCCGGTCGCCCAGGCTTCTGGGCACCACTCTTGCGGCTTTTCCACTCGGGTGGCGTCGCGGTCCTTCGCTCCATCGCGGCTACATCGCCTTCTTCACCTTGGTGCCCTTCATCAGCGTCTCGATGCGCTCGAGCACCTCGGCCTTGTAGACGCGCGACCCGCAGTTCGGGCAGGCCCCCTGCGGCACGTCGGTCAGCACCACCACCTTGCCGTTCACCGTCAACCGCACCTCGACCGAACGGTTGTCGTAGGCCCCACCGCACGGGCACCGGCCGTAGTCACGCTTGGCGTAGTCAGCCATGGAAGTGCGCTACCATAGCCGCACAAGTGACTCGCGTACCTCCATCGCGCGTACCCACCCGGGCGCCGCAGCCGCCGTCGGCGCAGAACCGGGTGCGACGCCCCAGCAACCGCCCGCCTGTGCAGAAGGAGCAGAAGCTCAAGAGCGGCCAGTCGGAGGACTCGCTCAACAGCGAGCCCACCCACCTCGACGCCCAGAAGGCGGCCGCAGAAGACACCGGCGCCCACAACATGGAGGCCCTCGCCCACGCCATGGCGCACGCCGAGCAGGACGGCGCCAAAGAGGCCAGAGAAGCGCACGCCGACACTCGCGAGCAGGCCGAGCGCGAAGAGAAGCCCAGCGGCTTCTTCGCCCGGGTCTTCGGCGCCAAGCCCGGCGCCCAGAAGGCGGGCCAGCGGCCGCAACTGCCGACGAAGGCGCAGCCGGCGCGGCCCCAGGCGCCCATCAAGAAGTCCATTCGCGACGGCTTCGAGAAGACCGACCCGCGCGCCACCGCCGTCACCTCGGGCAGCTTCGCCAGCCTCTCGGCCGTGGGCGCCGTCCAGACCCGGCTGGGGGGCTCCATTCTGCGGCCCGATCGCCCGCCCGACGCCTTCGCGCTGCTGCGGGAGGCGAAGGAGCAGGGCGTGCTCTTTCAGGAAGATTGGAACCGCGAGGGGCACTCCGAAGACCAGGACGACCCCGAGCTCGCCGCCGCCGTCGAAGAGGTCATCTCGCGGCTGTTCGGCAAGGCCGGCATCCTGCGCGTGGGCCCGGGACGAGACGAGTCGCAGGAGCCCGTCGTGGTGGTCGTCGCCACCCATGGCTTCACCGACGCGTCGCTCGCCGCCATTCCCGAGAAGGCCGGCCGGTTTCCCACCATGCTGGCGTTGTCGTTTGAACTCCTGCCCCTGCGCCGGGAGCGGTAAGCACCCGCTTCATGGATCTCGACAAGAGCCTCATCGCGCAGGTGGAGCAGGCGACCGGCCGCTCCATCGGCCAGGCCCCGGTGCTCAAGCTCAAGGGCGACGCCTCGAACCGCAGCTACTACCGCGTCGGCACGCCGCCCGAGTCGTGGGTGCTCATGGTGATGCCGCCCGACGCGGCGAAGAAGAGCGAAGAGGCCTCGAAGGGCGACGCGCCCACCGAGCTGCCCTTCGTCAACGTGCACCGCTACCTCACGAAGCTGGGCGTTCGGGTGCCGCAGATCCTCCGCTACGACGAGCCCGCCGGCATGATGGTGCTCGAGGACCTCACCGACGAGACCTTCGAGCAGGCCATCCTCAAGGGCGACAAGGAGCGGTGGTACCGCAAGGCCGTCGAGCTGCTCGCGACCCTGCGCGCCCGCGCCGAGCAGCAGCCCGACCCGTCGTGCCTGGCCTTCACCCGCGCCTTCGACGTCGACCTCTACGACTGGGAGCTCCACCACTTCCGCGAGTGGGGGCTCGAGGCGTGGAGCGGGCAGAAGCCCTCGGCCGAAGAGCGCGCCGAGCTCGACGCCATCTTCCAGCGCATCGCCAGGCAGCTCGCCGCCGCGCCTCGTGGCTTCACCCACCGCGACTACCAGTCGAGGAACCTGATGGTGAAGAACGGCGAGCTGGTCGTCATCGACTTCCAGGACGCGCTGCAGGGGCCCCGGCAGTACGACCTGGTCGCGCTGCTGCGTGACAGCTACGTCGAGCTCGACCGCCCGTTCGTCGACGCCATGCTCGACGCGTACCTCGCGGCCTTCGAGAGAGAGACCGGCGAGCGCATCGCGCCGAAGCCCTTCAAGCAGTTCTTCGACCTGCTCACGGTGCAGCGCAAGCTGAAGGACGCCGGCCGCTTCGAGTTCATCAACCGCGTCAAGGGCAACCCCGGCTTCCTCGTCAGCATCCCCGCGTCGCTGCGGTACGTGAAGGCCGCGCTCGACGCCCAGCCCGAGCTGAACGATCTGCGGCGCCTCGTCGCGAAGTACGTGCCGGAGCTCGGCTGACCGCATGCGCGCCATGGTGCTGTGCGCAGGCCTGGGAACGCGGCTGAGGCCGCTGACGACGCTGTGGCCCAAGCCGGCGATGCCCTTCTTCGGCCGGCCGCTGCTGCGCTACGCGCTCGCCTCGCTGCGCCAGCTGGGCGTCACCGAGGTGGGCATCAACACCCACCACCTGCCCGAGGTGATGGAGGCGGTCGCGCAGTCGGAGTGCCGGCGCGTCGGCCTGTCGCTCACCGTCGCGCACGAGGCCGGCGAGATTCAGGGCACCGGCGGCGGCATTCGGGGCCTGAAGGACTTCTTGTCGGGCGGCACCTCGGTGGTGCTCAACGGCGACGTGCTCTTCGCCGTCGACCTCGCGCCCATCGTCGAGGCGCACGAGGCCAGCGGCGCCGACGCCACCATGGTGCTGCTCCCCATGCCCGAGGGTGAGACGTACAACGCGGTCGAGCTCGACGAGGCGCGCGCGGTGCGCCGCATCGCGGGCAAGGGGCCGGGCGGCGACCGCCTGTCGGGCTGGCACTTCACCGGCGTGCACGTGCTGTCGCCGAGGGTGTTCGACTTCATGGCGCCCACCGGCCCCATCGACATCAACCACGACGTCTACGTGAAGCTGATCGAGGCCGGCGGCACCGTGCGCGGCCACGTCGTCGCCGAGTCCGACGTGTACTGGTCCGACCTGGGCACGCCGCAGCGCTACGCCGCCACCCACCGCGACGTGCTCTTCGGGCAGGTGCCGCTGGTGCGCTTCGGAGAGGCCTCTCCGTTCTCGGGCATGCTCCGCCACGGCCTCTCTGACTGGTCGCACCCGACGGCCCGCCTGGGTGACGCCCGCGTCGCCGGGCCGGCGTGGTTCGGCGAGAACGTGTCGCTCGGCAAGAACGTGCGCATCGGCTCGGGCGTGTCGCTCGGCAACGACGTGAAGGTCGGAGACGGGGCCCACCTCAACCGCGTGGCGGTGCTCGACGGCGCTGAGATCGAGGGCGGCCGGCTCTACGAAGACGTCATCCTCGGGCCGCGCGGTGTTCGTGTCGCGCTGACGTGAAGCGCCGAGGTGGCGCTGGAGGGCGCGCGGCCCTCCACGCAGGCAGACGGCACGGCCGCGGTCAGTGACGGAACCGCGCCAGCACGCAGGTGACGTTGTCGTTGCCGCCGTTGGCGTTCGCGAGATCGATGAGCTGGCTGCACGCCTTCTCGAGGTCGGGCTGGTTCTGGAGCACCTGCTGAATCTGCGGGTCCGGCACCATGCCCGAGAGGCCGTCGGAGCAGAGCAGGAAGATGTCGCCGTCTTTGGGCTCGACGCGCGACACGTCGACCACCACGTTGTCCTTCATGCCGAGGGCGCGCACGATGACGTTCTTGTGGGGGAAGGCCTCGATCTCTTCGGGCGTGAGCTTCTTGGCCTTGAGGTAGTCGTTGAGCAGCGAGTGGTCTTCGGTGACCTGCTTGAGCACGCCGTCGCGGAAGAAGTAGACGCGGCTGTCACCGACGTGGGCGACGCACACCTCGTTGTCGCGCGCGAAGTACACGCCGACGATGGTGGTGCCCATGCCCTTGTACTTCGTCTCGGCGCTGGCCTTCTCGAAGATGCGCATGTTGGCCAGCTTCACGCCCGTGGCCAGCCGGTTCTCGTCGTAGTTCCGCGCCTTGTCCATCTTGTAGGGCCAGGTGATGTCCTGGTCCTGGCCGGTCATGCGGAAGAACTCCTGCATCTCTTCGACGGCGATCTTCGAGGCGACCTCGCCCGACGAGTGACCACCCATTCCATCGGCCACGACGAAGAGGCGCTCCTCTGGAACGAGGACGTAGTTGTCCTCGTTGTGGTTGCGCTTCATTCCGACGTGGCTTTGGCCGCTGACCTCGATGCGCATGTGTTGACGGGGCACGTGTTGAAGCGTTGGAGAAGAAAGCAAATCGGCACCCATGCGACAAGCGCTGTCAGCCAGCGCGGGGAGAGAAGAGGACCCGATCCCCGGCCGCGGTTCCACTGGAAAGTGCAGTTCCGGCAGGAAGCTCCAGCACACTTCGCGCCGACGGGTGCAAGCGGCTCATGCGCCAGGGCTTGAGCGCGTGGTAGACCTCGACGACCACCCCGTCGCGGTCGAGGAACAAAGCGTCGATGGCGATCTTCATGAAGAAGGTGTGGATCGAGGTGCACGGCACGATGTGCAGCCCGCGCCCCATCGGGAAGTCGCTCACCCCCATCAGCCCCTTGAACCGCCGCATGAACGAGTCGGCCTCTTCGGCCTCGTCAGCCAGCAGCGTGTTGCGGGTGGCGTTCTTCACCTGAAAGCGCGTCACGTCCGTGCACCTTAACCCGACCCTCACGCCACAAGAGAACCCGCTGACGCTGGTGCTCGTTTCTCCGCAGATTCCTCCCAACACCGGCAACGTGGCCCGCCTGTGCGCCTGCACCGGCTGCAAGCTGGTGTTGATCGAGCCCCTGGGCTTCTCCATCGACGACAAGCAGCTGCGCCGCGCCGGCCTCGACTATTGGGACAAGGTGTTCCTCAAGCTCTACCCCTCGTGGAGCGCCTACGTCGCCGACACCGCCGGCGCGCGCCGCTTCCTCTTCACCGGCCTGGGTGGAACAGGGCTGTGGCAGACCCGCTTCGCGCCGGGTGACCACCTGGTGTTCGGCGCCGAGCCCACCGGCCTGCCCGACGAGGTGCTCAACGGGCCCGACGGCGCGCGCCTCACCATTCCCATGCTCGATGACCGCCGGGGCCTGAACCTGTCCACCTCGGTTGGAATCGCCGCCTACGAGGCGTTGCGGCAGATCCATGGGTAGACTGCGCCGGCGATGCCGAACACGCAGGTAGCCGAGGCCCTCTTCGACGCCCACGCACACAAGGTGACGGGCGCCGTCACGTGCAGTCACCGTGGCCGTGAGACGCGGCTCCTCTTCGCGAAGGGCGACCTCGTCGACGTCGATGGGCAGTTCGGCATCGCGGCCCCGCTCCAGGGGCTGCTGCGGTCGAAGCGCCTGGGGTTGACCCAGCTCGACGCGCTCTGGGCCCGCGGTGAGGTGGCGCAGACCGACCCCGAGACGTTCGAAGAGCTGGGCTTGACCGAGGCAGAGGAGCGCTCCGCGCGGTTGCTGGCGTCGGTTCGGCAGGTGGCCGCGACGGCCGAAGGCGCGCGCTTCGAGGCGATGGCCGTCGACGGAGAGGCCCAGGTGCCGGGTGCCGCGGTAGCCCGGCTGGCCTTCGAGGTGGCGGCCGGGCCGCGCGACGAGGCGCCGTGGGTGCGGGTGAAGGATCTCGCGCGCGCCAACGACTTCTTGTCCGACGAGGAGCGCGCCCTGGTCGCGGGGTGGACGACCTTCGTGCCGGGGGCCTCGTTGCCGCCAGCGCAGCGCCCCCTCCTCGAGGTCCTCCTGCGCTCAGGCGCGCTCGACTGGGTGCCCGCAGAAGAGTGGCGTCGCCGTGAAGAAGAGGCCCGCATCGCCGAGGAGCGTCGTCGCGAAGAAGAAGAGGCCGCGCGCATCGCCGAGGAGCGACGGAAGGCCGAGGAAGAAGCACGGCTCGCCGAAGAGGCTCGGCTGGCGGAGGAGGCGCGACTCGCGGAAGAAGCGCGACTCGCGGAAGAGGCGCGACTCGCGGAAGAGGCGCGACTCGCGGAAGAGGCTCGGCTGGCGGAGGAGGCGCGGCGCGCGGAAGAAGCCCGACTCGCGGAAGAAGCCCGACTCGCGGAAGAAGCGCGACTCGCGGAAGAAGCGCGACTCGCGGAAGAAGCGCGACTCGCGGAAGAA
>JACSRE010000158.1 GCA_014879945.1 Myxococcus sp.
AGGGGGGCGGCGACGGCCTGGGGGGCCGCGACGGTGGCGACGAACGGCTGGGTGGCGGCGGCGTCGGCGACGGGGGCGATGGTGGGCGCGATGGCCGGCGCTGCGCCTGCCTTCTCGATGCGAATGGTGGTGCCTCCGACCTGAATGGCGTCTCCGAAGGTGAGCGGGCTCTTCATCACCCGCTTGCCGTTGAGCATGGTGCCCTCGACGGTGCCCATGTCGGTGACCGACAAGGCCCCGTCTGGCGCGACGTCGATGACGGCGTGAATGCGCGCGACCTTCTCGTCATCGATGGTGAGGTGGGCCGACGCGAGCCGGCCGATCTTGATCAGATCGCGATCGAAGTCCTTCGACGAGATCAACTGCTCGCCCTTGAAAACCTTGAGCGTCAACGGGACAGGCACAGGTGCCTCCAGGAAACAGTTACGAGGGCGTTCTCGAACCGGCATGCGCTCCGACACCGGCGCGCAGACGAGGTTCCGCCGGGGTTCAGAGTTCGCCGACCGACTGCATCACCTTGTCTTTGAACTCTTCGCGGATCTTGATGAGGTTCGAGTGCTTCACCTTCTTGCGGGCTTCGACGTACTCGCCGTCAGGCTTGGTGAGGTCGCCCTCGATCGTGTCGTCTTCGAAGCTGTACTCGGTCTTCTTGTTGTACGTGACGTTGCCGTCGCCCTTCTTGTCCTGAGCGAACGAAGACGTCGCCAGCAGCGCGGCTGCGATGACGACCCACAGGTGCTTCGACATGGAACCTCCTGACACCCTTTGCAGCGCAGACCCTACCACTCTCGAGGTGTCCGCAAACCTCCTGCATCCGTTTCTTGCATCGCACACAGTGAGAGCAGGTGTGACCACCACCGTGGGCACCATGGACCTTCACCGCATGGCATCGACCGAGCGGTGGAGCTCGTTGGCGAACGAGCCGCGCAGCTGAATCAGGCGCTTGAAGCGGGGGCGCTCGGGCAGCACGGTGAACTCGACGACCGGGGCCTCGACGGAGCCGCTGACCGAACTCCCGGTGCTGAAGTCGACGTGCTGCACCGGCACTTTGGGCGGGGCCCGGTCGGCCTGGGCCAGCGCGGAGGAGGCAGCGAAACAGACGACCAACACGAAGGCCAGGCGCATGGAGGCGTTCCTTTCGGGGGACGACGCCTTCGACGCCTGGCCTGACGGTGACGTTCCGCGTGGACTGGAGCTCAGAGCCCGTCGCTCGGCTCGTCGGACGCGGGCTTCTTCGGCTCTTCTTTCCGGGGCGCTTCCTTCTTCGCCTCGGGGGCCGGCGCGGGCCTGGCGGGCGGCGGCGGCGCGGCCTTCGGCGCCTCCTCCTTCTTGGGCTCCGCTTTGCCGTCGGCGGGCTTCGCCTCGTCCTTGAGCGCGTCGGCGGCGGCCTTGCCCTTCGCCGCGTCTTGCTGCTTCTTGAACTCCTCTTCCTTCTGCTTGCGCTCTTCTTCCTTGGCGGCGGCCTCGGCCTTCTTCATCTCTTCTTCCATCTTCTTGGCTTCTTCTTCCGCCTTCTTCATCTCTTCGCGGGTCGCGATGGCGGCCTCTTGCTCCTTGATGAGCTCGAAGACCTGGTGGTTCGCGTTGACCGAGGTCTCACCGCCCGAGAGCTGAACGAACTGCTTGTAGTAGGTCAGCGCCTTCTCGGGGTCGCCCTTGAGGCCGATGATGATGCCGCGGTTCAGGTAGAGCGCGGGGAGGTTGGGGTTGAGCTTCTGGGCCGCGTCGTACGCCTGGAGCGCCTTGTCGATCTGCCCCATGCCCTTGTAGGCGACGCCGAGGTTCACCAGCGCCTCGGCGTTGTTCCCGTTGGCCTGGAGGATGCGGCGCACGTGCTCCTCGGCGCTGCCGTAGTCCTCTTGATCGAAGGCCATCTTGGCGAGCTGGTAGTGCGCGGGCAGGAAGTCGTTGCGGGCCTCCACCGCGCGCTTGAACTGCACGCGGGCCTTCACCGGCTCCTTCTCGGCGAGGTTGAGCAACCCGAGCGTGTAGTAGATCTCGGGGTCGTTCTCTTCGATCTTGGTCGCGCGCAGCGCGATGAGCCGGGCCAACGAGTACTGCTTCTGCTCGTAGTGCACCTGCATCATCGTCTTGTAGGCCTGCAGCGTGCGCGGGTCGCGGAAGAGCGCCTCCTTGGCCAGCTCGAGGGCGCGGCCGCTCTCACCACGGCGTCGGTGGATCTCGGCCAGCCGCGCGCGGCTCCCGGCGTCGTCGGGGTACGTCGCGAGGATGTTCTCGTAGATGGCGACGGCGCCCTTCTCGTCGCCCTGGTTCTGGGCGATCACCGCGAGGTTCTCGGCGGCCTGCCGGAGGGTGGGCTTCTTCGCGAGCGCCTCTTTGTAGAAGGCCACCGCGTCCTTCGTCTTGCCCTGGCGCTCGGCGATGACGCCCAGGTTGTAGGTGGCCTCGGCGAGGTTGTCGTCGGCGTCGGCCGCGCTACGGAACTTCTTCTCGAGGGTGGCCCAGTCGTACTGGCCCGTCTTCTTCTGGGTCTCGAAGGCCTTCACAGCGTCTTCGAACATCAGCTTCGCCTTGCTCGAGATCTGCGGCGCGTCGTCGGCGCGCGCGGCGCCGCCTCCAGAGCGCACCTTCGGGCCGTCGACGCGAACGTCGGCGCCGGCCTCGGTCGTCTTGCAGGCGGGGGCCGCCAGGGCGACCAACGCGGCGACGGCGCCGCGGACCATCAACTTCGTCAAGGGGGCGCTCACAGCGTGTCCTCCGGCTCGTCGTCGTTCCTGGGCTTCGTGGGCGCGGGCGCCGCGGGCTTGTTGGTGGCGGTCGTCGCCCTGGGCTTCTCGGCCTTCGGCTCAGGCTTCGGCTCTGACCTGGGCGGGGGGAGCGTGTCGGGGTCTTCACCGCGGGGCCGCGCGTCGACCACGTTCTTCCCAACGCCCGAGGTGTTGTTCTTCAGCTCGGCGGCGCTCTCGGCCGAGATGGTCGGAATGGGCTGAATCGAGGTGAGCAGCCCCTGCCCGATGGCGCTGAGCCTGGCGCCCTCTTCGGGCTTCAGCTCGAACGTCTCTTCGGCCATCTTGGGGAACTGCTCGGGCTTGTACCTGGTGCGCAGCAGCTCGAGCGCCTTGGCGGAGCACGGGTTGAAGACGTCGAGCTCCTGGCTCTTCTGCACGGTGGCCGCGAACGCCTCGGCCGCCTTCTCACGAATCGGCATCGCCTCCTGGTTGAACTGGGTCTTCACCTCGAACAGCAGCTCCTCGGGGATGCCCTTGGGCACTGGCGGGTTGGCGAGCGCCTCGGCGAACTGATCGTAGGCCAGGCCGATGCGGGCCAGCGCGCAGATGGCGGGGTCGGCCGACTTGAACTGCACCGTCTTGGTGTACGCCTTCTGAATGTCTTCCAGGCCCTTGGCCTTGGTCTTGATCGAGCCCTTCAGCTCTCCGATGTTCTGGAGCGTCGTCCACTTGAGCTTGATGGCCGAGTAGCGCTTGAAGTCGTCTTCGTTCATCACGAACGAGGCGCGCGCGACGGCGTCGAGGGCCTGAATGTCGAGCGCGTCCTTCTGCTTCTTGTTGAGCTTCTCGTAGTAGTCGAGCACCCGAATGAAGATCTTCCGCGCGCCGGTCGGGTTCTTCAGCTTCTCTTCGTAGATCGAGGCGATGCGCCCCTCGGCCCAGAGCAGTTTGCTGGGGTCCTTGATCTGGTCCTTCTCGTACTCCTCGTAGAGCTTCTGCGCCTTCGCCCAGAGGTTCATCTTCTCATGGAGGTCGATGATCGACTTGGTCACCGCCTCGGCGTCCTTCGACTTGGGCCACAGCTCGAGGTACTTCTCGCGGTTCTTCAGCGCCTGCTTGTACTGGCCGAGCCCGTCGCGGAAGACGCCGGCGTTGTAGAGCGCATCCTGAGCCTTCTGCTCCTCCCAGACCTGCTCGGCGGCCGGCGCGACCTCTTTCTTGCCCCTGGGGGCGGCCTTCTTCGCCGGGCCCTTGCTCTTCTCGTAGTTGGCCGCGTACCGCTCGTAGTGATCGGCGGCGTCGTCGAAGTCGGCGACGGCCTCGTAGCCCTCGGCGAGCGCGTAGAGCGTCTTGGGCACGTACTGCGACTTCGGGTAGCGCTGAATGAGCTGCTTGCGCACCTCGATGGCGCGGTCGAGGGCCTTGGCGTTGAAGTAGTCGATCGACGCGTTGTAGAGCGCCTTGTCGGCCAGCTCGCTCTTGGGCCAGTCCTGCACGAAGGTCATGTAGGCGTCGGCGGCCTTGGCGTACTCGTTCTTCGCCTCGAGCTGGTTGATGAGCTTGAACGACGACTGCTCGATCAGCTTGGCGAGATCTTCACGGAACTTGCCGGTCGCGAGCTTCTCTTCGGCGTAGAACTTCTTGGCCCACTCGTTCACCTTCCCCCAGTCCTGGAGAATGTTGTACGAGTCGAGCACGAGGTTGGCGGCGATCTCGCCCGCGCGGTCTCCGTTCTCGAACTTGTAGTCGGGGTGCTTGAGCGCGATGTCGGCGAAGCGCGAGACGGCTTCGTCGAGGTAGTTGTAGTCGTAGTAGATCTTCGCGGCCTTGTAGGCGATCTCGACCTTCTTCTCGCCCTTCTCCACGTACTTCAGGTACCGCTCGCACGAGTCGAGCAGCGCCTGCTTCACCGGAGGGATGGCCGCCTTCTTCGAGGGGTCGCCGCCGCCCGAGGCCGACTTGCCGCCGTCGGCCGTCGCCATCTCTTTGAGGAGCGAGTCCCACGCGAGGATCGAGTTGTAGGCGGCGTTGTTGAGCCACTTGCCGGGCTTGCCGGGGCTGCCCTCGACCTTCTTCTCGAGGCGGTCGATGTCGGTGAGGGTGACGCGCGTGTACTCCTCGGCCGCGCGCTGGTACTTGCTCAGGTTGTCGTTGAGGAGCTCGGCCCAGAAGAAGCGCAGATCGTACGCCTTGGGGCTCTCGGGGAAGAGCGTGAGGTAGTCGGCGTAGACCTCGTTGGCGAAGCCGAAGGTCTCTTCGTCGCGGGTCTTCTTGGCTTCGTTGTGCCAGTTGACCGCGAGGTTCGAGATGGTGCGCTCCGAAAGCTCGCGCGCCTCGTCGAGGGCCTTCTTGTCTTTGTCGTTCATCGACGGGTTGCCCTTGAGCACGTCGTCCATGATCTTCACGAGGCGGCGCACCTGGGTGACGGTCTGGCGCTTGTTGCCGGCGCGCATGACGCAGTCGACGATCTTCCCCTGGAAGCCGGGGGCGTCGGGCGCGGTGGGGCGCTCCTTGATCAGCATGTCGAAGGTGACGGCGGCTTCGCGGTCTTTGCCGTCTTCGTAATAGAGGTTCGCGAGCTGCTTCATCATCAGGCGCAGGTCGTCGGCCTTGTTGGCGAGCTTGCTGAAGCGGTCCTTCGCCTCGGTGGGCGTGCCACCGCCGCGCGAGTAGGCGCGCACGTAGTCGTTGCGGGCTTCCTTCACCAGGCCCTGGCGGCGCGACTTGCCCTTGCCCTCGACCTCTTCGGCGCCCTGCATCTCGGCGTAGAGGACCACCGTCTTGAACTGGTCCATGGCCTTGTCGTAGTCGGCCATGTTGAAGTGACACCAACCCTGCTTGTAGAGCGCGTAGCCGTAGACCTTGTTGTCGGGGTACTTCGCGGCGTTCTTGTAGTTCTCGAGGGCCTTCTCGAGCTGGTCGCGCTTGCCCTTTGAGCCGTTGAAGTAGAACTCGGCGACGGCCAGGTAGGCGTCGGGCAGGTACTTCGACTTCTGGTACTTCTCGATGAGGCGCTTGTACGAGGCGAGCGCCTTCTTCTGGTTCTTCTCGTCCGACGAGTCCATCAGGTTGAGGCCGAGGAAGTAGAGGACCTCGTCGGTGCGCTCGTAGTTTTTGTACTCCTGGACGATGAGGTAGTACTTCTCGACGGCGAGGTCGGCGAACTCCTTCGACTTGGCCATCAGCTCGGCCTTCTCGGCCTCGGCGCGCTGAACGCCCGCGTCGTCTTTGGCGTTCATCGCCTTGATCTTGTCGTCGTCCTTGCGGTTGGCCTCGAAGAAGAAGTGCTTCGACTCTTCCCAGTAGAGCTCGCCGAGGCGGAACAGCAGGCCCGGCTTCTCTTTCTTGTCGGTCGACAGCTCGATGATCTTCGACAGGTCGGTGATCTGCTCACGCCGCTTCGAGGCGACCTGCAGCTCCACGTCGAGCCGGAAGGTGTCGTACGAGAGGGTCGGCGCCTCTTCTTCCTTCTTCTTCTTGCGCGTGATGTCGCCGGCGAGCGACTTGTCGGGCGCGATCGACGTTTCCTTCTTCTTCAGCTCGGCATCGACGGCCTCTTTCTTCGCAGCTGGGGCCTGGGCGAGCGCGAACGAGGAGACGAGGAAGAGACTCGTAATCAGTGGACGCATGGGACTGTTCCCGAAACAAGGGCGAGTACGCGAGGGCATCGTGGCGTTACGAACGAGGCTACCGAGCCTCGACTCCTTCAACCCTTTGAGAGGCGCGGATTCTCGCCGCTCGGGTCAAGGAAGGTCAAGCAATCCGCGAGGCTAACGGCCAAGCAGCTCGAGCAGCGCCCGGGCCTTGCCCACCTTGCGAACGTCGTCGCCCACCTGCACCACCAGCTCGATCGACGGGTCTCGCACGATCAGCGACTTGAGCAGCCACGGCTCGACATCGGGGTTCACCTCGACGCGGGTGCCGATGCCGCAGGGAAACACCCCGTCGCTGACGGCCAGGAGCATGGCCACGTGCAGCTCGGCAGCCGGCTCGGCTGGGTCTCGTGAGGCGCAGTCGCGGGGCAACAAGAACCCCGGCGAGACGACGACGGCCTTTCGGCCGGGGAGCGCCTTGAACTGGCTCCATTGGAGCAGGTCGACCGCGCCCGGCGGCGACCACCGCGTGAAGGATGGCCGCTGGGCCACCAGCAGCGCGCGCCGGGCGTCGTCGAGCTCGCCGCGGACCTCGAGCGCGAGGGGCCTGCGGCCGCGAAACCGCGACAACGGCGCGCTCAGCGCCTCGTCGAGCGGCAACCACAGGCCCGCGGCGGGTGCGCGGCTGAGCGCTTTGCCGTCGACGGCAGTGAGCGGCGGCCGCAGCTGCACCCACGCGGCGCCGAACAGCCTGAGCGTCTCGAGGGTGGACTCGCGCAGCGTGTTGGAGCGGGTGGTGAGCCACAAGGTGACCTCGGGCCTGGCGAGCGCGCGCAGCACGTCGGGCTCGAGCTCTTCGCTCGCGACGACGTGCACTCGCACCGAGCGCCCGACGACGAGGTCGGGGGTCTGTGCCGGCAGCGGGCGCTGGGCCTGCGCCGTGGCCACCGACGCCAGGAGCGCCGCGACGAGGCTACTGGTTCTTCTCAATCCACTTCGCGAACGCATCGCGCCTGGCCGCCTCTTCGAACTGCGCCACGTCCCAGAGGTCGACGCCCACCGCGATCTGCTGGTTCTGCTGCAGGTCGACGAACTTCTTCTCCCACTCGTCAGCGCTCACCTCGGTGGGGCCGGCGACCTGCACGCGGGGGCCCTTCTTCGGCGGCGGCGCGGCGCCGGTCGAGGCCTTCGCCACCATCGCCGACGGCCTGATGTTCACGGTGCCTTCGACGATGCGCACGATCGACGCCTTGCGCGCCCTGGGGGGCTTCGAGGCGGTCACCATCTTGTCGGCGTCGATGCGGAAGATGGTGCCGCGCACGCCAGCCACCGCGCGCTCGGTCGACACCTCGTAGCCGCCGCCGCCGAGGGCCTTCTTCACCTTCGTCCACAGGCTGCCCGACTGGAGCAGCGCCTTGAAGCCCTTGCGCTCCTGGCCCTCGAACTCGGCCTCGGTGATCTCGAGCTTCGACGCGGGCGCCAGCATGATGATGCTCTCGTCGGTGAGCTCGAGCTTGAGGTTGCCGCTCTTGACCTCGATGGTGTCGCCCAGCTCGATCGCCGAGTCCTTCGCGAGCGCGACGGCCTGCCCTCCCCTGGGCGTGCGGGTGGCGGCGCCCTCCAGCAGGGCGACCTTGCCGACCTCGGCCGAGGCGACCACCGCGCACAGCAACGCTGCCAGACTGAAAAGGCGCTTCATGGACTTCCTCCGTTGGGCAGCAACGTCACGTTCATCACGACGCGGGTTTGATCCGCGGCCAGCCAGCTCTCCCACGTCACGAACCCGGCCTTCTTCACTTCGACCCGTCGCGGCCGCTCGCCGACCTTCAGCGCGCGGGGCTCGCCGTTGAAGTCACTGCAGAGCCCCTGAGAGACCCCGTCGAGCGCCACCTCGGCGTCGACCGGCTGGCACTTGAGCACCAGCTCGCCTGCGCCCGAGACCCGGTAGGGCCGCAGCCGTGTCTCGGTGACCCTGGGCATCGAGGTCAGGCCCGAGGGGGCCGCGGCACACCCCGCGAGGAGCAGCAGACTCCACTTCACTTCGCGACGGTGACCTCGACGAGGTTCGACTTCACGGTCGTCACGACGATCTTCCTCTTCTTGAAGCTCGCGCCCTTGAGCGCCTTCCCGAAGTCGCTCGCGTTGCCCATGAAGACCACGTTGTAGTTGGCCTTGCCGTCGGCGAAGTCGCTGGAGCGCACGCTCTTGACGCCAGACACCGCATTGAGGGCCTGCTCGAAGTCCTCAGCCGCGTCGAAGTCGATGCCGTTGACCACCATCGAGACGGGCGACCCGTTCACGTCCTGGTTGCGGAGGTCCTCGAAGATCGCCGCGAAGACGGCCGAGACGATCTCGGAGGCCGTGTTTTCGGCCGCGAGCGACGCACTCTGCCCATACGAGAGCCCGGCTTTGGAGACGTCGTTCTTCATCGAGGTGGGCTTCAACCGACCGGCGACCCGGCCGAGCTCGCGCCCGGTCTTGGTCTCGAACATCGACAGATCGTAGTCACCCGCGACGTAGAACAGAATCTGCTCACCCTTCGCGTTGAGCTCGGGGATCACCTGGTAGGGCTGTGGAGGCAGGTAACGGGTGGTGGCGTTGCCGTAGACGATGAAGTCAGCGTCGGTCTTCCGGGCAACTTCTTTTGCGTCGAGCTTTCCCTGGGCGGCGCCGCTGGCCACCGTCAGCGCGCCCTCGCCGGTGGCCTTCTCGTTGATGATGGTGAAGTTCGCTTCGCTGAACTTCTTCCGCAACGCCGTCGAGATGAACTCGCTCTTCGTGGCGATGCCCTTGTCGTCCATCAACTGCTCCTGCAGCACCACGAGCAGCTTGGCCTGGTGCAGGCGACCGACGATCGCCTGGGCCGCCTTCATGTCCTTGTCGAGGGTCGCGGTGCTGATCACCGCCTTGACCTTGACGCTGACGAGGGTCTGGTTGGCAGGTGTCGTCTTGCGGCTATCGGACAGCACCTCGTAGGACTTCACGTAGCCCGAGGCGTTGGCCGACACGCGGTCGACGACGAGGGCGCTGTTCCGGGTCATCGAGGTCGAGTCGATCATCACGCCGGCCGCCTGCTCCACCGCAGCGCGCAGCGCCTGTTTGAGTGCGCCGTCGTAGGCCGCTTGCAGACGCTCTGGCAGCGGGATCTTGGCCGTCTGCGCGACGGCGAACTCGCCAGTCGTCTCTTTGACGACCGTGTCCTGGGCCAGCGCGAACGTGGCGAGCAGCCCTGCGAGGAGTGAAAGTGATCTGAGCATCTGGTTCCTCAGTTGAAGACGATGACGACCTTGCCCTGCGCAAGGAACGGGGGGTTCATCGAGACGAGCTTCTTCGCCTCGTCTTGTGAGAGGAGCACGTCGGCGCCGTTGGCCTTGGCGGCCTTCATCACCACCGGCTTGTCTCCCGCCTTGAGGCTCTTCTTCGCCTCTTCGAGCGACTGCACGTAGGCGGCGACGCCGGTCGTCTTGCGGGCGTCGGCCGAGAGCGAGTCGACGGTGTAGAGGGGCTTGCCGGTCTCGTCGAGGATGCGCGGGAGCAGCGCCGGCATCAGCTTGAGCCCACGCGCGTCGATCACCAGACCCGTGCCACCCGCCTCGGAGGGCTTCGCCGCGGCCTCGGGGGCCTTCGCCACGGCCTCGAGCGCCTTGATGGGCTCGGAGGCCTTCTCGGCGGGCTTGTCGCTGGGCTTCTTCTCGGGCGTCGCCGGCACCGCGAGCTGCTGGGTGGCGTCGGGGTCGAGGATGTCGGTCAGCATCGCGACCGGCACCTCGATGTCGATCTCGACGCCGTTGTCCGAGAAGTACCGCTTGTTGGTGATCTTGTAGCCGCGGATGACGCCCTCGACGCGCGCCTTCACCTCGTCGGCCTTCATCACGTCGTCCATCTTGCGGGTGGCGTCGACCTGCACGCCCTTGATCTGCTCGAGCATCTTGCGAAACGCGTCGAGCTGCGCGGCGCGCTCGGCCCCCAGGCGGGCCTGGGCGGGGCTCGAGGCCTTCATGTCGGGGGCCCCGGCGCCGGTCGCGCGCACCACCTGGCCCTCCCAGTTCATGCCCTGCGGCGGGCCCTTCGCGTCTTTCTGGCTTTCGGCGGCCGCGAACACGGACACGGCCAGCGCCACTGCCAACACCAATCGTTTCACGGGGTACCCCCTGGAAGGCCTGAAGAAGACTGCGCGGTGGCTACTCTACGGACGATTCGCGCAGACCTTCAAGGGAAGTGGCCCCGACCGGTCAGTGCTCGGCGTTGCGCGAGACGAACTGGTCGATCATGCGGCGGTGGCGCTCGGTGAGCAGGGTGAAGCGCACGCCCGAGCCCTCCTCCTCGCGATCCATGTCGAGCCACTCGCGCACCACCTCGCCCTCGGCGTAGATGACCTCCTCCGAGCCGGGCAGCTGGAACTGGAGCCCCACCCGCTTGCCGGCCATCTGGGGCTCGATGAGGTGCGCCAGCCCGAGGCCTTCACGCGAGATGTCCGACGAGCGCGCCATGTAGGGCACTCCGGCCACGTACTTGTTCAAGTAGATGTCGAGAGAGACCCGGTCGTTCTTCCGCTTGTTGTTGGCCATGCACGCTCCGTTGAGGTGACAGCTGCTGCACTGCTGCAGCGAGCTGTTGCGGAGCGTACGGACCTGATCAGCGACGTCAAAAAAGCCGCCGAAACGTCAGCGAACTTGCGCTGGCCGCTGATCAGGCGTCGGGGCGGGCGCGAGCGCCTTCTCGGTGGCGCGCAGGAGCGGCTCGGCGCTCACCGGCGCGCCCGTGGCGCCCGTCATCCACACGTCGGGCGCGACCGCGCCCTGCACCGACATGCGCTCGATCTCGGGCCCCACCACGCCCGTCTTGTTCACCTGCTCCTCGATCTGAAACGCGATGAGGTGCCCGAGCGGGTAATTGAACAGGTAGAGCGGGTAGCTGATCATGTGGGAGTAGATGCCCAGCAGCGGTGTGTCCTTCCCGCCCAGCACCGGCGCGTAGTGCTGGTTCCACACGCGCCGGGCGATGCCGACGGTCGCCTCTCGCAGCTGCGCGGGGGTGGCCTTCGGGTTCTCGGCCATCCAGTGCCAGACCTCGAGATCGACCAGCGCGACCCCGGCGATCTCCCAGGTGGCCCAGAAGTCGTTGAGCACGCGCAGGCGCTCCTGGTCGGCCGACGGCTTGCCCAGGCCCAGCAGCTCGAGGTCGCGCGCCTGAAAGACGAAGGCGATGGCCTCGGTGAAGGCGGTGTTGGGCACGCCCGCCAGGAGCGTGTGGTCGACGTCGTAGAGCGAGAACACCTGCTCCACGTTGTGGCCCAGCTCGTGGACGGCGATGTTGTAGCCCTTGTAGTTCATGCCCTCCTTCTCGACCCGGGTGCGCAGGCGGGGGAAGTCGCCGCGCCGCGCCGCCTGCATCGCGTGCCCTGCCCCACGCGAGGGGTCGACCTTGATGCGCTCGGCGAGGTACTTCGCCCGCGCGGCCGAGAAGCCCAGCCCGGTGAGGATGCGGGGGATGTCCTTCGCGAACGCCTCGGCCGTCGGGTAGCGGGCGCGCACCTTCGCGTCGAGCTCGGCTTCGGGGACCGCGCCGCGCGGGAGGAAGCCGTTGAACCAGAGATCGGTGGGCTCGAGCGGCCGGCCGAGCCGCCGCTGGACTTCGGCGGCCACCCGGGGCACCTGGGGCGAGGTCAGCACCGCCTCGAGCAGCTTCCGCACGCGGGCCTCGGGCATCTCGGCCCCGAGCGCGAAGGCCCGGTCGATGGCCGAGGGCGCGGTCGGTGAGAACGGGTCGGCGCGCTGCTGCGCCAGGTTGTTGGCCCACAGCCGCTGGTACCGAACGTCGGGCTCAGGGGTGGTGGCCGGCGTGGCCGGGCGCTTCGGCGCGTCGTCCTCGACCGTCTCGGCCGGCGCCACCGTGACGGCGTTGGTGAACGGGTTCCAGTCGAGCCGCGGGTTGTCGATGACCGCCGCGGGGATGGACTGGGTGACGATGCGCTCCATCACCTTGATGATCGCCCGCTGCCTGGGCAGGCCCTTCGGGTCGGCGTACTGGGCCTTGAGCTCGTCGCGCAGGTTCCAGTGGCTGATCAGGCGCTTGCCTTTGGGAAAGAGCCGCTCCCCCGACGCCGAGAGCACGTGGTGCATCCACACGTTGTACTCGGCGATGTAGAGGTCGGCGGCGGCCTGCGCGGCGGTGATGCCCTGCTGCACCTCGGCCGGCACGCGCCGGGCGAAGCGCCCCGTCAGCCGCGCCTGGGCCCACTGCCTGCGGCTCCACGACGGGCCCTGGGCGAGGCGCTCGTCGAGGGTGGTGAGGGGGAAGTTGAGCAGGGCGACGAAGGCCAGCTTCGAGGCGAAGAGGTCTTCGGTGAGGTGCGCTGCGGGGTCCCACGCGGCGAACAGCGGGTCGACCTTCTCGAGCGGGCCGAGGTCGAGCTCAGTAGGCCGGCGCAGCTCCCGGCCGATCTCGAGCAGGTGCCCGTCGATCTGCTCGAGGTTGGTCTCAAAGCGCGTGAAGGCCGCGTCGAGCCGCGCTGGCTCGGCGATGAAGTGCTCGAGGGCGAAGGTCGAGAGCTCGCCGTCTGCGCTCGTCCACAGCGAGGCCACTTGCCGCACGCCCTGCTCGACGCGTGAGCGCGCCGCTTCTCCGTGGAGCGCGATCAGCTTCGCCTCGAGGGCCGCCGTGTCGGGGCGCTTCGTGGTGAGCGACTTCACCGGGGCCACCGCTTTCGGGGCCGCGCCCGTGAGGGGCCCAGCAGCCAGGAGGATCAGGAGGATCGACATGGCGCGCACCCTCGTGAAACGAGAGCGCGCTGACAAGCACGAAAACGCTCGGCGCTCAGTCGTCGAGGATGAACTTGCGCGGGTTCTGCGCGATGCCGTTGACGCGCACTTCGTAGTGCAGGTGTGGGCCCGTCGAGCGCCCGGTGTTGCCCATGGCGGCGATCAGATCGCCACGGCGCACGCGCTCACCCGGCTTCACCTTGATCGACGCGAGGTGGCCGAAGCGCGACTTGATGCCGTAGCCGTGATCGATGACCACCACGTTGCCGTAGCCGCCCTCGAGCCCGGCGAAGACGACCGTGCCGTCAGAGGGCGAGATGATCTCTTTCCCGTGCGGGCCCGCGATGTCGATGCCCGCGTGCATGACGCGCTCGCTGGTGTAGGGGTCGACGCGCGAGCCGAAGTCGCTGGTCACCCAACCGCGGGTCGGCCACACCGAGGGAACCGAAGCCAGCAGCGACTTCTGCCCCGAGAAGTAGGCTTGGAGCTCCTGGAGGCTCTGCTCCTGGCGGGTGGCCTCGGCCGACAGCTTGTCGAGCTTGCTCAAGAGGGCCTGAGGCGACTCCTGGCCTGCCGAACGCACGAACTGGTTCTCGGTGCCCGGCGCCGCCACCGGCTCGGTCGGGCCCATGGCGAGGTTGCGCTGCGGGTCAGACAGGAGCGTGATGGCGCGGAGCTTCTGATCGAAGCGCTCGACGCGGTCGAGGGTGCCCTGCACGTGGGTGAGCTGCTCGCGAATGACCGAGATCTCGCTCTTGAGCTTCAGGTTCTCGTCGCGGAGCGCCGGGTTCTCGCGGGCTTCGCCGACCACCTGCGTGTAGTGAACGAACAGCACGGCCGCGAGCGTCGCGAGGAACGAAGCCGCGACCAGGGCCTGAACCACCCACGAACGACGGAGGCGAAAGCGTCGCACCTCCGACTGGCGGTCCGGCACGACGATGAGGGTAAAGCTCTCGTTTGCCAACGCGTGGCCCTCAGCGGCAGGGGTGAAAACGGCGGGGCACCTTCCCCGAACCGGCCGTTCAGTGCAACAGGAATCTGGGACGATCGCGCACCCTTCATGATGCGCTCAACGGCGGCCCTCCGCCAGTTTCTGGCCGGTGGATCAGGCCGGAACGGCGCGCACCACGATGACGGTGATGTTGTCGTCACCGCCCCGCTCGTTGGCGAGGTCGACGAGCTTTCTGGGCGCGTCTTTCAGCTCGGTGGAGGCGATGACGTCACGGATCTCGCGGTCCTCGACGAGGTTGGCCAGGCCGTCGGAGCAGAGAATGAACGTGTCGTCGGGCTCGAGCATGATGCCCATCACGTCGACCTGCACCTCTTCTTCGAAGCCGACAGACCGGGTGATGATGTTCTTGTAGCGCGAGTGCCGGGCCTCGTCGGGCGTGATCATGCCGGCCTTGATCTGCTCGTTGACGAGCGAGTGGTCTTCGCTGATCTGCTGAATGAGGTCGCCGCGCACCAGGTAGGCGCGCGAGTCACCGACATGGGCGAAGAGCGCGTGCTGGTGCTGCACGCACAGGGTGATGACGGTGGTGCCCATGCCGGCCAGCCGCGGGTCTTCCTGGGCGGCGCGGAAGATCTCGAAGCACGCCTTCTCGACGGCGGCGCGCAGAAAGTCCGGCAGCGGCGAGTCCTGGAGCGAGGTCTCGGCATTGAACGGGCTGGTGGCCCCGTTGCGAACGCCCCGCATCTCTTTGTCGATGGTCTCGACGGCGATGCGGCTGGCCGTACCGCCACCCGCGTGGCCGCCCATGCCATCGGCGACGACGAAGAGCTGCAGCTCGTCGTCGATGAGGTAGCTGTCCTCGTTATGTGAGCGCTTGCGGCCAACATCGGTGAGCCCGGCCGACAACGCCTTCAATCGCACGCCAGCGGTCTTCGACACGGGGCGCAGGTTAGGCGCGCAAAACGGACCGGGCAAGGAAGCAAATTCACGCAGTGCGCCGTTCGCGGGCGGCCCGCACATCGCGCTTGCGTCGCGCCGGGGGCGGTGATTCGGCGCGCGCCGCGCCGGCGATCAAGACCTGCGCAGCCGCCCTCGCCTCCTTCGAGACCTCGACGCCCGACAGCATGCGGGCCAGCTCGTCGGAGCGCGCGTCGAGGCTGCCGAGCACCTCGATGGTCGACTGAACCCGGCCCCCGGTGAGGTGCTTCTCGATGCGCAGGTGGCGCGCGGCGTGGGCCGCGACCTGCGGCAGGTGGGTGATGCAGAGCACCTGACGGTGGGTGCTGATGTCCTTGATCAGCCGGCCCACCACGTCGGCGACCGCCCCGCCGACCCCGGTGTCGACCTCGTCGAGCACCGAGACCGTCACCCGCTCGGTCGCAGCCAGCACGGCCTTGATCGCCAACATCACCCGCGAGGCCTCGCCGCCCGACGCCGTGCGCGCGAGCGGGCGCGCGGGCTCACCCGGGTTCGGCGCGAAGAGGAACCGAACCGAGTCGGCGCCCAGCGCGCTCGGCGCGGCCGGGGTCAGGTCGACCGAGAAGCGGGCGTTCTTGAGCGCCAGCCGGGCCAGGGCTTCTCCCACCCGCTGCTCGAGGGCCTGCCCGGCTTCTCGGCGGGCCCGGGTGAGCACCGCGGCCTGCCGCGCGAGGGCCTCGTCGAGCGTCGCCAGCTCGCGCTCCACCTCGGCGCGCAGCTCTGCCCGGCGCTCGAGCTGATCGAGCTCGACCACCAGCGCCTCTCGTCGGCGCCCGAGCTCATCGACGGGAACGCCGTACTTCCGGCTCAGGCTCTTGAGCAGGTCGAGCCGCTCCTCGACGTCGCGGAGCCTCGCGGGGTCGAGGTCGATGAGCGAGAGGTAGCGGCTCAACGCGCGGCACCCCTCGTCGAGCTCGGCCAGGGAGGCCGCGACCCGCTCTCTGGCGCCGCTCACGCCGGGGTCGAGCTTCTCCATCTCGATCAGCCGTTGGCCCGCCTCGCGGAGCAGGTCGCTCGCGTTCACCTCGCGGGTGGCCAACAGATCGTCGGCGGCCTGGGCGAGGGCCTGCAGCCGGCTGGCCCCGGCCAGGCGCCGGCGCTCCTGCTCGAGCGCGACCTCTTCACCGGGCCTGGGCGTCACGCCGTCGAGCTCCTTGACCTGGAAGCGGAGGTACTCGACGCGCGCGCGCACCTCACGCTCATCACCGCCGAGGTCGGCCAGCCGCCCGAGCGCGCGCCGGCGCTCCTCGAAGCGCTCGTGGTAGCGCGCCCGGGGCCCGCCGTCGGCGTCGAGCCCTCCGAAGCGGTCGACCAGGGCGCGGTGGTTGTCTTCGTCGTAGAGCGACGCGTGCTCGAGCTGCCCGGCGATGTCCACGAAGCCGCGCATCACCTGCTGGAGGATCGACACCGTCACCAGGCACCCGTTCACCCAGGCCTTGCCGCGCCCCTGGGCGGTGATGGTGCGGCGAACCAGCACCTCGTCACCAGCCGCTTCGAGGCCCCGCTCCTCGAGCCGCGTGGCCAGCTCGGGCGAGAGCGCGAACACGCCCTCGACCGAGGCCTCGTCGCACCCCGCCCGCAGCATGCTGGTGTCGGCGCGACCGCCCGCCAGCAGCATCAGCGCGTCGAGCAGCATCGACTTGCCCGCGCCCGTCTCGCCCGTCATCACCGTGAGGCCCGAGCCCAGCTCGACCTCGATCTCTTCGATCACCCCAAAGTTCCGCACCCGCAAGTTCCGAATCATGGCGTCCTCCTGACACTGAACACCCTATCAGGTCAGGCTGACACGCACGACCCCTGGACGAAGAAGCGCTGTTCGTTCAGGGGGTTACGGCGGGCCGCTCAGCTCAGCGGTTGGCGGTGCGAGGGGCCGACACCACCATCTCGGCGACGTCCCCGACGACCAGCTCGCGCATGGTGAAGGTGAGCACGCACGCCGAGGCCTTCGACTTCACGTCCATCACCATGCAGGCGCCGACGGGCTCGCGCGGAAACGCCTCGTCGTTCTCTTGCGGGTTGAAGTGGCGGTTGATGGGCGCGGTGTCTCCGGAGCGGAAGAAGGTGAAGGTGTTGCCGACCTTCACGCCGTCGTCGGCGCCCTTGTCGACGATGACGATGAACGACTCGCTCTGGTGGTGGGTGTAGCGCTTGGCGCCGGCGACGAGGGTCGCGCCCTTGACCTCACGATCGTTGGCGCGCGGGGCCACCGTGCGAATGACCGACTCGCCCGCGGGGCTGACCGAGTCGCCGCGGTGGATCTCGTCGACGCTGCGGGTGATCTTGATGGTGGCGATGTTCTTCTTGGAGTCCACGGCCACCACGCTGCCCTCGCCGACGATGCGGGTGAGGTAGCCGATCAGCTCGCGGCTGACGGGGTGGAAGACCTCGCCGCCGTCGCGGTAGATGACGGTCGAGTCGCCCACCTTGAGGTTCTTCTTCCCCGAGATGTCGACGTAGGCCGAGAACGGAATGGTGAGCATCTCGTTCTCTGCGAAGGAGCCGACGATGTGGGCGGTCTGCTCGAGCTCTTTGGTGGTGACGAAGCCGATCATCGCCAGGGTGACCGCGTTCTTGGGGCGGTAGCCGATCTGGCCGGCCTTGGTCACGCCCTCGCCCTCGTCGAACACGCCCTCTTCGACGTCGGGCACCTCGGTGCCGACCTCGACCTGGGTGGGCTGCTCATCGGCGCCGTAGAAGCGCACCAGGTTGCCCGGGTAGATCCAGTGGGGGTTGGCGATGTCGGGGTTGTACGACCAGACCTTGGGCCAGTACCACGGGCTGCCGAGGAACTTCTGCGACAGATCCCACAGGGTGTCGCCGCGCTCGACGGTGTGTGACGCGTTGGGGGCCTCGGTCGGCCTGCCAGCGGGCTCGGGGCTGACGCTGGCGGCGCCCTCCATGTTGGCCGCGCCTTCTTCTTCTTCTTGCGCGAAGGCGGTGGTGGCCAGCGTGAGGGCAGCGAGGACGACGGTCAGATGACGCATGGGTTCATTCCTTCTTTGACGCGGAGGCGAGGCGAGACTGGGCGAGGGTGGCGGCCTGGGTGCCCGGGTAGGTGGCGACGATCTTCTCCCAGGTCGCGCGCGCGTCGGCCTGGCGGTTGAGGCGGGAGCGGCACTCGGCGAGCTTCACCAGCGAGTCGAGGGTCGCGTCGCCGGCGGGGTACTGCCGAATGGCCTGCTCGAGCAGGGTCTCGGCGTCCTTGAACTCGCGCAGCGCCATCAGGCCCACCGCGGCGTAGAACAGCGCGTTGTCGGCGCGGGGGTGTTTGGGCCAATCGCGCGCGAACTGCTGCAGCAGCGCGACGCCGCCTTCGGAGTTGCCGGTCTTCAGCGCGTCGACGCCCTGAAGGTACTGCTGCTCGAGCGCGGCGACCTCGACGGCGTCAGGCGGCTCGGGCGCGGCGTCGACGGCGGGCGCAAGCTCGTCGACGATGGCGACCGGCGGCTCGACGACCTCGACCTCGGTGGCCAGGCGCGGCGGCGCCTCTTTCTTCGGCTTGAGCTTCACCACCGTCAGGCTGGGGACCTCGTCGCGAGGCGCCGACGTGGGGGCCGCAGCCACCGCCATGGCCGCTCCCGCGCTCGGAGGCGCGCTGGCGGCCTTTCGTGGCCCCTTGAGCTCGGCCTCGACCTTCTCGAGCCTCGCCTCGATGCGCGCGTTCTCGGCCCGCAGCGCGCGCAGCGACGAGAGCAGCTCGGTGTGCTCGGCGCGTGAGACCTGATCAGTCGCGCACGCGCAGAGCGCGGCGGACAAGGTGGCGAGGAGGAGTCGAATGGCTTTCAAAGTGTACGGACCGCGCTCTCCGAGGGTCAAGAAATCGCCCCGCGCGACTGCTACAGCGATGTGTCACGCCCACACTGGATCAGCGAGAGCTGCCGGCCCGTCACCCCCCGCTCGCGGCGGTGCGAGAAGAATCGGTCGTCGCAGTGGGTGCAGTGCGGCAGCGCGTCCACGTGGCTGGCCGGCACGCCCGCCCGCGAGAGCGACCGGCCGACGGCCCAGGCGAGATCGAGGTGCACCCGGGCTCTTCCGGGCTGCGCCTTGACGACGCCCGAGCCAAAGGCCGCCGAGAACCTCTCGGGAAGATCTCCATCGACCTCGAAGCAGCAGGCCTGAATGCAGGGCCCGATGGCCACGCGGAGCTCCTTCACGTCAGCCCCGTGCTCGACCAGCCGCTCGAGGGCCCGCAGCACGATCTCGCCGATGACGCCGCGCCACCCGGCGTGCACCGCGGCGACCAGGCCGGTCTTGCGGTCCTCGATCAGAATGGGAAGACAGTCGGCGGTGCGCACGCCGACGAGGAGGCCGCGAGCGCCGGTGAAGACCGCGTCACCTTCTCCCAGCACGCCCTGCCCTGCCGCGGTCGCCTCGAGCACCGCGGTGCCGTGCACCTGGTGAGCGGTGACGAGCTGCTCGGGGTCGCGCCCGAAGGCCGCGGTCAGCCGCGCCAGGTTCTGCGCCACCGACGCCGGCGCGTCGCCCACGCTGGCTGAGGTGTTCAACGACGCGAACGGCCCGCCCGATACGCCCCCCTCGCGCGTGGGGAACCCGTGCGGCGCCTCGATCAGCCGGGAGCGGATCAGCACGGGGGTCGTCGAGGGGCGCGGCGCCACGCCCGCCACCGTATCCCACATCGGTGCTGCTCTCACCTTGACGACTCACCCCAGAAGCGAGACGCACCCTGCCGTGAGGTGCTCACCCTGAGATCGATCGGCCGCAAGCTCTTCGTCGCGATCGCCCTGCCCACGGCGCTGGTGGCGCTGCTCGGGGTCGGGCTCGTCTGGCGGCAGACCGATCTCGCGGTGCGCGACGAGAGCCGGCGGCAGGCGCTGGGGCTGGCCGAGTTCATCGCGACCAGCTTCGGCACGGTCGAGAAGTCGCCCCCGGGCACCACGCCCCGGGTCGCCCACCGGAGCGTCACCGCCATCGTGCGCAGCGACTGGTCGGGCCTCAAGGTCGCCAGCGACATTCGCATCGTCGACGGCAAGGGCCAGGTGCGGTGGTCGCGGCGCATCGAAGAGGAGGACAAGCCCTTCGCCGACGCGCAGCGCCTCTCGAGCATCAAAGAGGGGCAGGCGGTGTTCGCGGCGCCGTCGTTCCTCTGGCCGTGGGGCAGCGGCGGCGGCGGCGAGGTGCTCTACCCGCTCGGCGGGGTCTCGTGTGGCGGGTGTCACACTGGCGAGGCGACGCTGCGCACCGGCGTGCTCCAGCTCACCGTCGAGGAGCCCAAGCTGCGGCGCCACGTCTCCGAGGTGTTCTCGAGCGCCATGTGGAGCGTGGTGATCTTCACCCTGGCCCTCGCGGCCGCGGTGGCGCTGTCGCTGCGGCTCTTGCTGACCCAGAAGCTCAAGCGGCTGGCGCGGGTGATGAAGCGGGCCGAGGGCGGCGAGCTGGTGGTGCGGGCGCCCGACCTTGGCGCCGACGAGATCGGCTCGCTCGCCAGATCGTTCAACTCGATGCTCGAGAAGCTGACCGAGCTGAAGGTGAGCGAGATCGACGCCCAGCGCGATCTCGACCACGCGCGCGCCGAGCTGCAGCTGAAGACCGAGCTGGGGGCCGCCAACACGCGCCTGGCGGTGCGCGTCGACGAGCTCGAGGTGCTCTTCGAGATCGGCCGCACCATCGCCTCGACGCTCGAGCTCGACGAGGTGCTCTCGCGCATCGCGTCGCTGCTGCCGACGCGCCTGAAGGTGGACCGCTCGTCGGTGATGCTGCTCAACCGCGACGGCAAGCTCGAGGTGCTCAAGGCGTTCCCTCCCAACGAAGGCAGCGAGGGCCTGCTCTTCGAGGTGGGCGAGGGCATCGCCGGCCACGCGGCCAGCACCCGCAAGTCGGTGTACGTGCCCGACCTCGAGAAGGAGCAGCGGTTCAAGCTCCTGGGTGACGGCGTGCGGCGCGGCCGAGGCTGCCTGCTGTCGATCCCCATGCTGCACGGGAGCGAGCTGCTGGGCGTGCTCAACTTCGAGCGCGCGCAGAAGGCCGACTTCGATCGCGAAGAGATCGAGTACTTCACCGCCGTCGCCGATCAGACCGCCATCGCGGTGCAGAACGCGCGGCTGCACGCGCAGACGGTCGAGCTGTCGATGACCGACGCGCTCACCGGCGTGCCGAACCGGCGGCACCTGTTCCAGCAGCTCGAGGCCGAGGTGAACCGCGCCAGGCGGTACGGCACCCCGGTGTCGCTGGTGATGATCGACATCGATCACTTCAAGCACCTCAACGACGCGGCCGGCCACGCGGCGGGCGACGCGGCGCTCAGGGAAGTGACCAACGCGCTCAAGCCGATCGTGCGCAAGGTTGACACCCTGGGGCGCTACGGCGGCGAGGAGTTCGTGGTGCTGCTGCCGCAGGTCGGGCGCGAAGAGGCGCTCGAGGTGGCCGAGAAGCTGCGGCGGGCCGTGGAAGAGACGCCCTTCGAGCACGGGGCCGTGCAGCCCGGCGGCAAGGTGACCATCTCGGTCGGGGTGGCGACGCTGCCGACCGACGCCACCGAGCAGGCCCGGCTCGTCGACGCGGCAGACTCGGCGCTCTACGCCTCGAAGCGCGGCGGCCGAAACCGCGTCACGGGGTTCTCGCCGGGCATGGAGCAGCACCCGGGCCGCGAGCGGGGGCCGTTCGCGCAGAAGCGGCGCACCGGAGAGATCCCCGTGGTGAAGGCCTGAGCCTTCGTCAGAGGCGGTCGAGGCCGACCAGGTAGATCTCCATCGAGCCGCCGCGCGTGGCCTCGGGGCGCACCACCTTCACCTCGCGGAACAGCTTGCGGAGCTCTGCGCGGAACGCCTCGAAGTCGCGGCCCATGAAGAGCTTGGCCACGAAGTGCCCACCGGCACGGCCGCGCGTCGCCGACACCTCGAGCGCCTTGCCGGCCAGGGCGATCGAGCGGGCCTCGTCCACGTCCTTGATGCCCGTCGTCTTGGGCGCGAGGTCCGACACCACCACGTCGAAGGCGCCCCGGTGCAGCGCCAGCAGCAGCGCGTCGAAGTCGTCGGCCAGCACGTCGGCGACGGCCGTCTTCACGTTGGGGCGGTTGAGCGGGCGAATGGGCACCAGGTCAACGCCCACCACGGTGCCCTTCGGGCCCACCTCGTCGAGGAGGATCTGCAGGAACCCGCCGGGCGCCGCGCCCATGTCGAGCACCGTCTGGCCCTTCTCGAAGATGCGAAAGCGCCGGGCGATCTCGTCGATCTTGAATGCCGACCGCGCGCGCAGCCCCTCTGCCTTCGCCTGTTTGAAGAAGCGATCTTTGGGCTGGTACGGCCGGTTCGCCATCGGTCAGTGCTGCGCCGTCGGCGCGCCGCTCTCGGCCGAGAGATCGTCGCCGTTGGTGACGCTCTTCACCTTCTCGAAGAGCTTCAAGTAGCGGGTCTCGGCGAAGTCCTTCACCTTGTCGGCGTTGATGCGGCGGGCGCCCGACGCGCTGATGAGCGCCTGGAACACGCGGTTCTTCTGCGCGGCCTTGTCGTTGGCGTACACGGTGACGGTCGAGGCGATGGGGCACACGTTGGCGACCGACACCGCGGCGGTGCAGGCCTGCACCCACAGGTCCTTCGTCTCTTCGTTGAACCACTGCACGTAGATGACGGCGTGGGGCGCGTCGGTGTCGACCTCGACGCGGCCCAGCGAGTCCTTCAGCTCGGTGCCGGCGAGGGCCTCTTTCACGTTGGCCTCGCAGCGGGCCTTCACGTCACCGGCGGCCTCGCCGCGCTCCATCGCCTTCTCGAGCTCCTTGAGCTTGAACTTCGCGTCCTTCGCGATCGCCGACAGGCGCACCTCGGGCTTCATGGCCTGCACGCGCGGATCTTCGAGCGCGAGCTTGGTGTGCTTGAACATGCGGAACTCGTCTTCGGTGAGCTCGATCTTCTCGTTCGCGTGAGTGACGGACGGCAGCAGGGAAACGGCGGCGACGACGGAGAGCAACAGGCGCATCGGCAAAAGACCTCCAAACGGGAGCTGCGATATAACCGACTCATGGCTGGCTGTGGGAAGTGCGGAGCGAAGCTGGACCTCGGAATCGCGGCCGTCGGCCGGCGCGACGTCTGCCCGAGCTGTGGTGCCGAACTGCACGCCTGTCTGCATTGCCGGCACTACGACGAGCACGTCGCCAAGGAATGCAAAGAACCTTTCGCCGAGGTGCCGTCGGACAAAGAATCCGCGAACTTCTGCGACCTCTACCAGATCGGTGACGGGACCGACCGCGGCGGCAAGGCCTCAAAGACCGAGGCGCTGTCGGCGGCGGAGGCCCTGTTCAAGAAGTAGCAGGCCCAGCAGCCCCAGCGGGCCCGTCGGCAGCGCCGCGCAGCCAGTCCGCGGGGCCTCGCCGCACCGCACCGGCGCACAGGCCTCTCCCTCGGGGCACAACCGCTCCTCGCACTGGCCCGAGGCGGGCGCGTCGAGCGTCACCTCGATCGAGCCGTCGTCGAGCAACCGCACGTCGTTGAGCGCGAAGCCCGACGGCTGGCCCGAGTAGAAGTTGGTCGCGTTGACGGGGTTCGTCTTGCTCCGCACCGAGCTCGACGGATCGGAGAGGATGAAGTCGCCCGGCAAGAAGAGATCATCGGCCGCGTTGAAGCGCCGGTTGTTCTCGAGATCGAACGCGCCGTCGGCCTGCACCAGCCGCACGTAGGGGTGCCAGGCGTCGCAGTTCACGCAGTCGAGGATGCGGTTGACGAAGTCGCCCTCCTTCGCGCCCAGCTTGGGGAAGCTGCCCTGGGTGGTGACGCTCCGCACGTCGCGGTCGACGTGAAAGACCGCGAGCCCGCGCACCGGCAGGTGTCGATCGAACGCGCCAGGGCCCCGGTTCTCGACCAGGAAGTACTGGTCGCCGATGCCGACGCGCGCCACCTCACCGCTGGTCTCGACGGGCTTGAGGGTCAGCCGCTGCCGGCCCTGCACCTGAACCCAGTTGGCCCACCGCAGCCGCCAGCGCGTCTCGGCGTCGGGGAGCACGATCTTCGGGTCGTAGCTCCACGCGCCCATCACCGAGAGCTGGAGGCCGCCGTAGTTTCCGGCCTCGTCGTAGAGATCGGTCAGCCCCAGCAGGTGACCGAACTCGTGCACCATCACGAAGACGTCGGCGTCACCGGCGACGGCGAAGTGGCCGATGCGAACCCCGTCGACGACCAGCGGGCCTGAGGTGCCGCCGCTCAAGTTGTCGCCCCGGTTGAAGTACGCGAAGGGAAACGCGATGCCGCCGAAGGGCACGTTGGTGAGGAACATCACGCCGTCGGCCCAGCGATCGGCAACCCCCGCGCGCCCGTTCACGTCGAACGCGGTGAAGTCCACCCCCGCCTCGTCGGTCTTGCGCACGGCCTCGCGGAGCAGGTCGATGCCGGCGGCGAAGGCGTTGATGTCGCCTCGCGCGACGCTGCAGGTGGGAAACTGCGCGGCCGGCAGCGGACAGGCGTCGTAGCCGATGGTGGGCCCGACGGTGACCCGGGGCCGGTAGCGCCCGAGGCTGGCCACCTCGTAGTACCGGACGAAGCCGTTCTCGTCGTCGGGCGAGAAGAAGCGCTCCAGCCGCGCGCGATCGAGCGGAGGAAAGCCCTTCACCTCGACGGGGATGAGCAAGAGCCGCGCGTCGCCGAGCGACGGCGCCTTTCGCGGCCCCACGTCGTCGCGCTGGGCGAAGTGATCCATGTAGTCGGCGCCCGCCAGCGCCGGCAGGAGGAGCAGCACCAGGACACCGAGACGACCGAGCACGAGCCCGGGTCTGACACGCAGCAGAAACCCGAGCAAGCCGCCGCGGCCCACGTCAGACTCCCGCCGATGCCACTGCCGAAAGAGCTCACGGTGATCGAGGTCAAAGCGTGGCTCGACGACCCGACCCGCCCACCGCCCCTGATGCTCGACGTGCGCGACCACCAGGAGTGGAGCCACGTTCGCCTCGCCCGCGCCGTGCACGCGCCGCTCGGCGATCTCGAAGACGAGCACGGTGAGCTCGAGCGCTTCAAAGGGCAGCCGATCGTCGTGTACTGCCACCACGGGGTGCGCTCGCTCTACGGCGCCGAGTACCTGCGCACGCTCGGGCACGACGCGACCTCGATGCGCGGCGGCATCGACGCGTGGGCGCGGCAGATCGACCCGACCCTCGCGCGGTACTGACTACTTCGGGGCCGGCGCCTTCTCGCTCACCGTCGAGAGGTCCACCGGCACCTTCTTGAACTCGCGGGGCTTGAGCGTCACCTCGAACGGGAAGGGCCTGTCGAGCGAGTCGGCCCGCACCTCGAGGTCGTGCCGGCCCTCCATCAGCTTGATGTTCATTCCCACCTGGCCGATCTTCTGACTGCCTCGCCAGATCGACGCGCCCTTGAGCGGCGGGTTGATGGTCACCGCGATGGTGCCCTCGTCGAACGTCTTGTTGATCGTCTTGGTCTCGTTGGGCTGGCCGAACTCGAACTTCTCTTCGTAGCGGATGAAGCGCTCTTCGTTGATGAGCAGGATGGTGTCGTTGACGAAGGCGCCGCTGACGCGGTCGAAGGGCGTCTCGCCGAGATCGACGCGCTGCCGGTTGGGGGCGTCAGGCGGGGGAATGATCTGCACTCGCACCCGCGGCTTGGTGCTGACGCTCAACAGAATGGGCGTGCCCTCGTCGATGCGGCGCTCGAGGAGCAGGTGCTTGATCTGATCCTTGAACAGCACCCCGAGCGCGATGAGGCCGCCGAGCGCGATGACGAAGACGAGCGCCTTGAGCCGGCTCGCCTGGCGCGCCTTCATCTCGCGCACGTCGACGAGCTTCGAGACCTCGCTCTTGTCGAAGAGCTTCGACTTGCGCGGCGGCGGCGGCGAGGCCTTCGCGCTGGGCATCTGGGGGCGCGACTTGCGGGGCGGCGCCTCGGGCATCGAGCTGGCGGTGTTCTTGCGGGGCTTCGGCCTTCGGCTCGGGGCCTCGTCGGGCACCTCGTCGAGCTCGTCCGAGGTCATGTCGTTGCGCACGGGGACGCGGGTCGACGAGCGCTTGAGGGGCGGTCGCGCGGCCTCCATCTCGGGCGCTGAGGGGCGGCGCGCGACCGAGGTGGCGTAGCTGCGCGACGGCATCACCGTGCCGGCCGGCAGCGAGAAGCCTCCGACGCTCGGCCGGTCATCGCCCTCTTCGGGCATGCCGTCGTCAGCGTCGAGGTTGGGGGCCAGCTCGTCTTCGTCGCGCGTCGAGCCGGGGCCCGGGCCGGGCGGCGCAGGCCTGGGGCTCGGCTGCGCCAACGGTGACGGACCGCCGGGGTTCGACTCGAGCTGGGTGTGCGAGGGCTTGTCCTCGTAGACGGGCTCGGCCGGCTGGGCGATCGGGTTCGAGACGCTGCTCTCGCTGGCGGGGGCGGGCGCCCCGAGGCGGGCCTCTTCGCGCAGGCGGTCAGCGAAGATCGTCTCCATCAGCTCGCTGACCTGCACGCTGGTGGCGACGGTGCCTTCCTGAACGAGGTACTGCTCCAGGGCCATCTGGAACTGGCGGGCGTCGCGGTAGCGATCTTCGGGGTCCTTCGCGAGCGCGCGCATCACCACGTCGTCGAGCGACGCGGGCACCTCGGCCACCAGCGAGGGCTTCTCGATGGCGCACTCCAGCGCCGCCTGGAGCGTGCCGATCTCGCTGTCTCGCTTGAGCGGCCGCACGCCGGTGATCAGCTCGTACAGCACCAGCCCCAGCGCGAAGATGTCGGTGCGCGCGTCGAGCGGCTTCCCGCCCGCCTGCTCCGGCGCCATGTAGGCGAACTTGCCCTTGATGGCGCCCGACTTGGTGTTCGACACCTGATCGGCGGCCTTGGCGATGCCGAAGTCCACCAGCTTCACCGAGCCGTCGAAGCTCACCAGGATGTTCTGCGGCGAGATGTCGCGGTGCACGATGCGCAGCGGGCGGCCCTGCTCATCCATGCGGGAGTGGGCGTAGTAGAGGCCCGCGGCCGAGTCGGCGACGATGCGAATGGCCAGCGGGCGGGCGACCCACTGCCCGGTGCTCCAGGCGCGGCGCATCACCCGGCCGAGGTCTTCGCCGTGGATGAACTCCATGGCGATGAAGTAGGTGCCGGCGTTCTCACCGAGATCGTAGATCTGCGCGATGTTGGGGTGGTTGAAGCGCGAGGCGATGCGCGCCTCTTGCAGGAACATCTCGATGAACTCGGGGTCTTCGGCCAGGTGCGCGAGGATGCGCTTGACGACGATGTGGCGGTTGAAGCCCTCGATGCCCGTCTGGCGCGCGAGCCACACCTCGGCCATGCCGCCGGTGGCCAGCTTCTTCTCCAGCTGATATTTGCCGAACTTCTGAGTCACAGGCGGGCAGGAGCTTAACGGCAGAACGGTCGTTGCGAACCACAATGTTCCTGAGCGCTTACCTAGCCATCGTGTTGAGCCAGCCTCCGCCCGAGGGCTTCGTGCCCGAGAACAACGCCGATCGCATGGCGTTCGTCCTCAAGCCCTCGCCCACCGGCGCGAGCTTCGACTGGTCCGACGTGGAAGATCGGGTGCGCGGCACGGTGAGCCCCCGCGAGCTCTCGGCGGGCGACCCCCTCTCGGTGTCGGTGGCGGTGGGGAGCTTCGCGACCGGCGATCTCGACGGGCCCGTCACCCTCGGCCTCGAGCAGGTGGGCGGGAGCTGGAAGGCGCTCGAGACGGTCGCCCCCTCGAAAGAGGTGCCCCGGGTCTGGAACGCGACCTTCACCCCGCCCGATCGCGGCGCGTACGTGCTGAAGGTGACGTTCCGCAGCTCCCACCAGAAGTCGCTCAAGGCGCCGCTCGAGGTGGGCATGGGCCGCGTCTCGCCAAACACGGCGTTGGGCATCGGAATCGGAGCCATTCTCCTCGGGGTGGTGTACGGGCTCTTCATTCTCTTCGGGAAGAAGAACGGAGCAACGAGTGAAGCCCAAGGGCCCCCGCCGCCTGCGTGAAGACCTGATCGCCCAGGCCTGTCTCGAGGCCTATGGCGCCGTACGTCACGACGGCCGCCTGTCAGACCGCGCGCTCGACTCGACACTGCGCAGCCGCAAGCAGCTGTACTCCTCGGAGCGCCGCGCCGTCGCCGAGCGCGTCTACGGCTTGCTGCGCCGGCAGATGCTGGTCGACTTCCTCGCCGAGCACGGGTGGAAGGGCTTCGACGCCCTCTCGGTGACGCACAAGGATCTGGTGCGCCTGGCCATCTCGCGGCTGATCGAGGGCGAGTCGCCCGACGAGGTCGGCGACAGCATGGCCTTCCGCGGCGACGACGGGAAGAAGCTGCGCACCGTGCTCGAGGCCCGCGCGAAGCTCGAGCGGCTGCCGTCGCTGGAGCGGTTCTCGATCGAGGCCTCGGTGCCCGCCTTCGCGGCGTCGAAGCTGGTCGAAGAGGTCGGCGACGAGGCGCTCGAGGCGGCCGAGGCGATGAACCGCCGGGGCCCGCTGTGTGGCCGGGTCAACACCCTCAAGTGCACCCGCGACGAGCTCATCGCGGCGCTCGAGCGCGAAGACGTCAAGGTGACGCCCACCCTGCTCTCTCCGCTCGGGGTGATCCTCGAGACGCGCACCAACGTGTACTCGCTCGAGGCCTTCAAGCGGGGCCTCTTCGAGGTGCAGGACGAAGGCAGCCAGCTGCTCGGCATGCTCGTCGACGCGCCGCCCAAGAAGGTGATCGACGCGTGCGCTGGCGCTGGCGGCAAGACGCTCCAGATGGCGGCGCAGATGAAGAACCGCGGCGATCTCTACGCGATGGACGTCGACGCGCGCCGCCTCGAAGATCTGAAGGAGCGCACCCGCCGGGCCGACGTCCACAACGTGCGGGTCAAGCCGATCACCGACGACGCCGACGCGCTCGCGTCGGTGAGCGAGCTGATCGCCAGCGCCGACCGGGTGTTGATCGACGCGCCCTGCAGCGGCTCGGGCACCTTCCGCCGCAAGCCCGACGCGCGCTACCGGCTGACCGAGGCGTCGCTGGCCGAGCACGTGGGCATTCAGAAGGCCCTGCTCGAGCGCTTCGCGCCGCTGGTGCGCCCCGACGGCCTGCTCATCTACGGCACCTGCAGCTTCTTCCGCGACGAGAACGAGGGCGTGATCGAGTGGTTCCTCGGCAAGCACCCCGAGTTCTCGGTGGTGCCGGCCGAGCGCTCGCTGGGCAAGGAGCTGGCGGCGAAGACCTGCCGTAACGGCTTCTTGCGGCTGTTCCCCCACCGGCACGGCACCGACGCCTTCTTCGGGGCGATCTTGAAGCGCGCGAAGTAGCCTCTTCGACGCGCCATGCGCGACGAGACCGGGACCAGCATCGACGTCGCCACGCCCGAGCGGGTGTCGGTGGAGCTCCCCGTGGCGGGCATCGGGTTTCGCGCGCTCGCCTACGCCATCGACGTGGGCACGCTGTTCGGCGCCACCATCGTCCTCTACTTCCTCTACTCGTTGGTCGGCCCCAGCGCGGTCGAGGTCTTCAACGGGCTCTCGAGCCTCGAGCGCGCCGGCGGGCTGCTGGGCCTCTTCCTCGCCATCTGGGGCTACTGGACCGGGCTCGAGGTGCTGTGGCGGGGGCAGACCCTCGGCAAGCGGTTGATGCGCATTCGGGTGGTGCGGTTCGACGGCTCGCCGGTGGGGCCGTTCGAGAGCGCGGTGCGAAACCTGCTGCGGCTGATCGACTTCCTGCCGGGCTGCTACCCCATCGGCGTGATGACGATGCTCGTCGATCGACGGCACCGGCGGCTGGGCGACATCGTGGCCGGCACCATCCTGGTGCGGGAGGAGGACTTCGACCTGACGCGCTACCAGAAGGCGCCGGCCCAGAGCGCGCGGTCGCTGCCCACCGCCGACCTCGAGGTGGTGTCGTCATTCTTGAGCCGTATGGCGTCGCTCGATCTCGACGCCAGGCTCCGGGTGGGTCGGCAGCTGTGCGTGCGGTATGGCGCCGCGCCCGAGGTGGCCGCCGGCTTCGACGAGGCGGCGCTGCAGGCGTTCCTCGGCGGCTTCGGCAGCGGCGCAGAGACCGGCGGCATCAACGCCTTCGTGACGGCGCGCCTGGCCGACTGGCGCCAGCTCGAGCACCTGCTCGACGGGCTGCGCAGTCGCTCGGTGACGCTGGCGGAGCTCTCGAGCGTCGATCGGCTCTACCGGCGCGCCGCGGCCGATCTCGCGCACGCGCAGACCTGGTTCGGCGGCACCGACGTGCACCGCTACCTCAACCAGCTCTGCGGCCAGGCCTACGGCGCCATCTACCAGCGCGCGGGCGCGGGCCTGGGCGGGCTGTGGGCGTTCTACCGGCAGGGGTTCCCGGCCGTGGCGCGCGAGACGCTCGGCTACACGAGGCTGGCGGGCGCGCTGCTGGTGCTGGGCTCGGTGCTGGGCGCGACGACGGTGTGGCTGTCTCCCGGAGGCGCCGACCTGATCCTCGACCCGATGCTGCTCGACCACATTCGCCGCCGCGAGCTGTGGACCGACCAGCTCCTCGAGCAGCTGCACCCCGCCGAGGCCGCCATCGCCATCTTCACCAACAACCTGCGGGTGTCGTTCCTCGCGTTCGCGGCGGGCATCACGGCGGCCACCGGCACGGTGCTGCTGATGGTGTTCAACGGCCTGCACATCGGCGCCATCCTCGCGGCGTGCGCGCAGCACGAGGTCGCGGGCTCGATGCTGTCGTTCATGTCGGCGCACGGGCCGGTGGAGCTGTCGATCATCGCGATGACGGGCGGCGCGGGGTTGATGATCGGCCACGCGCTCATCGAGCCGGGTGAGCGGGCCCGCGGCGTCGTCTTGCGGGAGCGCGCGACGAAGGCGGTGCAGCTGGTGCTGGGCTGCAGCCCGTTCCTGGTGGGCATCGGGGTGGTCGAGGGCTTCGTCAGCCCGGGCGCGTTCTTCCCCTGGCCGCTGAAGCTGCTGCTCGGCGTCGGCACCGGCTTCGCCTTCTGGCGCTACCTGCTGCGCGCCGGCCTGCCTCGCTGAGGCCGGCCTCACCCACAGCAGCCCCGGCACACCGCGTGACAGTGACCGGGCGGCGCTGGCCCATGCGCACGCCCCTCACCATCGACGACGATCTGATGGCCCTCCTCCAGGACGAGGCGCATCGTCGCCGGGTGCCTTTCCGGGACGTCGTGAATGACACCCTTCGACGCGCGCTCACCGAGCCCCCGCGCGCCAGGAGGCGCGTGCCATCGAAGACCTACCCGTCGAAGCTGCACACCGGGCTCGACCCGGCGGGGTTCAATCAGCTCGCAGACGAGCTCGAGGACGAGTCGATCGCCAAGCGGCTGGCAAACGGCCGGTGGTCATCTGCGACATCAAACCAGGGGCTGCGCTGGGTCATCCCCCCTGGAGTCGTGGGGCCTGACCACCAGGAGCGAGCTCACGCCGCCGGCCGGGTCTCGAGCTGCTTCACCAGCGCCAGCGCCTGCTCGACGTGATCGCCGATGCGCAGCTGAGACTCGAAGCGATGCCGAATCACCCCGCCGCGATCGATCACGAAGGTGACGCGCCCCGCGAAGAGGCCGAGCGACTTCTTCACCTCGAACGCCTTCGCCGCGACGCCCCCGGGGTCCGAGAGCAGCACGAAGGGCAGCCGGTGGTGCGACTTGAAGCTGGCGTGGCTCGCCTCGTCGTCGGCCGACACGCCGATCACCTCGGCCCCCGCCTGGGTGAAGTCCTGGTAGGCGTCTCGAAACGAGCAGGCCTGCGCGGTGCAGCCCCGCGTCTCGTCCTTCGGGTAGAAGTAGAGGACGACGGTCTTCTTGCCGACGTACTCCGACAGCTTCACCGGGGCGCCGTTGGGGCCCAGCAACGAGACTTCGGGAGCGCGCTGACCGACGGTTGCCATGCGGGGCCAACTAGCGAGCGGTCACCGGCGCCGCAACGCGATGTAGGCTCTCGCGCCATGATCGCCCCTCCGTCCACCGACCCCGTCTTCAACGCCGAAGCGCTCAAGCTGCTGCTGCAGGTCGCCTGGGCCGACGATCAGCTCGACCCGAAGGAGCGGGCGTTCGTCGCCACCCTGGGCCCGGCGTGGAAGGTGCCCGAGGCGGTGATGACGGTGCTCCTCGATCACCTCGATCGCGGCAAGCCGCTGCCGCAGCCGAACCTGAAGCTGCTGCGCACGAGGCCCGACGACGTGCTCGCCGCGGCCGAGGCGCTGACGGCCGCCGACGGGGTGATCGACGGCGTCGAGCTGGACTTCATGGACCAGGTTCGCGAGCTGCTCGGCCGCTGACGTCAGCCGACCGAGTGCGCGAGCGAGACGCGCCGAATGGCGTGCGGTGACTGGGCCTTGCGCTCCAGCACGATCGTCTCCCACGCCTCGTTCAGCGAGCGCATCGTCGCCTCGTCGCCGCCGGCGTCGGGGTGGTGCCTGCGGGCCAGCGCGCGGTAGCGCTCACGAATGAGCTCGTCGGGGTCGCTCTCGACGCAGCCCAGCACCCGGTAGGGGTTCCTCGCGTCGAGGCTCTTGAGCCACGCCTCGAGCCGCTCCTTCACCCCGCCCAGGCCCGACGCGGGCGCGGCCGGCTGCGCCGAGCGGGTGCGCACCTTGGTGTCGGCGCGGAAGACCTCGGTGTACATGCTCGAGACCCAGCGCTGGCACTTCGGGCACTGGAAGTACCGAATGGTGCCGCCGCCGCCGCTCGACGAGCTCATGGTGACGCCGCAGTGCGTGCACTCGACGTCGACGTTCTCGAGGGTCACCGACTTCGCCGTTCGCATCAAAGGCGCACTCCCGTGTGCTACAGGTCTGTGACCGGTTGTACCCCCGGGAGATCGGCGGGCAATTTTCTGGCCGCCGATCGGTTCCTTCCCGGCATCATGAGACCCGCCATGCGCTTCGTCTGCCTGCTGCTCTTGTTGGCCCTGCCCGTGCTCGCCCAGCCCAGAAAGGCCTCGGCCTTCGGGAACACGAAGGACGATGACGAGCCCGCGTCGCCCCAGCCCAGCGCGCCCGCCGCCGAGTGCGCGGGGGCTGACGTCGCGCTGCTGCGGGGGCTTTTGTTCGCCACCGAGCCCAACCCCCTCGAGGTGCGCGTTCAGGCCATCGAAGACCTGGGGCTGCTGGGTGACGCCCGCGCCCTCAACCCCCTGGCGCAGCTGGTGTTCGACCCCAACGCCCGGGTGTGGAGCGCGGCCCTGCGCGCCATCGGCGCCATTCGGCACCCCAGGGCCGAAGAGATCCTCTCGAACATCATTCGGCACCCGCAGCTGGCCGAGGCCCAGAAGCTCAAGGCGCTCGAGTACCTGCCGTTCCAGAACACGCCCTCGGCGATTCGCTTCATCGCCTCGGTGCAGCGCACCACCACCCTGCCCTCGGGGGTCCAGAACCTGGGCCGGCGCATCATGCTCGAGATTCCCCTCGCGCGCGGAGGCACGCAGTGATCGACCAGCGCATCACCTTCCTGGGGGCCGGGAACATGGCCAACGCCCTCATCCGCGGCCTCCTGCGCTCGGGCGAGAAGGCCTCGAACATCACCGCCACCGTCAAGCGCGAGGAGCGCAAGGCCGAGCTCGAGAAGACCCACGGCATCTCGGTGGGCTTCGACAGCGTGGCAGCGGCGCGTGACGCCGACGTGGTGGTGCTCGCGGTGAAGCCCCAGGCGATGGACAAGCTCCTGACGCAGATCGCGCCCGTCATCGACGCCCGCAAGCTGGTCATCTCGGTCGCCGCCGGGGTGCCCATCGCCGCCATCGAGCGGCGCTTCGGCGCCGGGGCCCGCATCGTGCGCTCGATGCCCAACACCCCGGCCCTGGTGGGCCTGGGCGCCACGGCGGTCTCGGGCGGCGAGCACGCCACCGCGCAGGACCTCGAGCTGGCGAAGAAGCTCTTCGACGCCGTCGGCACCACCCACGTGCTCGACGAGGCCCTGCTCGACGCGGTGACGGGCCTGTCGGGCAGCGGCCCGGCCTACATCTTCCTCATCATCGAGGCGCTCTCGGACGCCGGAGTGAAGGTGGGCCTCTCGCGCCACGTGGCGCTCAAGCTGGCTGCCCAGACCGTCTACGGCTCGGCCAAGCTGCTGCTCGAGACGGGAGAACACCCGGGCACCCTGAAGGATCAGGTGACCAGCCCCGGCGGCACGGCGATCGCCGGGCTCCACACGCTCGAGGCCGGCGGCCTGCGCACCACCCTCATGAACGCGGTCGAGTCGGCGACCGCCCGGGCCAGGCAGTTGGGCGACAGCTTTCTGGAAAAACAGTGAGGGCACGGCAGGCTGACCGCCACAGGCCCCACCGCACGAGGACGACCCCATGAAGATGACCCCGCTCGACATCCGGCAGAAGCGCTTCGAAGTCAGCTTCCGCGGCTACTCGAAGAAAGAGGTCGAGGGCTTCCTCGAGCTGACGGCCAGCGAGTTCGAAGAGGTGGTGCGCGAGAACATCTCGCTCAAGGAAGAGCTCAAGCGCACCCAGGCCCGCCTCGAGACCCACCTCGAGCGCGAGAAGACGCTGCAAGAGACGATGGTGACGGCGCAGCGCATCTCGGAAGACGTGAAGGCCCAGGCGCGGAAAGAGGCCGAGGTGACGGTCGCCGAGGCCGAGCTGCAGGGCGAGAAGATCGTCGCCACCGCCAACAACCGCATCGTCGAGCTCAAGGGCGACATCGCCGAGCTGCGGCGGCAGAAGGTGCAGTTCGAGGCCCAGCTCGAGCAGACCATCGAGTCGCACCGCAAGCTGCTCGAGACGTTCAAGACGCACCAGGCGGGCGCCGAGGTGGCGTACCTGGTGAAGAAGACGGGCGAGTGAGCTGGCTGAAGGTCAGCGGCGCCGCCGTCGAGCTGCTGGTGCTGGTGCAGCCGCGGGCCTCACGCACGAAGGTGGTGGGCGAACACGACGGCCGGCTGAAGATCGCCCTGTCCGCGCCTCCCGTCGACGGTGAGGCCAACGCCGCGTTGATCGACTTCCTGGCCGGCGCGCTGAGGGTGAAGAAGGCCCAGGTGGCGCTGGTCGAGGGCGACACCTCGCGGCGGAAGCGCGTGCGCGTCGATGGCGTCGCTGAAGCGGTGGCCCGAGACGCGCTGCTGCGCTGAGCCCGTGATTTCGGGCGGGGGCTGGTCGACAAGGGCCCCGCGACGTTTGATGGTGGTGCGTGCTCGCGACGCTCCTCTCAGCCCTGCTGGCGACGTCGCCCCCGCCGGAGCAGGCGCCCTTCGAGCTGCCCGCCATCTCCACCCGCGCCCCGGTGGACACGGTGGCCTTCGACTCCGAGCGGTTCCACCTGGTGGCGTCGGTGCGCGCGGAGCAGCCCGCCCGCGCGCTGGCCCCCGAGCTCGAGGCCCTGCGCGACGAGGTGGCCGCCCTCATCGGCACGGACTGGACCGGCCGCACCGAGGTGCGGGTGGCGCTGGGCCGGGAAGAATACGACGCCATGGCGCTGCCGGGGCCCCGGCCTCCCGGCTGGGCGGTGGCGCTGGCGTGGCCGGCGGCCAACGTCATCCTCGTTGACGCGCGCTCCATCGCCAGCGCCGAGGGCAAGACGACGCTGCGCCACGAGCTGGTGCACATCGCCCTGGGCCGGCTCGGCAGCGGCTGGCCGCGCTGGTTTCAAGAAGGCGTCGCGCAGATGGTGACGCGCGAGCGCCAGTTCAAGAGCGGCCACTACTCCACCATGGCCATCGCCATCGCGACCGACCGCCTCTACGACTTCGACGCGCTCAGCGACGGCTTCCCCGAGCGGCCCCAGGACGTCGAGGTCGCCTACGCCCAGAGCGCAGAGTTCATCAGCTTCCTCTACGCGCGCCACGGCCCGGTGCGGTTCGGTGAGCTGATCGAGCTGGTGGGCCAGGGCGTCGTCTTCGAGCAGGCCTTCGCCCGCGCGTTCCACACCTCGCTGTCGCTCGAAGAGGCCGCCTTCAAGCAGCACATCGCCCTGCGCTACCCGTGGTGGCCGGTGATCTTCATGAGCGGCACCCTGGTGTGGGTCGGCGGCGCCCTGCTGATGACCTTCGGCTTCCTCCGGCGGCGGCGCGCGGTGGCGGCGCACCGGCAGAACCAGCTGCGGCTGGAGCAGCTCGAAGACACCGCGGTGATCCTCCTGGGCACCCTGCCCTACGCGGTCAACGACGACGCCGGGCCGGTCATCGACCCGCTCCCCGGGCTGCCGTGGCGCGTCACCTCGGTGCGCACCGGCTCCTGAGCGCGCGCGTCACGCCAGCTCGTGCGCGACGCACTTGAGCGCGCTGGGCTGCTGGAAGTCGACCGCGCTCGCCCCGAAGGCCGTCACCCGCCGACTGCGCCGCGCGCCGAGGCCCCGAGAGAGCTGCGCCTCGAACGCCTCGCCGGTGAGGGCCTCGACGTTGCACATCGACAGGAGCAGCCCGCCTGGCGCCACCACGCGCTCCGCCGCCGCCACCAGCTGGTGGTAGTCGCGGGCCGCCGTGAAGCGGCTGCGCTTCGTCGTCGCGAAGCCGGGCGGGTCGAGCACCACGAGGTCGAACGCCTCGCCCTTCTTCGCCAGGCGCGCGAGCCACTCGAACGAGTCGCCCGTGATGAAGTCGAAGCGCTCGGGCGCCAGGCCGTTGCGGGCGAGGTTCGCCTCACCCCACTCGAGCACCTTGCGTGAGACGTCGACGTTGGCCGCGCGCGCCGCGCCGCCGAGCCGGGCCGCCACGCCGAAGCCGCAGGTATAGGCGAAGAGGTTGAGCACCCGCCGGCCGCGCGCGTTCTCCCGCACCCAGCGCCGGGCGTCGCGGGCGTCGAGGTACAGCCCCACCGAGAGCCCGTTGGGCGGGCGAATGATGAACCGCGCGCCCTGCTCGAGCACCTCGAGCTCCGCGACCGCGTCACCGGCGACGGGCTCGGTCGGCGCCAGCGCCGAGCCCGCTTCGTTCGCCGCGCGCCTGGCCTCTCTGGGCCGGTGCTTGACGTAGACGCTGCGCGCCGCGCCGGTCGAGAGGAGCGCCTCTCCCAGCCCGCGCGCCTCGTCGGGCGCCGCCACCCGGTAGAAGGACACCACCGCCACGTCGGCGAAGAGATCGACGGTGACGCCCGGCAGCTCGCCGTCGAGCCAGCGGAAGCAGCTCGTCTCGGCAGGCAGTCGGGCCCGGCGCCGCACCAGCGCCTCGGTCAGGAGCGCTTCCACACCGCCTCGACGGCCCGCGCGGCCTGGTGCTCCAGCTCGAGGTGCGGCGCGGCCAGCAGCTGGCCTTCACGCACCACCACGCGCCCGTTTACGATCGTCCACGCCGCGCGGGTCTGGCTCAGCTGCATCAAGAGGTGGGGCGTGAAGTTGCCGACCTCCTGCGCGGGCACGAAGTCGTGCACCACCAGGTCGGCCATCGCCCCGGCGTCGAGGGTGCCCGAGGGCTGACCGAACACCATGGTGCACAGCTCGGCCGGGCCGCCGACGAGGAAGGTGGCCATCAGGTTGTCGGGGTCGAGCATTCGGCCCGAGCGCGCCAGCGTCATCACCCCGGTGAAGCTGGCGGTCAGCTCTTCCCACAGGGTGCCGCTGCCGCCGGTCCCGAGGCCCACCAGGTTCTGGCTCAGCAGCACCGCCTCCATGCCCAGGGCGCTGCCGCCCTCGAGCGTGTGGGTGAGGCGCGGGCTGAGGGCGATGAGGGTGCGGGTGCGCGCCAGCCGCTGCGCCTCGGCGCGATCGATGGCCCGCGCGTGGGCGCCGATCGACGCGCCGCCCAGCAGCCCGAAGGTCTCGAAGCGGTTCACCACGCGGGTGTTGTGCCGGTCCCAGGTGAGGGCGAGATCTTCGTCGCTCTCGGCCATGCGAAAGTGGGCGCCCACGCCGAGCTCTTCTTTGAGGCGGCCCACCTTGCGCAGCAGCTCGTCGTCGGCGCAGAACGAGGCGGCCAGGCCCAGCGACGAGCGCACCAGCGGGTTGCCCTTGGTCGCCACCACGTGGCCGGCGTTGGCCTCGACCTGCGCCTCGCCGGGGAAGTCCTCGAGCTGGCTGCTCGAGGCGTGGCTGTTGATGAGGCGCGCGCCCAGGCGCTCGGCGACGCGGGCCTGGACGCCCAGGGCGTCTTCGACGCACGCGGGCGCGTGGAGGTGCTCGACGAACATCGTGGTGCCGCGCAGCAGGCCGCGCGCGATGGCCACCGCGGTGAGCGCCTCCACCTCGCCCACCGTGACGTGCTTCTCGAACTCGGCCTCGACCTTGTAGCGCTCCTCGAGCGGGCGCAGCAGGTGATGGCCAGACCAGGGCGACAGCTGGGCGCCCACCAGGCGGGTGTGGCAGTCGACGAAGCCCGGCGTGACGAGGCGCCCACCGCACGGCACCGCCCAGTCACCCGGGAGCGCGGGGAGCTCGGCGTCGGGCTGCACCTGGGCGATCGCGCCGCCCTCGATGAGCACCGCCATGTGCGCCCGCACGCGCCCATCGGCGCTGAACAGGCTGCAGTCTTTCAGGAGGAGCCGGCCTTCCACGCCCCGACACCCTAGCCTGACTGCGAGACTTCACCTCATTGGCGGCTGGGCGCCGGCGCCGGCGGGGTCGACTCCTGCTTGACGGGCGCCTCGCGGCACTTGCAGCGCTGGTCGCGGGGGACTCGGCCAAGCACCGCCTCGACGTGCGCGCCACAACCGCGCCAGTCGGGCTTCGAACAGGTGGGACAGGTCACGGCCATACACATGCGGAGACTCCTGGTGAAATGGGAACGCCGGTAGGAGTCGGGCGCGCGCGCAGAGGGTTCAGTTCGCGGGTTGGCCTGCGGTGGGTCGGGGGCGGGGCATCGCCTTGCCGCCCACCACCAGGTTCGAGAAGCGGCACTGCAGGTTGCGGCAGCCCAGCGCCACCTTCCCGGTGCGCAGCCCCAGGCTGGGCAGCTCCTTGCGGAGCACCTCGGCGCCGTTCACCAGGCCCTTCACCTCGACGCTGCCGGTGTTGAGCGCCCTGAGCGTCAGGCCCATGCGGAACTTCCCCCGCGGCACCGGTATGCGGTCTTGCGTCATCTGGTCGGCGGCGCTGTTGCCCACCACCTCGGCCCCGTTGGCGTTGAAGTAGCGCCACATCAGCCGCATCTCGTTCACCGGCGGCAGCCCCGGCACGTCGGGGATGGCGAAGAGGCTCACCTGGGTGTCCTTGATGCGGAAGCTGAGCTCGACGAAGCGCTGGCTGCCGGGGTCGAGCGGCGGGAACTCGGGCGAGAGGCGCTCGAACACCACCGTCACCTCGGCGTTGAAGGCCTCGGTCGAGTAGTAGCGGGCCCCGAGGTACGCGCGGGGAATCACCGTCACCGGGCCCTCGGGGTCGGTCGCGTCGCCGAACTGAATCGCCGTCAGCGCGCCGTCATCGAGCGCCCAGTGCCCGGCGTGGGCGCTGATCTCTTCTCCGCTCTCGGCGCTCGCCGGCTCGAAGCCCAGGGTCAGCAGCTTCGGCTCCTCCTTGCGGGTCGCGAAGAAGGCCTCGTCGGTGTCTCGGTACCAGGCCGGAGCGCGCGTCGGCGGCGGCGGCGGCACCTTCGGCGCCTCGACGGGCCACAGCCGCGCGCCCACGGCGACCACCAGCAGCGCCCCCAGCACGAAGACGCCGACCTTCCAGCCACCGCCGGGCTCCTGCGCGAACGACGCGACCCGGTTGGGCACCGTCGTCGGCCGCTTGACGGGCACCGCGCTGGCGGCGCTGTCGATCAACGGCTCGAGCGCGGTGGCGATCTCGCTCGCGCTCGAGGGGCGCTGCTCGGGGTCGGTGTCGAGCAGCCGGCCCACCACGTCGTCGATCACCGGCGAGAGCCCGTGCACCTTCTCGCTCGGCAGCCTGAAGCGGCCCATGGGCAGCTCGCCGGTGAGCATCTCGTACAGCAGCACGCCCAGCGAGTAGAGGTCGGCGCGGTGATCGACGTGCTTGGCGTCGCGGCGCTGCTCGGGGGCCATGTAGTTGACCGTGCCCATCGCCACCGCGGTCGCCGTCAGCGCGATGTTCTTCTCGCTGTCCTTCATGCCCGCGAGGCCGAAGTCAGCGATCTTCACGTGGCCGCGAGGGTCGACGAGCACGTTCTCGGGCTTGAGATCGCGGTGAATCACCTTCTGCTCGTGCGCGTAGTCGATGGCCCGGGCGATCTGCACCACGATGCGCAGCGCGTCTCGCGACGAGAGCCTGCGGCCCGTCAGCATCTCGCGCAGGTTGACCCCGGCGACGAGCTCCATCGCGAAGTAGTAGTGCGTGCCCGCCTGCCCGCGGTCGATGATCTGCACGATGTTGGGGTGGCTCAACGCCGCCAGCGCGGTGGCCTCTTTCTCGAACCGCGCGACGAACTCGCGATCGGCCGCGAACTTCGCCGGCAGAATCTTCACCGCCACCTGCCGGTTGAGCGACGCCTGTCGCGCGCGCCACACCTCGCCCATGCCTCCACGCCCGAGGAGCTCGACCAGCTCGTAGCCGGGCACCACGGGGTTGGGCTCGGCGATGGCGGTGTCAGAGGGGCTCCGCGGCGAGCTGGTGGTGGCCGCGAGATCGATGTCGACGCCCGAGGGCTCCGGCGGCGGCGGGGGCCCGTTGAGCGCCCCCGGGCGCGCGGCCTGCGTCTGGCCCGCAGGTGGCGACCGCACGTCGGTGCGCCGCACCTCGAAGCGAATGCCGCAGGCGCACACGACGACCTGGCCCGAGACGTACACCGACGTGTCATGCACCCGCGCGCAGTTGGGGCAGGCCTGCGTGACGGTCTGGCGGCTCGACCGCGTCACGCGTACCTGGCGGTCAGCCCTTGAAACCCAGGACGCGGAAGGTGGGAACGCCCTTCTCCTTGCCCTTCACCTGCAGCACGGAGACGGGCTCGACGATGAAGCCGGGGCCGGCGCGCTGCACGGTCGTCTCGGTGGCCAGCACCTCGGCCCCCTTGGCCAGCCCGCACAGCCGCGATGACGTGTTGACCGAGTCGCCGATGGCGGTGAACTCGTGCCGCTCGTTCGAGCCGATGTAGCCGACGACGGCGGGCCCGGTGTTGACGCCGATGCCCACCTCGATCGGCTTCTTGCCGGCCGCTTCGCGCTGGCGGTTCATCTCGTGGATCTCGTCGAGCATCTCGAGGGCGCAGCGCAGCGAGCGCGCGGCGTCGTCCACGTGGGTGATCGGCGGGCCCCAGGTGGCCATCACGCAGTCACCGATGAACTTGTCGAGGTTGCCCTCGTACTTGAAGATCACCCCCGCCATCGCGGTGAAGAAGGTGTTCAGCATCGCGACGGTCTCTTGCGGGCTGTCGGCCTCGGCCATCGAGGTGAACCCGCGGATGTCGGCGAAGATGACGCTGACCTCGGCGAGGCGCCCGACGCGCAGCAGCTCCACCTTGCCCGACACCACCGCCTCGGCCACCGCGGGCGCGAGGAAGCGCGACAGCTCGGCGCGGGTGATGGCCTCACGCTCGACCTTCCCGGCGAGATCGGCGTTCTCGAGGGCGATGGCCGCCTGCGAGGCGATGCCCGCCAGCACCTTGAGGTCCTTCTCCGAGAAGGCGTTGGTGCGCTCACGGGTGTCGCAGAACAAGATGCCCTTGAGCACGCCCTTCGACAGCAGCGGCACCGCCATGGCGGAGCGGATGCCCTGCGCCACGATCGACTCGGACGACGAGAACCGCGAGTCGAGGATGGCGTCGGCCGTCAGCACCGCGCTCCGGGTCTCGGCCACGCGCTTGAGCACCGTCTCAGAGACGGTGACCTCGCTGTTGTCCTGCTTGCGGCGCTTGATGGCCTGCGGGTTCAGCTCGCCGTCGTCGTCGGTGAGGAAGATGACGGCGTTGTCGGCGGCCAGCAGCTCGAACGCCACCCCGAGGATCTTGTCGAGCAGCGAGGGCAGGTCGCGCTCCATGCCGACGAGCCGGTGGAACTCGTTGGCGATGCGCAGCTTCTCGTAGTCCTGCTTGAGCGTCTCGATGTCGCTGAGCTTGTCGGCGGGCCTGAACTCCGACGACTCCATCTGGGCGACCGTCGCCAGGAACGCCGGCATCGAGTGCGCCGACTGCACCACCGTGACGCCCGCGTTCGAGGTCGGGGTCGCGCCGGCCTGATCGACGCCCGACATGAAGACCAGCCGGCTGTTGCCGAGGGCGATCTCATCGCCGTCGCGCAGCCGCAGCTCGCGCACCTTGCGCCCGTTGACGAAGGTGCCGTTGGACGAGTTGAGGTCGCGCAGCAGGAAGGTCGCGCCCACCCGCTCGATGACGCAGTGCTCTTTCGAGACCTCGCGATCGACCAGCCGCAGGGTGTTGTTCGGGTGGCGGCCGAGCGAGGTCTTCTCCGCGAGGGGGAACTCTCCCTGCTTGCCGTCGGCGAACTTGCCCGACAGGCGCGGGCCCTTGATCTGACCAGGCGCGTAGACCTGAGCGGGTTTGGGGTCGCTCGACGCGGCGACGTTGGTCAGGGGGATGGGTTGGTGAGCCAAGCGGCGGGAACCCTAGCAGAGGCGCGGCGCTGACAAAACGAAGTGACGGCCCGCGGCCCCTCGCTGGCGATGGCAACGGGCGCTGTTGCTTGCTACCTCTGCGCACCCATGCCGAAGCCCGCGCAGCGCGCCCCGAAGCGGCCATCAAGTCCCCGAAAGACCTCGAAAAAGGTGAAGGGGCCGGCCTCCAGGACCCGCCCGGGGCGCACCGCCTTGAAGGCCCCCACCGCGGTGAAGGTCTCCCTCGCTGAAAGGCGGGGGCTGACCCTGGCGGCGCTCGAGCGGGCGCAGGCCCTCTTGTGGGCCGCCGCGAAGGTCACCAGCGCCACCGTCGGCGGCGTCGAGGTGCGCGTCGCGGCCCTGGGCTCCATCTGGGCCTTGAGGACGCACGGGCTCGCCGCGGCGGCGGGCCTCGAGGTGGCGCTGCGGCTCCCGCGGCTCAAGGACGAGGCCCACCCGCCGGCCTGGGCCTTCTCGGTGCTCGAGCGCCTCATCGGGCTGGCCCGGGAAGACGGGCTCTCGAGCGGCCAGGTGGTGCGATGGCCGACGCCCTTCGGCGAGGGGGCCCAGACCGATCTCGAGGCGTTCGCCATCGCCGTCGACCCCTCCTTCGGCGAGGTGAAGACGGAACATGACGTGGTGCCCGTGCTGTTGGCGGTCGGCATCACCGGCGACGAGGTGCGGCTCCTGCGCGAGTGGAGCCCCGAGGGCCTGCTCGAGGTGCTCTCGAAGCTCGACCCCACCTGGTCCACCGCCCTCGATCGCGCCTCCCTCCTCGCCTCGCCGCGGGCCCGACAGGCCATCGAGCAGCGGGTGGAGCGCGAGGGCTCCTCCATGGGCGTGCTGCAGGCGCGGGTCTCGAAGGGCGCGGGCAAGGGCCGCCTGGTGTGGACCGTCGACGCCGAGACCGCTGACGCCATCGTCAGCCTGCTCAAGGGCCGCATCGGCCACCAGCGCCCCTTCCTGGTGCGGGGCGGCGACTTCGAGCTCGAGCTCCAGCCCGGCGACGCGCCCGCCCTCAGCGTCGAGGGCGCTCGGGCCACGCTCAAGCTGACCCAGGCCATGGCCCGAAACCTGCGCGCCACCCTGAAGGCCCGCCCGGGCAGCTACACCTGGGAGGGCCTGCCGACGCTCTTTGTCGAGGTGGTTCCCTGACAATCCGGGGCTCACGCCAAAGGCGAGAACCGGGCTAAGGCGATCCACATGAAGCTCAAGCAGCGCCCAGAAGACTTCTCGGTGAAAGAGTCGTACCGGTTCGACGAGGACCCGGACGGCACGCACCGCGTCTACTTGATGGACAAGCAGAAGCTGTCGACGTTCGACGCGGTGGGCCGCATCGCCAAGAAGTTCGGGCTCAAGCCGGGCGCCATCAGCTACTGCGGCCTCAAGGACAAGCAGGGCCGCACCGAGCAGCTGATCGCCGTCGATGGCTTCGACGTCGACATGCAGGACCCCGACCTGCGCCTGAAGTTCCTCGGCCGCATCGCCGAGCCGCTCACCTCGGCCAACACCACCTCGAACCGCTTCGCCGTCACCGTGCGGCAGCTGCGCGAGCAGGAGCTGCAGGACGTCACCATGGCCGTCGCCGAGGTCGGGCGCCTGGGCGTGGTGAACTACTTCGACAACCAGCGCTTCGGCTCTCTCAAGCACGGGCAGGGCTTCATCGCGAAGGACCTGCTGCGCGGCGACTTCGAGACCGCGCTCAAGAACTACCTGGCGGTGCCCTCACCGCTCGACCTGAGCGACGACGCCAAGGTGAAGGCCTTCTGGGCGGCCCACTGGGGCGACTGGACCCAGCACTGCCCCTACGACACCGCCAACAAGAAGTACGGCCGCGTCTTGAACGTGCTGCGCAAGTCGCCGCGCAACTTCGTCGAGGCCTTCCTTCAGATCGACTCGCAGTACCGCGCGATGCTGCTGTTCACCTACCAGTCGTACCTGTGGAACGAGTCGGCGCGCCGGCTGCTCCAGCTGGTGCTGCCGCGGGAGTCCCTCTTCGTCATGCCGTACCAGGCCGGCTCGCTCCTCCATCACCGAGACGCCCCCCACGAGCTCCTCAACTGGATGCGCCACACCTCGGTGCCGCTGGTCGGCCCCACCACCACCTTCACCGATCGCAAGGTGGAAGAGGCCGTCACCTGGGCGCTCGGCAAGGACAAGCTGACGCTCGATCAGCTGGTCGTCAAAGATGCCCCGCGGCTCCTCTACTTCAAGCACGAGGAGCGCCCGCTCCTGATCCAGCCGCAGAAGCTGGTCGTCGGCCGCGCCAGCAAGGACGAGCTCAACCGCGGCTTCTTGAAGGTGAACGTCGCCTTCACCCTCCCGCCCGGCAGCTACGCCACCCTCACCGTCAAGCGCCTGTTCCACTTCGGCGTCGAGCAGCTCGAGCGTGAAGCGGCCGAGCGGCCCGTGCGCAAGGAGCCGCTTGAGCTGCTGGCCGACCCCCG
>JACSRE010000309.1 GCA_014879945.1 Myxococcus sp.
GGCCGAGCGCGCCGACGCCACCATTCGCATCACTCAGCAGAGCCTCGAGGTGCTCACCAGCGCCGTCACCACCCTCAAGCAGGTGGGCCGCCGGCGTGAGCTGAGCGCCGCCCGCCAGCGAGGCCTCGCGAAGGAGCTGGCCCAGCTCCAGCGGCTGGCCGAAGATCTCGGGCCCGAGGTGCAGGAGCTGGCCGCGCGCCTGGGCCGGGCCAAGGAGCTCGCCGGCGACGTCAACCGGCTCAACACCCTCATCCAGACCGACGAGGCCCGCGAGCTGACGGTGCTCTCGGAAGAGATCCAGACGCTCCGCATGGTGCCGCTGAGCGTGCTCTTCGAGCCGTACCCCCGCATGGTGCGTGAGCTCGCGCGCGATCTCGGCCGCGAGGTGGAGCTGTCGGTGGAGGGAGAGGACGAGCGCGTCGATCGCACGGTGCTCGACATTCTGCGCGACCCGCTGCTCCACCTGGTGCGCAACTCGGTCGATCACGGCCTCGAGTCGCGAGAGGAGCGCGTCGAGCAGGGCAAGGCTCCGCGCGGCACGCTGACGCTCCTGGCGCGCCGGGAAGGAGAGCGGCTGGTGCTCCGCGTCGAAGACGACGGCCGGGGGCTGAGCGCCGCCTCACTGCGGCAGGTCGCGGTGCGCAAGGGGCTGATCGATCAGGCCACCGCCGACGGCCTCACCGAGGCCGCCGCGATCGATCTGGTGTTCCTCCCGGGCTTCACCTCGAAGGATCAGGTGACCGACGTCTCGGGGCGCGGCATCGGGCTCGACGTGGTGAAGACGCGGCTCCAGCAGATCGGCGGCGAGGTGACGGTCAGCTCGAAGCTCGGGTTCGGCGCGGCCTTCGAGCTGCGCGTGCCCCTCTCGCTGACGGTGGCCCCGGTCCTCTTCGTCGAGACGGGCGAGGAGCGCTTCTGCGTGCCCGCCACCAACGTGCTGCGCGCCCTGCAGATCGACGCAGCGCAGGTGCGGGAGATCGCCGGCAAGCCGGCGGTGGCCGTCGACGACGTGGTGCTGCCGTACCAGTCGATCGCCTCGATCCTGGGGGGGGCCCCCGAGCGGGCGGTGTCGCCCGGCGAGGTGGTGCTGGTGGTGCGCGGCCGCGGGCAGACGGCGGCCATCGGCATCGATCGGGTGCTCGACGAGCGGGTGCAGGCGATCCTCCCGCTGAAGGGGCTGCTGGCCCGCTTCGGGCACCTCTCGGGCGCGACGCAGCAGCCAGACGGAACGCTCGCGATGGTGCTGTCGGCGCCGCACCTGGTCGCCACCGCCCACGGGCGCGAGCTGAAGCTCTCTGTTCCCCAGCGGCCGGCGGTCGAGGCCCGTCGCCGCCGGCTGCTCGTCGTCGACGACTCGCCGCTGACGCGAGAGCTCCTGGTCTCGCTGCTCGAGTCGGTCGGCTACGAGATCGTGCAGGCCTCGGACGGGGCCGAGGCCCTCGAGCGGCTGGCCCGGGAGACGGTCGACGCGGTGGTGACCGACCTCGAGATGCCGCGCTGCGACGGCCTCGAGCTGACCAGGCGCCTGAAGGTGCACCCGACCCTCAAGAGCCTGCCGGTGGTGATCGTCACCACCCGCGGCAGCGAGCAGGACCGCCGCCGCGGCATGGAGGCGGGCGCCGACGGCTACGTCACCAAGGGCGACCTCGTCCGCCAGGACCTCGTCGATGTGGTCGCGAGGTTGCTGGCGTGATGGGGTGGCACCTGCAGCCGCGCCGCTGTAGTCATTCACGACCGGCGCTGCGCGCAGAGCTGAGGGAGATGGGACGAGGACGATGAGCCGCAAGTGTCAAGTACTGGTGGTCGACGATTCGCCGCTCTGCCGCCAGCTGATCATCGACGCCATCACCGCTGACCCCGACATCGAGGTGGTGGGCGAGGCCGCCAACGGGCAAGAGGCCATCGCCCGGGTCGCCGAGCTGAAGCCCCAGGTCGTCACCATGGACGTCGACATGCCGGTGCTCGACGGGCTCTCGGCCTGCGAGCAGATCATGTCGGAGAACCCGACGCCGATTCTGGTGCTGACCGCCGACCCCAGGAACCAGGCGCCCGAGCTGACCCACCGCGCCCTGGCCGCCGGCGCGCTCGCCCTGCAGGTCAAGCCGGCGCTCGACGCCGGGCCCGACGCCTGGAACCTGGCGCGTGAGGTGAAGCTGCTGTCGACGGTGAAGGTCATTCGCCACCTGCGCAGCCTCAAGAAGCCCGCGACTGGCGTGCCCGGCGCCACCTCGTCGTCGGCGCCCTCGCTCGAGCCTGCCGCCTCGGCCGGGGCGTCACCGATCGGCCTGGTGGTGATCGCCTCGTCCACCGGCGGGCCGCAGGTCGTGCACAAGCTGCTCAGCGATCTGCCCGCCGACTTCCCTGCGCCGGTGCTGGTGGTGCAGCACATCAACGCCGCCTTCGCCGAGTCGCTCGTCGGCTGGCTGGGGACGTCTGCGAAGCTGAAGGTGCGCGGCGCCAAAGACGGCGACCTGCTGACGCCTGGCACGGTGCTGATCGCGCCGTCGGGCAGCCACCTCACCGTGCCTTCGCGGGGCCGCGTCTCAGTGACGCCCGGCCCGGCGCGCGACGGGCACCTGCCCTCGGCCACCTCGCTGCTCGAGTCGGCGGCGAAGGTCTACGGTAAGCGGGTGGTGGGGGTGATCCTCACCGGCATGGGCACCGACGGCGTCGACGGGCTCGCCGCGATTCGGGCGGCGGGCGGCAAGACGATCGCGCAGAGCCAGGAGTCGTCGGTGGTGTTCGGCATGCCCGGCGCGGCCATCGCTCGGGGCGTGGTCGATCACGTCGTGCACGGCGACGACGTGGGCAAGGTGTTGCTGCAGCTCTCCCGCGGCGTGGAGCCCACGAGGGCGTGAGGTGAGCGGCGACCGCGAACCACTCTTCGAGCTCGTCTCGAGGCGGAGCGGCAGCGCGCTCTCGAGGCAGCAGCGGGCGAGGGTGGCGGCGCTGGCAGAGCGCCTGAGCGCCGGCCGGTCTGCCGCGGAGTTCCTCGACCACCTCAACGATCGCCGCGGCGCGCTGACGCTGCTGGAGTTGATGGCGGCGGCCTCGGTGCACAAGACCGATCTGTTCCGCGACGAGGCCCAGCTCGAGGCCCTCGAACGGCACGTGCTCGAGCCGCTGGCCCGCCGCGGCCGGCCCCTCGAGCTGTGGAGCGCCGGGTGCTCCACGGGCGAAGAGGTCGCGACGCTGCTCTTGTTGTTGGCGCGCGTCGGGGCACACCCGGGGAGCCGGGTGCTGGGCACCGATCTCTCCGAGGCCGCGCTCAGCAGGGCCCGGCTGTTGACCTTCTCTGACGAGGCCATGCGACGGGTCCCCGCCGCGCTCGTCTCGAGGCACTTCGAGCGCACCGCGAGCGGCATGCAGCTGTCGCGGCAGCTCGCGGCGCAGGCCCGCTTTCAGCAGCACAACCTGGTCGATCCGCCATACCCCTTCCCAGAGGGCGCCTCGGCGTTCGACGTCATCGTCTGCCGCAACGTGCTCATCTACTTCACGGCCGACGCCGTCGATCAGACCGTCACCTGGCTGGGGGAGCGGCTGGCCCCACATGGCCGGCTGGTGCTGTCGGCGGCCGAGCCGCTCCTGAAGCCGCGCGGCGACCTCGAGACGGTGCGGTTGGGCGACACGTTCTTCTATGCCCGCCGTGATCGGCCGCTCGCGCCGCCGCCGCCGGTGCCTCCGCCCCGGCCGAGCGCGCCGGCACCACCGCCCGCGCTGGCGCCGCCTGCTCTGGCCGAGGTGGTCGAGGCGCCCCCGGGCCCGCCACCCGAGGTCGAAGGTGATGAGCTGTTCTCGCTGGTGCTGGAGTGGTCTGCGGCCGGTCAAGACGACAGCGAGACCGAGGCCGGGCTGCGAAAGGCGCTCTACCTCTCGCCGCAGCTCGCCGCCGCGCGCTACTGCCTGGGGCTGCTGCTGGAGCAGCGGGGCCAGCGCGCCGACGCCGCGACCGAGTACCGCCGCGCGCTCTCGCTGCTCGAGCAGGGGCAGGCGCGCCAGACGCCGTTCTTCCTCAACGCCGAGCGCCTCACGACCGCCTGCCGCCTGGCGCACCAGCGCGTCTCGCGCTGACCCGACTCGCAGGCCGCCGCGCGCCCCCCGTCGACCTGCTTCGGCAACGTCGGGACCGGGCTCGCGCCGGCGTCACCTGGTCGCCGGCGAGGTGTCTGCAATCCGCTCCGGCGGCTCCCCGGGGCCTTCCGCTTCCCTGCGGCGCCTCGTCGCGCGCTAGAAGAGCTCGCCGCCCCCGTCTTCACCGAACTCGAGCAGCTCACGCACCACGCCGTCGCGCTGTTGGACGACCACCCCCGAGAGCGGCACCGCGGGGTGCGCCTCGCCGAGGCAGCCCTCGAAGCGGCCCGCGGGCGCCTCGAGCAGGCGGGGGCGCCCTGAGCCAGGTGGCGCGATGAGGAGCGCGGCGGCGAGCTCGAGCACGTCAGCCGGCGCGGTCCCCACCGACTCGACCTCAGGCCCTTCACCGCGCCTGATCGTCGCCGTGGTGAGGAGCAGGGGAAGCGCCTCGGCGCCACCCGGTTGCCGCGCGAAGGTCAGGCGCGCGCGCAGCTGCTCGCCGCCCCCGAGCACCTCGACGGCCACCGCCACCGCCTCCCCGCGACGCCGGGTGATCGCGACCCGCTCCAACACCGCGCCGCGCGGGCTCGAGCGCGCGTAGACGGTGAACTGCCCACGCGCCCACGCCCGGGGCGCCTCGGGCTCGGCCGCGAAGGTGGGGCGCGCGCGCGCGCGATAGTCCGAGAGGAGCGCCTCGGCGCGATCGGTGAGCCCGGCCGCCACCGTCTGGCAGGCCAGCAGCGGCAGCACAGCCAGCACCCGCAGGGCGCGCATCAGCGGTTCGTCGCACGTCCGGCGGTCGCAGCCCGTTCGCCTCACGGGTCGGCCGCCTCGCCCATCACCAGGTTCGACAAGCGGGGGAGCCCTGGCGCCAGCTCGAGCATTCGCCTGGCCCCGCGCTCCGAGAGGCCGCTGCGAGCCAGATCGAGGGTCGTCAGGCGCGAGGCCGCCGCGCTGCCGGCGATGGCGTCGATCACCTCGACGTTCAGCTCAGAGGCCTCGAGGGTCAGGTGCTCGAGCGCGGGCAGCGCCAACACCGCGTCGAGTGACCGGGCGTCGAACACCCCGGCCGCTACCACCTTGATGCGCGAGAGCTGCGCGCGGTTGTGGTCGAGCAGGGCCTTGCCCGTCGAGGGCCCCCACTCGAGGAACGAGACGGTCAACGCGGTCAGGCCGGGCAGGGCGCCGAGCACCCCGGAGACCTCGGGCGTCGAGAGGTGCAGGTGCTCGAGGGCCGGCAGCCCGCGGGGCAGCTGCCCAAGCTCGAGCGGCCTGGGCGAGTACAGCGACAGCGACGCCAACACCCGTGGCGCCGACGCGGCGAGCGCTTCGAGCGACTCGGCCAGGGGCTCCTGCCCCAGGGTGAGGGCGCGCACGAAGCGCATCGAGGGGTGCGCGAGCAGCGCGCCGAGCCCAGCCCCAGACGTTCGCCCCGGGCTGGCCGGCCGCACCAGGATCGCGGTGTGAACGAAGCCCCAGCGCCACTGCGCCAGCGGCCCGGCGAGGCAGCGAATCGACGGCTCCATCAAGAGCGCCTTCTCGCGCTCACGCTGTCGGCGATCGAGGGCGGGCTGCTGCTGCAGCGCGATCAGCTCACCCCGGGGATCGCCGCGCTGCGAGAGCCAATCGCCGAGCACCGCGTAGCCGCTCGCGTCGTCGGGCGCTGCCTTGATGGCCGCTTCGAACGCACTGCGCTGTCCTACCTCTGACGACACTCAACGCCTCCCGGGCGCCAGCGGTCGCGCGCAAGCCGCCGGTTTCCGAGCGCTCCTACCTTGTCGCACCCTGATCGACATGCCCTGGTGCCAGTTCTCTATCGGCAGAATTCGCTCACGCAAGACCATGAATTAACTCGTCAATCTCTTGAAATGGGGTGGGCATGTCGGTACGGGTGGCGCCGCCATGAACTCACACTGCGCCAATCGGGTGTCGCTGAGCCTCGCATGCCTGGCGGCGGCGGTCGCCGCTGCAGCTCCGGGCCGCGACGCCTTCCTGGAGCGCCGCGAGCAACTCGACCTGCCTACCCCCAGCGGCCTGTCCAACCCCGCGCGCGCGGCCCTCGAGGTGGGGCTCGTCTCGTCCGTCGAGCCCCGCCTCGGGGTGCCGACGTTCTTCTGGGTCGGTCGCCCGCCCGCGGGCTCGCGCACGCCGCGGGAGCTCGGGCTGACCGCGGAGCAGGTGGCACGGCGAACGCTCTTCACGCACGCCGAACTCTACCGCGCCGATCGCGCCAGGTGGGCCGAAGCCCGGCTGACGCAGCTGCACCAGCTCGACGACGGCGGCGCGGTGATCGCGATCTTCCAGCAGCGCGTGGCCGGGGTCGACGTGTTCCGCGACGAGGTGAAGGTGGCGATGACGAAGGACTTCGTCGTCGTGGCCATCGCCGGCTACCTCACCCCGCAGCTGCGGCGGCTGGGGGCGTTCTCGCTGCGCCCGTCGACGGCGGCCGCGGCGGCCATCAGCGCCATGACGGGGCAGGGTGTCGAGGCTTCGTCGCTCGAGCCGCTGGCGTTTCGTGAGGGCTACCAGCTCTGGCGCCTGGGCGATGAGCCCACTCCGGTGCGCGCGCGGCCGGTCTGGTTCCCCATGCCCGAGGGCCTCGAGCCCGGCTACTACGTCGAGGTCGAGCTCAACGACGGCGAGACCGACTCGCGCTACCACTCGTTCGTCGTCTCGGCGCGTGACGGCCAGGTGCTCTACGAGAAGAACCTCACCGCCGACGCCAGCTTCCGGGTGTGGGCCAACGGCACGGGCCTGGGCCTGCCGATGGACGGCCCCTCGGGCAACTCGCCGACGCCGCACCCCGCTGGAACGCCCAACGGCTTTCAGCCCGCCTGGGTGGCGCCCGAGCTGGTGACGCGCGACTACGGCCCCATCAGCACCATGGACCCGTGGCTGCCCGCGAACGCCACCCGCACCGAGGGCAACAACACCTTCACCTACCTCGACGTCGCGCGCCCCAACGGCTTCGGCGCCGGCGACACCGTGCCCGTGCCCAACGGAGACCCCGACGCGGGCGTGCTGGTGTTCGACCGGGTCTACGATCCACTCCAGAACCCCTACGCCAACGAGCAGCAGCGCATGGCCGCGGGCACCCAGCTCTTCTACGACATCAACTTCCTGCACGACTGGTACTACGACCGCGGCTTCGACGAGGCGGCGGGCAACGCGCAGCTGTCGAACTTCGGGCGCGGCGGCCGCGAGAACGACCCCATCAACGCCGAGGGGCAGGACAACTCAGGCACCTCGAACGCCAACATGTCGACGCCCAGCGACGGCGCGCGGCCCCGCATGCAGATGTACGTCTTCACGGGCGCCGAGACCGAGCGCCTCACCTACAACGGCGCGAACGTCACCGCCAACGGCGCCCAGTTCGGCCCGCAGCAGTTCAACGTGAGCGCCGAGCTGGTGGCGGTGAACGACGGCGACCCCTCGGGCATGGGCGGCTCCGTCACCGACGGCTGCCAGCCCAACTTCACCACGAGCGTGATGGGCAAGATCGCCGTCGTCGATCGCGGCCTGTGCACCTTCGTGCAGAAGGTCGAGATCGCGCAGAACAACGGCGCGGCGGGCGTGATCATCATCGACACCTCGATGTTCGGTCGGCCGCTCGAGCTGGTCGGCTCTCCCATGCCGGCCACCACGATCCCCGCGATGTCGCTGACCCGCGCCCTGGGCGCCACCCTGCGCGCCGCCCTCACCGCAGCCTCTGGGCCCGTCACCGGCACCCTGTTCCGCCAGGCGACCACCGATCGCGACGGCACCCTCGACAACGCGATCATCGCGCACGAGTGGGGCCACTACATCTCGAACCGCCTCATCGGCGACGGCAACGGCCTCTCGGCCCGGCAGTCGGCGGGCATGGGCGAAGGCTGGAGCGACTTTCACGCGCTCTTGATGATGGTGCGCGCCGACGATCTCAACGTGCCCTCCAACGCCAACTGGATGGGGACCTGGGCGATCGGCGGCTACACCACCGCGGCGACCAACGCGCAGGGCCACTACTACGGGGTGCGTCGCGTGCCCTACACGGTGGACTTCACCAAGAACGGGCTGACCTTCAAGCACATCCAGCGAGGCGTCGCCCTCCCGCAGCTCCCCACCGCCGGCGGCCTCGACGGCTCGCTCAACGCCGAGGTGCACTCGACCGGCGAGGTGTGGGCCACGATGTTGTGGGAGGCCTACGTGGCGCTGCTGCGCGACACCCCGCGGCTCACCTTCGACCAGGCCCAGGACCGCATGCTCCGGTACCTCGTCGCTGGCTACAAGCTGACGCCGATGATGCCCACCTTCGTCGACGCCCGCGACGCGCTCCTGGCCGCCGCCATCGCGAGAGACCCGCAGGACTTCGCCCTCTTCTGGGCCGCCTTCGCCCGCCGCGGGCTCGGCATGCAGGCCCGGGCGCCCGATCGCGACGCGGTGGACAACCGGCCCGCGGTCGAGAGCTTCGTGGTGGGCAACGCCATCGCCGTCTCGGAGCTCACCATCGACGACTCGGTGACCAGCTGCGACATGGACGGCGTGCTCGACACCGACGAGGTGGGCCTCGCCAGCGTCACGGTGAAGAACGTCGGCGTCGGCGCGCTCGCGGCCTCGACGATCTCGCTGTCCACCGCCTCGCCGGGGCTCAGCTTCCCGCAGGGGCCCATGGCGACGGCGCCCAGGCTCGAGCCCTTCGAGTCGGCCACCGTGCGCATCCCCGTCGCGCTGCGCGGCGTGCGGGGCTTCCAGGGCGTGGTGGTGACGGCCTCGGCGAACGATCCATCGCTCGCCGTGCCCGGGCCGGTGACGCGCGAGTTCCGCACCCGCCTCAACAGCAACACCCGGCCCAACGGCACCGCCACCGACGACGTCGAGGCGCCCATGTCGCGCTGGTCGGCGTCGAACGACCCCAGCGGCAACACCGGGAGCGACTGGCGCATCGCCCAGAGCTCGCCCACCTCGCACTACTGGTTCGGGCCCAACCCGTCGTCGCCGGCCGACACCTACCTCACCTCGCCGCCGCTGGTGGTGGGCATGGGCCCGTTCAGCATGAGCTTCAGGCACCGCTTCGACTTCGAGACCGACGCGTCGATGACGTACTTCGACGGCGCCGTGCTCGAGCTCTCGGTCGCCGGGGGCGCGTGGACCGACATCGGCTCGCTGGCGATGCCGGGCTACACCGGCGCGCTCCCGGCGCAGACCTCGAACCCGCTGCGCGGCCGCCGCGGCTACGTGGGCCAGAGCCCCGGGTACCCCACCTTCAACACCGAGCGGGTCGACCTCGGCACGCAGTACGCCGGGCAGACGGTGCGGGTGCGCTTCCGCATCGGGGCCGACGACGCCGCCGCCGCCAAGGGCTGGGAGGTCGACGACATCGCCTTCACCGGCCTCTCGGAGCTGCCCTTCACCAGCGTCGCGCCCGACCCGAACACCTGCTCCAACAACCGCGCGCCCACGCTCGACCCGGTGATGAACCTCGTCGTGCGCGAGGGCGACGTGGTGCCGCTGAGCGGCTCGGGCGCCGACCCCGACGGCGACCTCGTCACCATCGTCTTCGCGCAGCGCGCGGGCCCCACCGTCGACGCCAGCGCCGGAGCCTTCGTCGCGCCCGAGGTCGACCGCAACACCGACCTCGTCTTCGACGTCGTGGCCACCGACGGCGCGCTCGAGTCGAGGCCCGCCAGCCTGACGGTGACGGTGGTGGACTCGGGCTCTGCGCCGGTCGTCACCGCGCCCATGACCGTCGAGGTGCAGGAGCAGCAGGCCGTCAGCATCGCCGCCTCGGCGGTGGACCCGCAGGGCGACGTCGTCTCGTTCACCTGGCGGCAGGTCTCGGGCCCGACGGTGGAGCTCCGCGACGCCACCAGCGACACCGTGCGCCTCACCGCCCCGCCGGTGAACGGCGACGTGTCGTTGGTGCTCGAGGTGGTCGCCAACGACGGCCAGTTCGACTCGGTGCCGGCGCGCGTCGAGGTGCTCGTGCGTGACTCGGGCCTCGAGCGCCTGGGTGACGAGCTCGGCAAGGTGCCCGCCGGCTGCGTCGGGTGCTCCGCCGGGGTCGACGGGCTGGCGCTGCTGGGCCTGGGCGCGCTCTTCGCCGCGCGTCGCCGCCGACGTCGTTGAGCCGCGAGCCGCCCGGGAATGCCTGCCGCACGAGGCCCGTTCCACTCACCGAAGCGCAACGACCCAATCAGAGTTCGAGCGGGCCGGTCAGTGCGAGGTGTTGGGCGGGCGGCGTTCGCCGAAGCACTCCCTCTTCGGGTGGGCGTGCCCCTCCTCACCGGCTGCACCACTGGCCGGCCCCTCGGGAGGTTTCTTCTCTGGCTGCGCGGCCTCTGTGCCTACAGTGCGCCCCGATGCGTCGCTCCATCGTAATCGTGACCGTGGCGTTGGCCTCTGGCTGCTTCTTCCCCGCTGATCGCGGGCAGCTGCTCGAGGGCCGTGTCGACAAGCTGGCCGACGACAACAAGAAGCTGAAGGCCACCCTCGAAGAGACCCAGGGCAAGCTCGACGCCACCACCCTGCAGCTCAAGAGCGCGCTCGAGCAGCTCGACCAGGCCTCGCGCACCACCGGCGCCAACATCGGGGTGAAGGTCGACAGCGCGCTCCAGGACGTGGCCACGCTGCGCGGGCAGGTCGAGAGCTACCAGTTCAAGCTGACCGAGCTCGAGGCCAAGCTGGCCGCTGCCGAGAAGTTCGCCGCCAGCGCCGCGGTCAACCCCCGGCCCGAGGAGCCGAAGAAGGACGAGCTCAAGCGGCCCGAGGAGCCGAAGGAGTTCCTGAAGCTGGCCGACGAGAAGGCCAAAGCCGGCGACAACGAGCTGGCCAGGCGCCTCTACGCCGAGTTCATGAAGAAGTGGCCGCGCGACGAGCTGATCGGCGACGCGCACTTCGGGCTGGGCGAGGTGCACTTCCTCGAGACGAAGTGCCGCGAGGCGCTCTACGAGTACGGCAAGGTGATTCAGGACCACCCGAAGGCGAAGTCGGCGCCCATGGCGTACCTGCGCTCCGCCGACTGCTTCAAGGAGCTCAAGATGGTCGACGAGGCGAAGCTCGCCCTCAACGAGCTGATCAAGCAGTACGCGAAGTCGGAGCAGGCGAAGCTCGCGAAGACGCGGCTGGTCGAGCTCGACAAGAAGCCCGCGCCCAAGGGAGGCAAGAAGTGAGGCTCCTCGCGTTGACCCTCGCGCTGGCGCTCCCGGTGACGGCGGCGCCGGTGAAGAAGCTCACCCTCGCGTACCAGGGAGACGTGGGCGGCGAAGTCGCGCCCTGTGGTTGACGGGCCAACCCCTCTGGCGGTCTGGCCAGACGAAAGACGGCGCTGAAGAACCTCGCGGGCGAGGTGCTGGTGCTCGACTCGGGCAACGCCCTGTTCCGGGGGAGCCCCGGCCCGAAGCCCGCTGACGCCGATCTGGAGCGCGCGCGGCTGGTGCTCTCGACGATGGGGGCGCTGCGCACGAAGGTGCTGGCGGTCGGCTTTCGCGATCTGGTCGCGGGCCCGCAGTTCCTCTCCAGCGAGGCGAAGAAGGCGGGCGTGCAGCTGCTCTCGACCAACCTCGAGCTCGACGGCAAGCCGGCGTTCACCCGCTCGGCGGTGATCGCGCAGGGCGGGGTGAAGGTCGCCTTCCTGGTCGCCTCGGGCGCCGGCCCCGTGCCGGGCTCGCCAGGCCTCGAGGCCGCCCCGGCGCTCCCGGCGCTCAAGGCCGAGCTCGCGAAGCTCCCCGCGCGTGACGTGACCGTGCTGATCGGCACCGCCGGGTACTCCGACGCGATGGCGCTCGCCGAGGCGCTCTCGGGGGCGGTGGACCTCGTCATCCAGTCGGGCGAGTTCCGCGGCGCGGCCCCCCCGCAGCGCGTGAAAGACCTCTTCCTCCTCGCCTCGGGGCAACGCGGCCAGTCGCTGGCGACGCTCGAGCTCACGCTGGGCAGGGGCTTTGGGCCGTTCTCTGATCTCAACGAGGGCGCGCGCGACCAGGAGCTGCTCGAGCACCTCGACCGCCAGCTCACTTCGATCGACGAACGCCTCAAGCTCGCCGGCGACGCCGACGCGAAGCAGCAGCTCAAGGCCCTGCGCCAGGACATGAAGGTTCGCCGCGACGAGCAGGCCAGACGGGTCAAGCTCACCGTCGGCGCGCGGACCCTCAAGCTCGAGTGGCTGCTGCTGGGCACCGACCTCGCCGACGACCCCGCCATCAAGGCCCAGGTGCTGAAGGTCGAGCCGACCTACTCGGGCGTGCACTGACCTCGCGGCGGCCTGCTAGAGCGCCGATCAGGTTTCCGCCCGAGGAAAGTCGATCGCTTACGGGTGCGGTCGACGCCGCG
>JACSRE010000200.1 GCA_014879945.1 Myxococcus sp.
GAAGTACTCCCGCCCCACCGTTTCGTCTGCAATCTGCGCGTATCGCATCGTCATGCGCTGATCTCGGTGCCCGAGCAGCTTCATGATGCCGACCAGGCTCATTCCACCGTTCATCAGCGACGTCGCGAAGCTGTGGCGCAGCCGGTGTGTCGTCAGCGGCTCGGCCAGGGACATGTCGCCGGCAACACGCACGAGGTTCGACTGAAACGTGGCGATGCTAACCGGTCTCGCTCGTGCGCCCTCGATGAGCCATTGGCTCGCCTGGTTGCGTGCCTGCGACTGCAGTTCGGTGATGGCTGACAGCGTCGTTGCATCCAGCGGCACCAGTCTCTCGTTGTTCATCTTGCCGAGCGGCACCTTCAGAAAGTGCCCGCCACTGTGATCGACGCGGACGCAGTCTCGCTCCAGGCGACGAAGCTCACCGATTCGCAGACCGGTTCTGCGCATCACGTAGAGTCCGAGGCTGACCTTCGATTCGTCGTCCTTCAGTTTCTGTTGGAGCTCACGGTCGTTGTCCGCCGGTAGCGGCCGCGGCAGGTACTCCGGCTTCTTCGGAAGGTCGCTGCCCAGAATCAGGTCGCGACCGGGCGCAGTCGTCACGCCGCGTTCCCAGAGCCAGTCGACGTACTTGCGGAGGCAGACCATCATTCCCACTCGCGTCGCGGGATGCAGACCCTGCTCGTAGAGCCACTGTCCCCATGCCAGACACGTCTGTCTGTCGATTGCGCCAGGCTCGATGCGGCGCTCGGCCAGCCACTCATGGAAACGCCGAAGCGTCGCCTTGTACCCGTTCACGGTGGCGGGCTTCCTCGTCGGCGCGAGGTGGCGGAGAAACTCGCGTACCTGCTCCGGGAGGTACTTCCGGTGGTACCCCTCGAGTTCTTCTTTCTCAAAGGGCCCGGCGAGGCCACGCTCTGCGAGCCACATCAGGTACTGCTTCAGTTCCCATCGGTAGGAGTTGGCCGTGCGCGGCCTGACCGCTCTCCCGGATGGGCGATCAAGGAAGTCCTGCAGCTCTTTGCCGGTCACGGCGGAGAGTTCCATGCCCCGCTCCAGCAGCCAGCGGTGAAACATGACGACCGCGGCCTCGCTGTGTGGCCGTGTTGCGCCGCGCAGGAAGTTCGTCGCGAAGCCCGGCAGCGGAATTCGATGCTCGATCATCGAGCACCTTCGAGTTCGTAGCGCTGCTCGAGCTTCGCTGCCGCCCTCTGAAACTCGGCAGCGATGTCGACCATCGAGATGTTCACGTACTGCAGCGTTGTCTCTGCGTAGGCGTGTCCCATCATCCGCTGAAGGATGGGCAGTCTCACTCCGCTGCGGGCCATGTCGGTGCCGAAGGTGTGGCGAAGGCGATGCGGGTTCGCGTTCGACAAGGCGGTCCGCTTTCGGCGCGTCCTGAAGACCTTGCGAAGTCCGGCCCGCGTCATCGGCTTGCCCTTCTTGGCGCCCTGCATGACGAGAAAGACCTGACTGGCCGACGCAACAGGTCGCTCGAATCGGGAGTACTTCGCAATCACCTCGAGCAGCAGCGCGGGTGCCGGCACTGCCCTCTCCTTCCCGCCCTTCCCTTGCACACGCAGTCGCCGATCCTCGAGGTCGATGTCCGTCAGTCGCAGGTTCAGGACCTCCTGGGTTCGAAGGCCGCACAGCAACATCAAGTAGGCGATCGCGAGGTCCCGGTAGCGGCACAGGCAACCGAGCAGCTCGTTGACCTGCTCGACCGTGAGAGGCTCGACGAGACGTCGTGGCTCCTTCACGCGAAGACGTTGGGTGCTCGCACCGTGAATCCGCTGCAGGCCGAGCTCTCGATCGCGGTGGGCGAGTCGGGCGCCGCGTCGTGGCACTGACGCTCCGGGAAGCTCGCGCTGAGTGACGTGATGAAAGAAGAGCCGCAGCGTGTGGAGTCGCCGGTTGATGCTCTTGGGGCTGCTGTCGCGGCCACGCTCCCACGCGAGAAACTCGTGAAGGTGCCCGGAGTTCATTTCCATCAACTGGACACGTGAGGCGGCGAGCCAGCGCTTCATCAGCACGAGGTCGTAGGCGTAGGCCTCGACGGTGTGCAGGGACAAGCCGCGGAGCAGGAGCCGATCGAGGAAGGTGCCGCAGGACGCGTCCGGGTTTCCGTCCGGTCCGACGACCGTCACCTGGCCTCCCGACTTGTCGACGTGCCAGCCGCTCACCGCGAGCCCTCCTCGGCCAGCTCGAAGCGCACCTCGATGGCGTCGTGCCCCACCGCTCGAAGGTTTCTGGACCAGCGCTCGCACCAGTCCGCCGAAAGCTCGTCGACCACGAGGACGATGGACACGGGCGCGGAGCTCCAAATGGCGAGCGCGGCGATCAGTTCCCGCATCGCCTCGGACGAGACGGCGCTCGGGAGTGAGCCAACGAGCGAAAGCTCCGTTCGCGTCCCGCCGGCGAGCGGCTTCATTCGAAACTGAAGAAGTTCGGTCATGCCCGTCACCCTCGGCGAGCAGGCACTCCGCTGACCAGACCGGCGCGTGACAGTTGTCTCAGAGTCGGACCAGTTTCTCCTGCCGTTGCGGCCGCGTTCGCGACGAGGCCGGCCCGTGACAAGGCGCGTTCATGTCCCAACGCCCTCGCCCACCGATAACGATTCTACCTGCGACAGCCGACGAAGCTGGCGCCGAAGGGCGGCCCGTGACGAGCGCTGTTCTTGTCTCAGCGACTCCACGATTTCCTCAATCGCTTCTCTGTGTTCGGCGGAGAGGCCGGCCCGTGACATGGAAGTCCCAGCGAGACCGGCAGCGCGCTCACGGTGACGTCGTTGGCGCAGCCGCTCGAGCGAACGGGCTGCCACCACGTCGCCTTCGCGGCGTCGGGCCTCCTGTCTGCGTCGTCGTCGAAGTCGGCACTTCCTTCCGCATGTCATCTGCGTGCGCGCCGTTGACGGCGATGGTCGGTACCAGCCGCGGCACTCACAACAGCGACGTCGTGGCGGAGCGTCGACGCGTGGGCTCATTCCGCGACGGTGTTCGTTGTCGAACCCAGAGGCGACTTCTCAGCTCTTCGTAGCGCCGCACGGCGGCCTCGGTGGTCTCGTCGCCCAGCCCAAGGAGAGCGTCTGGTGACAGCTCGAGGAGCTCATCGAAGGGCTCACTCCACGAAGAGAAGAGCTCGCGAGACTTGCGCGGAGTCAACACGGCCCCCAGGCCCTTGACAGCGTGGAATCACGGACAACATCCTCTCCGCGAATCGAGGGCGCTCATGGGATCTGGCAGACGTTGGGCAATCTGGTGTTCGCTTATTCTCCCTTTGGCAACTGGGACAAGTGCATCCTGCGATGGAACGATCTCGGCCCCGCGACAATCCGAGCGAGCAACGACTCAGCGTGGAGAGCTAAGCGAAACAGCACTCACTCAACGGGTCGCGCTTGACCGAGACCTTCGAGCGCTTGAAGTCGCTTGGTACCAGGCGAGAGAGTCTCAGCACACGCTGTTGGTCCACTCGAACATCGCTGAAGGGCCATCAGCACAATTTCTTGAAGCAAACACACTACTGACGGCACTAACAGCTACTCTCGACCAGAAATACACCCAGCTGAGCGAGATCGACTATCGCCAACTGAAGGCGCTGTCAGCCGAGTCGGACGAACGACAACTCGCCTCAGTCGTCTACTCAACCTTCCTATCGAGGCTTCGCTACGATCTTGGGCCATCATTGGAGCAGTGGCAGGCATGGGCTCCTCGAAGCACAATTCGCGGCCTGAGACCTCTTCCTGGGGGATGCCGCGACCCGATTCGAGACGAACTGGTGGCTTCGCTCCTGCTCGCACTGGAAGACGGCAATGGTGCGGCGTATTCGGCAAGCTTGGCGCGCATAAGCAGCTCATTGGATTGCTTCGCCATTGATGACGTCGAGGCCTTCGGCTCGGCGCTCGTCGAATCCATCGACGCAACGACAATGGCGCTGCCCGCCTCCGCGCAACCGGCAGGCCGAAGAGTTCTTCTCAATGCACTCCTCAATCTCATTGTCATCGTCTACGACGAGAGCAAACTATTGGGCCAGTCATCGCTGCGAGACTGGATGCTCGCGAACAACAAAGCGATGAAGGAGTTGAGCGCGTGGCCGACCTCAGTGGTCCGCCAAACAGGACTCTGGCTGAAGGACGGCAGAAGGAACGGCGTCGTCCAAGTGAGGGACTTCTGCGAAGCGTACGAAGCCGCTGGGATATCGACGGATATCTGCGTCTCGCTGGGTCACGTCTTGGAAGTCTCTGTCCATCCGTGGCGCTTGGGCAGCGGCACGTGCCTGCTCTCGGAGATGATCACACCTCAGTTCGCACCTCAGGTCGGCTACCTCTGTCAACGTGTACTTTGCGGGATCAGCACTACGCCCGGAGCGTCCCAGACACTCCTGTCGCGATTGGCAGCGAACAGCAAGAGCACGCAGTTTGGCATTGATGTGGCCAGTCTCCAGGCAGCCACGTGCGGACAAGCATCACGAGAAGGTGGCTGGGATGTTCACGGCGGTGGCAAGCCAGGCGTCGGGGGCTCCCTCCCTCCCGCTCGCCTTGGGTGCGTCGTCCGCGACACGGGCGCCTCCGCAACCGAGGCGCAGCGATTCGCCTGCGTTGGCAGTGTAGTTGAAAAAACAAAAACGACGAGTTCGAACAGAGCGAGTCGTGGAGGAGTCGGTTGCGATCCGACCGCAGCAGGGGCTGGTGATTCTGGAGTTCTCACGAACCAACGACCCACATTCAGCGCGACTCAAGAGGCATTCGCTCGGCAAGCTGACAGCTTTGCCAAATTCAATCTCAAGCCCGTTAAGGATGAGTGGATCAGCGCGCTTGCGACGTACGGCTGGACGGTGTCGAGCGAACAGTTCGACTCGGCAGTGGCCTCCATTGGCAATGAAACCTATCTCTCGAGCTCTGACTATAAAGCTGCCACGAGCGGCTCGAGTTGTGCCTCAGACTTCGCATGCACGATTCCAGACGGCAAGGGAGGATTCATGGTTGTTGTAGATGCTTCCAAAACAACACCGGGGCAAATGTCTCCCGGCACGCTGGGAGATGCGCTTGCGCATGAAGCCATCCACCTCGCGACGCTAACCAAGACGAACGAGCTCAAGGGCAAGAACCCTGCTGACCAGCATGCCGTGTGGGGGCCGCTCCAGCGTTGCTCCCCTGGAGCTGCGGCTGGCTGCCAGCCTCCGCCGACGTGCTCGGGCCCGCAATGCTCAAGCCCTGCTGCGGGTGGGAGCGCTGGAGGTGGAACTGGAGGCTCGACCGGGGGTGGAGCCGGGACGGGAGGTGGTGGAGCCGGGATGGGTGGTGGAACCGGGTCTGGAGGAGGTAGTGGCGGAGGTACTGGCGGAGGAAGCGGGAAGAAGGGCTCTACACTCTGCGCCGCTGGAATGATGAATTGCGGCAACTGCAGCCCCGCGGAGGCCATTGGCAGTGCACTCGCGAGTTGCTTCAGTCCGGCAACGCTTTCGGAGAGTACCGAACTCCGACCAGGGTGCGACGAGACGGTCTGCGATTCGGCTCCAAGTGAGAGCCCGGACGACGTTCGTTGGGCTGAGTGTTTCGACAGCAGTGCCCCTAACGACGGAGACTCTCTCCGCTGTCCTGGGATGAGGTGTCCACAAGAACGAAAGCCACAGATCGTTGGTGGGGTTTGCTCGTGTGGCGAAATCGGAAGCTCCGCGCCACCGAATCCCTGTGCGTACACGCGATGTGCCGACGACGCAACGGCAGTGCCCACTGGTAGTATCTGTCGTTGCGTGACGAGTGAAGGGGACGCTCTTGGGGCTGCGTCTGGTGTATTTCCTGTTCCAGGTCAGGTGTTGCCATGGTAGCGGGGCTCCTTGCCGGACTCCTTTCAGCGGCCCCTCCGCCGTTCTGGGGAGTCGAGAGGGTCGTTGATACTCAGGGAATCCCAGTTATCTCTTGCAGTCTCAATGCGTCGTGCAAGCGAAGAAACCTGCCAGTCAGACGCGCTGTTGTTCTGACAGCAAGCTCGACCCGAATGGTGGTCGGCCTTGATGTTGATCACTCGATTCAGGTCGTCGAGGTCGAGCGCTCCGGCTCTCAGGTGATCGAGACATCGTGCCGAGAAGCGCTCCCTTCGAGCTTGTTTCGAATCGGCAACGGGGGCCACCGCAGCTCCAATGGGAAATGGGAGTACTTCGACTCATGTACAGGCGCCTATGTTGAGCTGTTCTTCGACAACACAGGGGCCCGACAGGACGTTCTCCCTCCACATCTCCCTGAGCGGTACGGCTCCGATGGCGAATTCGCGAACGGCGAACCCCTTCCCAAGGAACCCCTTTCGAAGATCGAAGCCTTGGTCAAGTCAGAGCTCGATCGAGGCCCCGAATGCAGCCTGATCTCAAGCGGCATCTATCGACTGCGTGATGGTGACCTTTTCCTCTACTATCATTTCCCCAACTTGGAATCGGTAACTCAGCGGCCGTGGCCCGATGCCGCACGAAAGGTCCGGCTGGCATACGGGTTTACGCCTCAAGGCGAGCTCCTGCCGGGCTCAGGTTGCGACGACGAACTGCCGGGGGAGGGAAGCGATATTCACGACCTCAGAAGACTCCCGACCGCAGTGGACCTCGACGCTCACCGGCTAGAGTTTCTCGACCTCTGTCGATCAGGAGTAAGTCACGAGACCTTCGTCACATTCACCCTGCGTGACGGACACTTGAATCGGATCTCAGAGCGTAGAGTGCCTCGTCGCGCGAAGTGACCCAGTCGGATACGAACCCCTTGGACAAGCGCGCCTCGACAGCTCGAATTCAACAAGAAGATGAACAACAACGGGTGGTGTTCCGCCGTCGACGACAAGCACGAAAGGGGCCTCGTGGTCAGTGACCCGTGCTGGCTGAGGACGAGCCCTCAAGAGGCGGCGGTAGGTGGCCACATAAATGTAAACTCGGCTTGGCGGTCGGCTCAGGCATCGTCGAGAGCACACACCGCCACGCGCCGGTCAACGCTGGGGCCTCCTCCGCGGCAGGCGCATGGCCCGGCTTCGCCGCCTACCGCACAGCGGGCGCCCGCCGCTTCCATCGCGCGCTTCGCAACGCCCTCGTCGCCCCGCCTGGCCGACACGCCCACGCACCCCTGCCCAATGGTCCGCACCGTGCCAAGCGCACCTACGCGCTCCATCCCGGCAGCCTTCGCAACAAGGCTCTCCTCGCCTCAATGTGGTCGTGCGCTCATTTCACTCAGAACCTCCGAGAACCTGGCGGGGCCGCGCTGGCGCCAGCCCGCGTCTGGTAGCGCTTGTCTCGGGCGGCCACTCACGGCAGACCACCGCCTCAGACCGTGCGCGCCCCCCTCACCGACGCCGAGCTCGACGCCCGCCTCGCGGCGCTGTCGCTGACTCGCGACCCCTCCGTCCTCTCGCCGCCGCCGTCGAAGAACCGCACGGTGGTGTGCAAGAGCGGCAAGAAGCGCGTGCTGGTGAAGATCGCCGACGGCGGCGGCAACGTGGGCGTGCTGCGCGAGGGCTCCATCCTCGAGCGGGTGTCGCCGCTGGGCCGCGAGAAGAACTCGCCGCTCCACCTGCCGACGGTGTTCGCGTTCGACCCCGCGCACGGGCTGCTCGGGCTCGAGTGGCTGCACCACGGCGAGACGCTGCACCACTTTCACCGGCGCTCGCAGGAGTACCCCAGCGCGCTGGCCGCCGAGGTGGGCAACGCGCTCGGCTACCTGCACCGCCAGAGCCGGGAGTCGCGCAGCAAGTACGCGCTGGCCGACGCCTTCCGTGACGAGTCCGACCTGCTCGAGTGCTTCTTGCGCATGCGGCCCGACTTCTACGCGCGGCTCTCACAGGTCGGCATCGACTTCTTCGCCTCGGTGCAGGGCGACGGCGCCGCGATGCAGGGGCTGCAGGCGTTGAGCGAGCAGCAGCTGCGAGAGGGCGAGGCGGCGCTGCTCCACGGCGACCTGCGCCAGGCCAACCTGCTGCGCGTCGCGCCGCCCCAGCGCAAGCCCCAGGTGGTGTTCCTCGACTGGGAGCTCTCGTTCTGGGGCGACCCCGCGCGCGACCTCGGGAGCCTCTTGAGCGACTACGTGATGGGCTGGCTGGCCCCCGAGCACCGCAGCGAGGTGCTGGCTCGGCCCACGCTCGCCGCCTTCACCGCCGCGATGCTCGAGGGCTACGCGAAGGCCCGCGGGAGCGACTTCACGCTGACCGAGAACTTCGCGCACCGGGTGGTGCGGTGGGTGGGCGCGGCGCTCCTCATCGCGGTCTACGGCATCTCGCACTACGAGCAGGTGCTCGACGCGCGCGCGCTCGGGGTGGCCCGTCACGCGCTCGACATGCTGGGCCGCCCGGGCGACTGGCCGCGCGTGCTGTGGGGAGAAGGCTGATGCCGCTCCCCGTCGTCGACGAGCGCACCCGCAGCTTCCGCGAGCGGCTCTTCTGTCTGCGCGCGGGCCAGGCGCCGTCGCTGCCGCGCGCCTCGGGAGACTCGGGCTTCGTGGCCCACCTGGCGATGAGCACCCACGGCGCCACCGGGTGGGACTGGAGCTTCCGCCTGGTGCGCCAGGGCGTGGGCTGGTCGTTCGTCTCGGACGGCAAGCTCACCTTGTTCCTCGACGAGCCGGGCCAGTTCGTGCCGCACGACGCGAAGGCCGGAGACCAGGTGGCGGTGCGGCTGCCCCGCGCCCGCGAGAACCTCTTCCCGCACCGCTTCACGCTGCACGGCGGCCAGGGCGGGCCGGTGTTGCCGCACGGCTACGCCAAGCTCTTCGTGCCGGTGACGTTCGAGGCCGCCAGCTCGCTCGTCGAGGCGTTCGCCAGCCGCTGGGCCGACCAGCTGCGCTTCGGGCTGCACGTCTGCAACGCGCCCAACGACTTCGACCGCGCTGACGGCGCCATCATCGACGTCGGGCCACAAGACGAGGCCGGCGCGGTGAAGGTGCTCGACCAGTTCATGCGGCAGCACCCGAAGGCCGTGGTGCCCCGCGGCCGGCCGTACGGCACCGTCGAGGGGCCGCTGGGCTTGCCGCGCGCGGTGGGCCAGGGGCGCACCGACCTGGCCGACGGCTATGGGTGGCGCAAGAGCCACGAGGCCGTCGTCTCGGCCGGCACCCGCTGAGCCGTCGCGAATTTCTGAGGCGACCTCGCTGCGGAGTTCACGAAGCACCCGTCATCGCTGCCGGGCGCCGTGGCATCACGCTTGGATAGAGTCGGCGCCATGACCCCCGACGACCTCTACCGTGCCTTCACGCAGGTGCTGAAGCTCTCGCTCGGCGCGCCCCTGGTGCTCTCGGCCTGCACACGGCTGGACACCCGAAACCTCGAGAAGCCGGTGTGCGGGCCCAACGGCACCCTGGCCATCGACGGCCTCAAGCCGGCGACGCCCGTCAACTACGTCGAGCTGCGCAGCGGCTTCGGCCGCAGCATGGAGTTCGCGCTCCCCGACGGCGGGGTGAACGTCATCAGCGCGACCGGCACCAAGTGCGAGACGGCGACCAACCCGAGCGCCTGCCTCACCGGCTTCGACGCGCTCAACAGCCGCTCGGGCTTCTACGAGCTGTGCGGGCAGATCTGCGTCGGCTACCAGCTGGCGACGACGAAGGGCGACCTGGTGACGCTCATCGACACGCCGCAGGGCTTCCGCGACTTCCTCGGCGTCATCGACGCTCCGCAAGAGGCCGCGTGGCGGGCGCTGACCGAGGGGTACGGCTTCGAGTGCTACGAGGGCGCGAAGTACAAGACGGGCGTGCGCGCCGTCGACGGCGGCTACGAGGCCGTCGCCCTGCAAGGCAGCACCTGCGGCCCGAACACCTCGCTCAAGCAGTACCTGCTGCGGGTGAGCGCCGACGGCACCGTCACCAAGGTCGACGAAGAGCTCCTCGAGCTGGGCAACCCCAACTGCGCGGTGGGGCGAAGGCCCGAGGGGCTCGTCGGTTCCCGCCGGCATCGAGCGAGCAGCCCGCTGGCCGGGCACTTCGAGACGACCGCGGCGCTCGAGGCGGCGGCGGTCGAGGCCTTCGTGGTGATGGAGCGCGAGCTCCGCGCGCACGGAGCGCCCGCCTCACTGGCCCAGCGCGCACACGTCGCGGCCGAAGACGAGCGGCGCCACACCAACGCCATGGCGGCGCTGGCGAAGCGCTTCGGAGGGCGTCCGGTTCACCCCCACCTCACGCGAAGGCCCGTGCGCGCGCTCGAGGCGATGGCGCTCGAGAACGTCGTCGAGGGCTGCGTGCGCGAGACGTTCGGCGCGCTGCTGGCGCAGCGGCAGGCGCTGGCGGCGAGCGACGTCGAGGTGCGTGAGCGCCACCACCCCATCGCGGTGGAAGAGACGTCGCACGCCGCGCTCTCGTGGGACCTGCACGGGTGGATGAACACGAAGCTGAACGCGCGCGCGAGACGCGAGCTCCGGCGGGCGTCACGCCACGCGGTGGAGACGCTCAAGCGGGACTTCTGCGCCTCGGTCGAGGCCGGGCTCGCTGAGACGGCGGGGCTGCCCTCGGGCGACGAGGCGGTGGCGATGGTGAGCGCGCTCGACGAGCAGCTCTTCCGCGCCGCGCTCGACTGAACGCTCCGCACCGCACGCGACGGCAGCGCGTCGTCGCGGACGGACTCCCCCCCTGAACCACGCGAAGTCGTTCAACCTCGAGCTCTCGGCGCCGCGCCCGAGGGGTCCTGCGCCCGAGCCCGCGAAGCAAGACAGTCGCTGAGCCAGCTCACCGCGCTCCAGCATCGGGAATGGTGGGCCAGGCGAAGAGGCTGGCGTCGAGCGCCGTCGGTCGGAGCTCCTTCACGCGCGAACTCACTCTTCTGGTTGGGCCGTTCCAGAACCTCTGGGAGCACTCCAGCGGAACGCCGGGCAGCTCGCCGGCGAAGCTCGGGTGCACTCCCAGCCACGTCATGGTCATCAGGACCAGTCGTGGGAACCACACCATCGTCTTCGACGAAGGAAAGAGGCGCCCGAAGGACACGGCGTCGAGGCCGACGGCGCTCCACGGCGTGTAGCAGCCATTGAAGCTGAGCTCCGGCGAGCTCGCCGTTGCCAGGTGGTCGATGCACTCGCGCCCCAGCAGGCGCCGCTTCGAAGGCTGGCGCTCGAAGCGATAGCCGAGTCGATCGCCTGACGGCGCGACGTCCGCGTCGGGGACATCGACGATGCGCTGAACGCGGTTCTCGGCGGGCTCCGAGATGACGGTGACGCCCGAGGCCGTGTCTCGAAGGAAGAGGACGGTCGGCGTCTTCCCTGTCTCGACCAGGACACGCAGCATCGTGCCGCGCAGAGAGACGGTGGTGAGTTGCTGACGCCCATCGACGGTCGCTTCGGAGACGAGCGTGAAGTCCGCGAGCGCGGGTTGGCTCAACACCATGAGGAGCAATGCGGTGCGCATCGCGTGGACATAGGCGCGAAGAGGCCGCGATGGTGAGCTCGTGTGCAGTCGATCCCCAGCAACCCCGCCTGCGGCGCCCACGAGACCTCGCGCCGGAAGAACGAGCTCTGCGGCGCCACCCTCTCCGGGCGGCCGGGCGCTGCCGTTGGAGGGGCTGACGCTGAACCCACCGTCGCCCGCCCGGCTCCGACTCACACCCGCATGGGCATGACGACGGCCGTCGAGGCTCGGTCTCCGGGCGCGTGCACCACGCCGGGGCTGTGCTCATCACCGAGCTCCAGCGCCACCTCGTCGGTGTCGAGCACCGACAGCACGTCCATCAAGTAGCGGGCGTTGAAGCCCACCGTCAGCGAGCCGCCGCGGTACGCCACCTCGAGGTCGTCCTTCGCCTCACCGAGGTCGGGGTTGTTGGCGGTGATGCGCAGCAGGTTCTCTGACAGCGACAACTTCACCGCGTTCGACTTGTCGCTCGACAGCAGCGCGATGCGCTTGAGCATGTCGTGGAAGCGGGCGCGGTTGACCAGCAGCTGGCGGTCGGACTCCTTGGGAATGACGCGCTGGTAGTCGGGGAACTGGCCGTCGATGAGCCGCATCACCATCGACAGGCCCGGCTTCTTGAAGAGCGCCGAGTTCTCGGCGAAGCCCAGCTGGCACTCGGCCTCGGGCGCCTCGTCGAGCAGGCGCTTGAGCTCGAACAGGCCCTTGCGCGGAATGATGACGCCGCCCTTGAGCTTGAAGTCGCCGGTCAGCTCGCGCTCCACCATCGCCAGGCGGTGCCCGTCGGTGGCCACCATGCGCACCTTGCCGCCTTCACGCGGCTCGAAGTACACGCCGTTCAAGATGTAGCGCGTCTCGTCGTGCGAGATGGCGAACGCGGTGCGCTTGATCATCTCGAGCAGCGTGGTGCCGGTGACGTTCACCAGCGGCGCGTTCTCTTCCTTCGGCAGCTTGGGGAACTCCTCGGGGGCCATGCCGACGATCTTGTAGTGGGCCGCGCCCGAGGTGATCTCGGCGTAGTTGTTGGCGAGCTTCTTCACCGTCAGGCTCGCCTCGGGCAGGAACGAGACGATGTCGAAGAGCGTCTTGGCCGACACCGTGACGGCGCCCGGCTTGAGCACCTCGGCCTGGTGCTCCGAGACGATGCCGATGTCGAGGTCGAACGCGGTGACGGTGACGCCCGTCTTGGTGGCGTTCACCAGCACGTTCGAGAGGATGGGCATCGTGGCCTTCCGCTCGACGATGCCTTGGGCGCGGAAGAGGGCCTTCTTGAGTTCGTCAGCGGCGATGCGGAATTCCATGGCGGGCGGGTGTAGCCCTGCCCTCTTTGACGTTCAAGCACGGCGGAATCGGGCGCCTGGGCTGATCAGCAGCAGGCTTGCGCCTTTCGCCGCATCCAGAAAGAAGCCCTGCCGGGCTCCCACGATGCGACGACGCAAAGAACCGAAGTGGCTGTTGGCGGCGAAGGAGCGCGGCGGCGTCTCTGACACCGGAGACTTCCTCTCACGCGCCCTCTCGCGGGCCGGCGTGCTGCCCACGCAAGAGGCCGAGCGCGCCATTCGGGAAGGCCGGGTGTCGGTCAACGGCAAGGTGGCCACGGTGGTGGTGGCGCCGCTCGACGAGGGCGCGAAGGTCGAGCTCGACGGCGACGTGGTCGACGTGCGGCCCACCACCCGGGTGCTCGCCTTCCACAAGCCCAGGGGGCTGGTCGTCGACGGGCGCGACCGCGAGGGCATCGGCACGGTGTTCGAGCGGCTGCACGCGCTGCTCCCGCCACCGCTGCGCGGCTACGGCTGGCTCGCGGTGGGCCGCCTCGACCGCGACACCACCGGCCTGCTCTTCTTCACCAACGACGAGCGCTTCGTGGCGCACGCCACCGACCCCGAGACGAAGCTGCCCAAGCGCTACCTCGCCACCGTCAGCGGCAAGGTCAGCGACGCCAAGCTGGAGCGCCTGCGCAACGGGGTCGAGTTCGAAGACTTCCGCTCGGTGCCCGCGAAGGCCGAGCGCCGCGGCGAGCGCCAGGTCGAGCTGACGCTGACCGAGGGCAAGTTCCACCAGGTCAAGCGCATGCTGGGCGCGGTGGGCCTGGCCACGCTCGAGCTGCACCGCGAGGCCGTCGGTGACTACGTCGTCGACGTGCCCCTCGACTCGCTCCGGGAGCTGTCGGACGACGAGGTCGAGCAGCGCCTGGGCTACCGGCCCCGGCACCTGGCCCTCGCGAGAGACGCCTGAACGGCCGCTGCCCTACCGCGACGCCCGCGCCGCGCCCGCGCAGGTGGTGTGCACGTTCACCGTCACCGGCGCCGAGTCGAGCGCGCCGTCCGAGGCCACGAAGTCGAAGGTCGTCTCGGGTTCGGTCGCGCCCTCCATGTCGAGCACGAACTGGCCGCTGCGGGCGTCGAACGACTTGAGGTGCCCCTGTGACGGCCGGCGCACCACCCGGAACGTCACCGGCGCGCGCTCGCGGTCGTAGCCCTGCACCAGGCCGGTGACCTGCCCGTTGCACGGCACGTTGACGTCGTCGCCGAGCGCCACCGGAGCGTCGTTGACCGCGGCCACCACCACCTTCTGCTCGGCGGTGCTCGAGAGGCCCGAGGGGTCCTTCACGGTGAAGGCGAAGCCGTCGTCGCCGTTGTAGTTGGCGGCCGGCACGTAGAGCCACGAGCCCTTCGCCGGGTCGAGCGCGGTGAGCTCTCCGTGGGCCGGCTGGCGCGCGATGGAGAACGTCAGCACGTCGCCGTCGACGTCGTGCGCGAGCAGGGTGACGGTCACCTCGGTGTCTTCGTTCGTCTTCGAAGTACCAGCCTGGGCGACGGGCGCGTCGTTCACCGGCGCGATGGCCACCGTCACCTTCGCCGGCGGCGACGAGAGCGCGCCGTCGCTCACCACCACCTCGAAGGTGGCCTCACCGTTCTGGTCCTGGCTCGGCTCGAAGCGCACCTTGCCGGCGGCGTCGACGAAGGCCTTGCCGGCCTGGGGCTGCGTCACCACCCGCCAGGTGAGCGGGTCTGCGTCGATGTCGGCCGAGGCCATGGCGCCCTCGACGCGCACGTCTTCGTTGGTGGCGAGCCTCAGCGGTGAGAGCGTCGGCGCGTCGTTCACCGGCGCCACCTTCAGCTCGACGGTGCCGCGCGCGGTGGTGCGGCCGTCGGTGACCTCGAACGAGACGCGGTCGTCGCCGTTCTGGTCGGGCCGCGGCGTGTAGCGGAAGGCGCCGGTCGCGGCGTCGACGAGCTCCACCGAGCCGAGCGCCGCGGTCCCCACCAGCTTGAAGGTGAGCGCGTCGCCGTCGACGTCAGCGCCGGGCAGCGCGCCCTCGGCGCTGGTGTCTTCGTTGAGCGCCACGCGCAGCGGGCGGGTGGTGGGCGGGTCGTCGACCGGCGCGAGCGTGACGTCGACCTGCGAGGTGGCGCTGAGGGTGCCGTCGCTGGCGGCGATGACGAAGCGGTCCGGGCCGTGGTAGTCGCGGGCCGGCTGGTAGTGCACCGCGCCGGTGCGCGCGTCGACCTTCACGGCGCCGTGCGCGGGCGGCTCCCGCACCTCGTACTTCAGCGGCTGGCCGTCGACGTCCGAGGCCGCGATGGCGCCGTAGGCCGCCTCGTCTTCGTTGGCCGAGAGCGACAGCGGCGCCGACACGGGGGCGTCATTCACCGGCCGCACCGTCAGCCGCACCACCGCCTCGGCCTTCAGGCGCCCGTCAGACACCTGGAAGGTGAAGCTGTCAGGGCCCTGGTAGTCGCGGGCCGGCGTGTACGAGAAGTCGCCGGTCGAGGGGTTGATGGTGAGCGCGCCGTGTTTGGGGCTGGTGCCGGTGCTGAAGGTGAGCGCGTCGCCCTCGACGTCGGTGGCCGGGCACTTCGCGGTGAGGCTGGTGTCTTCGTCGAGGGCGTGGGCGCTGGCGGTGGCCACCGGCGCGTCGTTCACCGGCGCCAGCGTCACCTGGACGGGCGCCGAGGCGGTGGCGACGCCATCGCTGACTTCGATGGTGAAGCCGTCGGCGCCGAAGAAGTCCTTCTTGCCGTCGTAGGTGAAGGCGCCGGTGCGCGGGTCCACGTTCACGGTGCCGTGCTGCGGCGGCGCGCCGACGCGGTAGGTGAGCACGTCGCCGTCGAGGTCCGAGGACAGCACGCGGCCCGAGGCGGGCTCGTCTTCGTTGGCGCTGGCGCTCGCGGCCGACGCGACGGGCTCATCGTTCACCGACGCCACCGTCAGCCGCACCTGGGTGACGGCCTTGAGCTTGCCGTCGCTCACCTCGAGCACCAGCACGTCTTCGCCGTGGAAGTTCGGCTGCGGCCGGTAGCTGAAGGCGCCCGTCGCGGCGTCGAGGGTCGCGGTGCCGCGCTTGCCGGCGCTCAGCACCTTCCAGGTGAGCGCGTCGCCGTCGACGTCGGTGGCCACGGCCTTGCCGTCGCAGGGCGTGTCTTCGACGCACGCCTGCGTCACCACCTGCGCCACCGGCGCGTCATTCACCGGCGTCACCATCACCGGCACCTCGGCCCGCGCCGCCTCGGCGCCGTCGTTCACCTCGATGGTGAAGGCGTCGGAGCCGGCGTAGTCGGGCGCCGGCCGATAGGTGAAGGCGCCCGTGCGCGAGTCCACCCGCGCCTGGCCGTGCGAGGGCGGGGTCGCGAGCGTGAAGGTGAGGATGTCTTTGTCCACGTCGCGCGCCTCGACGGCGCCGCTCGCCGGGCCGTCTTCTTGAACGGTGAAGGCCGACGTCTTCAGCGTCGGCGCGTCGTTCTCGGCCGCCACGTGCACGCTGATGGTGGTGAGGCTGCTCTTCGGGCCCGTCCCCACCTCGACCGCGAAGCTGTCGTCGCCGTTGAAGTCCTTCTCGGGCTGGTAGCGGAAGGCGCCGGTGGCCGCGTCGAGCGTCGCCTGGCCGTGCTTCGGCCAGCGCTTGAGCGTCAGCGCCACCTTCTCGCCGGGCCGAAGGGCCACCAGCTGGCCGTCGGCGGCGGTGTCTTCGGTGGTGGCGACGTCGAGCTCGCGGCCGGGGGCCTTCCTGGGCGCGGCGCCGAAGGACACCAGGCTCCACGCGCAGCCCGCGATGACCAGGGCTCGGGTCACGGTGGACTTCAGGGGTCGGGGCGACCCTGCCCCCGGGGTGCGGTGGGGGAGCGCGCTACGAGAGGGCCGACGCGAGTGGCTCGGGAGGAGGGAGGCCATATCTGCCGGGTGTGCACGTCGCAGTCCAACCCGGGTGGGTGCCGGGCGCTGAGTGTGCGGCGTCGGCGCCGTCGGTGGATTAGAGGGCGGCGATGCGATTCTGGCTGATGAAGAGCGAGCCCGACGTCTTCTCCATCGACGACCTCGCGCGCGCGAAGCAGACCGGCTGGGACAGCGTGCGCAACTACCAGGCGCGCAACTCGATGCGCGACGACATGGCGGTGGGCGACCTGGTGCTCTTCTACCACTCCAACGCCGAGCCCTCGGGTGTGGCGGGCGTCGCGAAGGTGGTGGGCCCGGCCATCGCCGACCCGACGCAGTTCGACCCGAAGAGCGAGTACCACGACGCGCGCAGCGCGAAGGCCGACCCGACGTGGCTGATGGTGACGGTGGGCTTCGTCGAGCGGTTCGACGACGTCGTCTCGCTCGCGGCGCTGAAGGCCGAGAGGTCGCTGGCGGGCATGCCGTTGCTGCAGAAGGGGCAGCGCCTGTCGGTGATGGAGGTGTCGAAGGCTCACTTCGCCCGGGTGCTGAAGCTGGCGAAGGCGAAGACGACCGTCCCGGCCTGAGCCGTCACGCCGCGGGCGGGCGCGCCAGGCGCGTGGGTGGATGAAACTCGGCGGGCGCTCCCCGCAGCCCTTCTTCGATGAGCTCACGCCACGCGCGGTCACCCCGCGCCACGGCCAGGCGATGCGCCCGCGACGACAACCCGCGCACGGTCTCGGCGACCCGCAACGTTCGCCGCAGCAGCGGCACCACCGGCCCCAGCGACGCCCGGGGAATGCCCAGCCCGTCGGCCATGCGGTGCCCCAGCAGGTGGTGCGCGACGGCGTGCGAGAACGGGAGCGTCAGCTCGACCCGTCGCCGCTCCCACGCCGTGCGCGCGCTCTTCAGGCCGAACGTCAGCAGCGCCGCCGTCAACGCGCGGCTGTCGGCGTCGGGCGCTCCCTGCGTCACCAGGATGAGGTCGGCCACCTGCAGCAGCCCGGCCTCGGTCGAAGGCAGCAGCGCCGCGTCAGCGCCCATCAACCAGCCGACGTAGCGCCACAGGTGCACGTAGTCCGCCGCCTCGCGCGGCCCGACCCGCAGTCCCAGCTTGCGCAAGCCGTCGAGCACCACCACCGAGAACAGCAGCGTGGTGGCGACCAGGTCGTGCTGGTTGATGGGCGTGCCCCAGGCCGCCGCGTCCCACCGCCCCGACTCCCACGCCAGGCGGCGCACCTGCGCGTGCATCAGGCGCACCTTGAGCGTCACCTGCGCGCCGTCACCGCCGGGGTGGAGCGCGCCCGGCACGCACACCGCGTGGACGAAGCGCGCCGTCTCCATCAACCGCCGCGGCGCCTGCTCGGTGAGGCGGCCCGAGAGCGCGAGCGGCTTGTTGCCGGCCGGCGACGCGTAGCCCCACGGGAGCGAAGAGAGCGACAACACCAGCCCGCCCAGCGGGCCCGCCCGCAACAGGAGCGCGCCGGCGCGGTCCACCACCTCCCAGTCGACCCACGCGGGCGTGGCGGCGGCGTGCTCGAGGAAGGCCCCGACCGCCGGGTGAAGCGTCGCGCCGGCGCCGCGGCCCTCGAGGCCACGCCGCACCTGCGCCCAGCCTTCACCGGGCGGGAGCTCACGAAACGCCAGCACCACCGCGTCGGCGAGCGGGTCACCCTGCGAGAGCGCCGCGCCGAGCTCGTCGACCCTCGCGCCATGGAGCGCGCGCACCTGCGGCGTGTCGAGGAACCGAGAGGGCGTCATGCAGCGACCGACAGCCTACCGCGCCGCGAGCCTCACGCGGCCGGAGGCGGGGTCGGCTTGAACATCGGCCCCGACGCCGGGAACACCGCGCGCCCCGCCGCCGGGTTCACCAGCAGCGCGAACGAGATGTAGAGCGCGATGAGGATCAAGCCGATGGTCGCCAGGCCAATCACCATCGAGAGCGCGCCGAAGCCGCCCGAGCCCGGCGCCGTGAAGTGCCGGCCGATGCGCGCGAGGTAGAGCACGTCGATGTCGAGGAGGAAGAAGAAGAGCAGCTTCGAGAAGAAGCCGAACGCGTAGGTCAGCACGAAGAAGATGAGCAGGAAGGTGAGGTCCACCGACAGCACCACGTTCGCGTCCACCACCCGGCCCTGGCTCGCCTCGTCGAGCACGTACCAGTTGAAGACCCAGTTGAACGCGAAGGTCGTCAGCAGCGTGCCGCCCAGGGTGTTCTTGTTGGCCAGCGACATCATGCCGGCGAGGAACTGGCAGCCCGCGCCGAACAACAGACAGAACCACGACGCCGTCTTCATCATGGTGGCCAGCTTCACCGGGTCGCTCGGCAGCCAGCCGAAGGCGATGGGCACCAGCGCGGCGCACCCGATGCTCAGGCCCAGCAGGCCCAACGGCGTCGGCTCTCCGAACATCGGCGGCGGGGCGTTGGGCGCGACAGGGGCAGACATGGCGGACTCCCGGGCTCTTGCGAAAACCGACGGGCCCATACGGGAAAGCGCCGCGCGGGGAAAGGCGCGCGGGCCGCTTTGCCAGCTGGCAAGTCTCTTGTACGGGCGACGCCGAGGCGAGGCTGGCGCGGCGGTGAATCGGTCACCGCCCGGCAGTCCTTGCGTTCAACGGGGAGTCCACGTGATGAAAATGCGTTTCGTGCTGGTGTTGGCGTTGTCGGTGATGGGCGTGGCGATGGCTGGCTGTGGAACGGTGTGTACGGGGAACAACTGCATCTGCGCGAGCGACCAGTCGTGCGGGTTCGACACCTGCAGCGCGTCGACCGCCGGCTGCAACTTCTCGTGCGGCTCGGGCGCGACCTGCACCGGCACCTGCGGCACCGGCTGCAACATCACCTGCGCCGGCAAGTCGTGCAGCCACTCGGCGGGCGCCGGCTCGAACATCGCCTGCACCTCGGGCACCTGCACCATCACCTGCAACGGCACCTGCTCCGTCGCCACCTCGGGCGGGGCCACCATGAACCTCACCTGCCAGGGCGGCTCCACCTCGGGCCCCTCAGGCTGCCTCTGACGTCGTCACTCCTGAGGGAGGGGGTCGTCGAAGAACAGCTCGGCGGTCTCTCCCCTCACGATGTCGACCAGCTTCGAGGCCTTCTGGCCGTTGCCGAAGACGCAGTCGACGCGGTGCCGGCCTTCCCACACCAGCACCGCGCGCTGGGTCACCTTGACGCCCTCGACCGACACCTTCGCGTTGCCCGGGCGGTCCACTGACAGCCAGCCTTTGGCGAACTCGAAGCGCAGGAAGGTGCGCTCGGTGTCGGCGGCGGTGATGGAGAGCGTCTTCTTCAGGCCCAGCTCCTTGTTCTCGACGGTGATGAAGTTCTGACCGACGGGCATGGTGATGAGCGCGGGCTGCCAGCCGAAGTCCTCCCCGTTCCACGAGATGGTGGCGGTGGGCTCGGTCTCGATGCGCACGATGCTGGCGGGCACCGTCTTCGTCTCGGGCGGCAGGCCGGCGCCGGCGTCGAGGGTCAGCTCCATGCTCAGCGGCGGGCGGGGCGGCTCCTTCGGGGCGGCGATGACGGGCGTGACGTCGACGCGCTTCTCGGGCGGCGGCGGCGCCTCTTTGGGAATCGCCAGCGGGAGCTTCGACAGCGGCACCGGGCGCGAGGGGTCCTGCACCACGTCGGCGCGGCCGAAGAGCCAGAGCATCGACACCAGCGCCAGCGAGCCCACGCCGGCCAGCGCCAGCTTCACGGCCCGGGGGAGCTGCCGGCGCTTGACCGCCTCGGAGGGGCGGGTGACGACCCTTCGAACCTCGTCCTCCGAAGGCGCGACGGGGGCGAGCTGCGCGCGGGTGGGCAGCTCCGACACCTTGAGCGCGGGCCGCGGCCTGGTGGTGTCGGACTGCTCCCAGGCAGGGGTGGGCTCGGTGACGACGCCGCTTGGGTGGGGCGCCGGCTCGGTCCACGCGGGGGTCGGCTGGGTGGCGAGCGGCGCGCCGTCGGCCGGCCAGGCTGGCATGGCGGCCGTCTTCTGCGACGCGGGGTCGACGACGGCGTCTTCGTCGACGATGACGGTCTGCGATGGCTCGACCCTTGGTGGACGCGGGTCGTCCAGGGTGTCGGCGGCCTTCGGTGGGTCATCCTTCGGGCGGCTCACGGCGACGCGGAGCGTACCGCGACTTCGCGCGCTCCGTCAGTCGTAGGCCTCGAGGTGCACGCGTTTGCGGTCGACGCCCAGCTCGACGCGCAGCACCTCGCGTGAGGCCATCAACATCTTCTTCACGCCGCAGATGTACGCGTGGGCCAGCGGGTGCTGGGCGGTCAGCTCCTGCCACAGCGCCTTCACGTGCGTCTGCACGTAGCCGGTGCGGCCCCGCCACTCGTCCGACGGGCGCGAGAACGACGGCTCGAGGCGAAAGCAGGGGTGCGCCGCGGCCAGGGCGCGCAGCTCGTCGCCGTAGAGCAGCTCCTCGTGGGAGCGCACGCCGAACAACAACCACAGCGGCTCGGCCCGGCCCTTCGCCAGCGCGTGGCGAATCATGCTGCGAAACGGGGCCACCCCGGTGCCGGTGGCGATGAAGAGCGCGGGCGTGGCGGGGTCGAGCGCGCGGGTGAAGGTGCCGGCGGGGCCCTTCACGTCGAGCGGCGCGCCCACCGGCGCCTCGTGCAGGAAGGTGGAGCCGGGCCCGTCGTCCACCTTCGTCACCGCCAGCTCGAAGCGGGGCGAGCCGTCGGGCGGCGAGGCGATGGAGTACGAGCGCCGCACCGCCAGGCCCTTCTCGTCCTTGAACGGAAAGATGAGCTGCACCCACTGGCCGGGCTCGAAGACGAACGGCGCGGCGTCGGCGCGCTCGAAGACGAGGTGCCGCACGCGGGGGCCCAGCATGCGCGTCTCGACGACACGGGTAGCGAAGGTCTCGGGCACCAGGGGGCCTACAGCGGGAGGCGACGACATGGGCCCGTCTTGGCGATGGACGCGCCAGAAGTCCACCCTCGGCGCCACGGCAGTTGACCGGTGGAGCCGGACTCACTAGCGGGAGCCCCCCGTGTCGTCCCCTCCGCGCGCCATCGCTGCACCTCAGCGCGCCTGGCGTCAGGGCCTGCGCCTGCGCTTCGGGCTCGAGGGCCGGCGCACCGACGTGGGGGCGCTCGACCTCGCCTCGCTGGAGCGCGCGCTGGTGGTGGTGGCGCACCCCGATGACGAGCTCAACGCCGTCGGGCTCCTCTCGCGCCTGCGCCAGGCCGGCGTGACGGTGGACGTGGTGGTGCTGACCGACGGCGCCGCGAACCCGTGGACCGACGCCGCGGTGGTGGGCACCAGGAGCCACTTCGAGTGCCGCCGAGACGAGCTCCACCAGGCGATGCGCGCGCTCGACCTTCGCGACGCGGTGCTGCCTGCGTTTCCCGACGGCGCCCTGCGCGCGCACCTCGAGGCCGCGACGGGCGTGGTGCGCGACGAGCTCCTTCGCCGCTCGCCGGGGCTGGTCATCACCTTCGACCCGCGCGGCGTCAACGGGCACCCCGACCACGTCGCCGCGCACCGCGCGGTGCGGCGCGCGCTGGCGACCGGGCCCCGCGCCGCGCTCGCGATGATCAGCCCGCCGCCGCCGTTCTCGTGGGCCCTGGGCGTGGGCTTCCGCTCCAGCCAGCCGCCCACCATCGCGACGCTGACGTTGACGGCCGAGGAGCGCGAGCGCAAGGCGCGGGTGTTCGACGGCTACCGCTCTCAGCGCAAGACGCTGCGCGCGTTGACGCTGGGCCTGCCGCCGCGCGCCTTCTTCACCCTCTTCCCCACCGAGTGGTTCCTCTGGCTGACGGCGGCCGAGGCGCACGACTGGGTGCGAGCCAGCCCATGACGCGCCTCCTCGGCTTCCTGCTCCTCGCCGCCGCCGGCCGCGCCCTGGCGCAAGACGACGTTCAGGCCGCCGAAGACCGGCGGGGCGTCGGCGTGTCGGACCGGCTGCTCCTCGACGGCACCGCGCTCGAGCACGCGCCCGCGACGGGCTCCATCGCCAACGTGCTCTCTCGCGTGCTGCTGCCGTCGCTCTACTCGCTGGAAGAGAGCATGGGCTTCTCTGACATCGAGCCCGAGCGCCTCACCATCACCGGCAACTCGGCGCTGTGGACCGAGTGGCGGCTCGAGGGGCTCAACCTCAGCGACCCGTTCTTCGAGGGCGCGGCGGCCTTCAAGGTGCCGTTCGTCTTCATCAGCGAGCTCGAGCTGCTCACCGCCGAGTCGCCGAAGCACGCGTTCGGCGGCGGCGTGAACTTCGGGGTGGCGCCGGTTGCCTCGCGGCCCAGGCGCGCCGCGCAGGTCTCGTTCGGCATCGGCGGGGTGGGCGGCACCATTCCCGGCGCCGAGGCCATCAGCGACTTCATCACCACCGCGCACACCCGCAGCCGCAACATCCAGCCCGAGGAGGACCGCCGCCGCTTCCTCGGCAGGCTCAAGGCCAGCCTGCTCGACACCGAGACGGTCGGCGGCTTCACGGTGCGCTCCGCGGTCGAGGTGGACGGCAACGCGCGCCACCAGAACGGCTTCCCCACCGCCGACCGCGCCCAGGCGACGCAGCCCTTCACCGAGCGCGCGCTGCGGGTGTCGGCCATCGCCGAGCTGGCGCCGCGAGACCGCGCGTGGAGGGCCTACGCGCTCACCGAGTACAAGCAGCGCGACAACCTGTTCGCCGAGCGCCGCTTCTCACGCGACGAGACCCACGGGCTGCGGTCGGGCGGCCTCTTGCTGGGCTTCGTGGCCGACTCGCTGCGCGCGGGCCTCACCTTCAAGCACGACCGCCTCACGCCGGTGAACCCCGCCTTCACGCGCGAGCTGCTCGACGCCGACGGCGAGGGCTTCTTCCCCTTCATCCCCGGCGGGGCGATGAACTCGCTGCGCCTCGACGTCGGCTACCGCAAGTTCGACTTCTACGTCGCGAGCGACACGCGGCTGCTGGCGTGGTCGGGCAGCCCGACGCGCGTGCACCAGCTCACCTTCGACGGCCAGGCGGCGGGCTCGATGACGCTCGACTCGCGGGCCACCAGCACCGTCGTCGGGTCCCACCGGCTCGGCTACTCACGCGCGTTCACCTTCAACCGCTTCGAGCTGACCGTCGACGGCTACGCGGTGCTCAACCACGCCAACGCGCTGGGCACCTCGAGCGCCCTCGCCTTCCCTGACGTCGGGGCCGAGGCCATGGGCGTGCTGCAGCTGGCGCCGTGGTTCCAGCCGTTCCTGTCGGTGGGCAAGACGCCCATCTCGATTCCGACGCAGAACGCGCTGGCGGTGACGCCGGGCTACCAGACGGCCACGCAGCGCCTGGCCGACGGCACGCTGGTGCAGAACCTGGGCGCCGACTTCTCGCGCGTAGGCCCGGGCCTGCGGTCGCCCAACATCTACTCGGTGACCTTCGGCGTCGCGAGCCGGCTGGGCGAGAAGTGGAAGGTGACGCTGCAGGGCATCGCGAAGGCGTGGCACGGGCTGTCGCGCTTCACCTTCGACGGCGCGCCCGAGCAGTTCGGCCACTTCAACGGAGACGTCTTCTTCTTCGACCCGGTGCCCACCCGCTACGTGCTGGTGAACGACCCGTTCAACGAGACGCCCTACGGCGGCATGGTGCAGCTGCAGGTGGCGCGGCTGCGCGACGAGAACGGGTTCTTCGACGCCAGCTTCTCGGCGGCCAACTTCTTCGGCCACCCGCCCTTCGGCAACGGCCCGTTCGGCAACGACATCGGGCTCCTCGACCAGCTCGGCGCCAACCCCAACGCGCGCTACCGCTCGCTCTCGAACACCGACGCCGACCGCGCCTTCATCTTGAAGGTGCTGGGGGGCAAGCGGCTGTGGCGCACGCTGTGGGGCTCGTTCGCCATCTTCTTCAAAGATGGGCAGCCCTTCGGCTTCTTCGACCCGCACTTCGTCAACGGGCAGGTGGCGATGCGCCACAACTCGAACCGCGGCTCGGCGATGAAGATCGACTCGCCCCTCATCGGGTGGCGTGAGGACTACCAGGTCGAGCTCGACCTGCGCGTGAGCTACGACTTCGCGCTGACGCCGGCCTGGCAGCTGCGGGTGGCGGCGGTGGTGGCGAACGTGTTCGACCTCGGCAACGAGGTCTCGGAGCGCCACTGGGCGCCCTACGACCGCTCGGCGCTCGAGCTGCAGCTCCCCCGGAGCGTCAACGTCAGCGTCGAGCTGCTCGACGTGCCGCGCGCCGCCTCGCGGTGAGGCGGCGGTCGTCGGCCGTCACCGGGCGCGCCGGGTTGGCAGCGCGCCTCGCCACTCCCGCTGACGGAGATGTCGTCTCGGGGCCTTCAAGCAGCTGAATCGACTCTTCTTCGCTGGCTGTGAATTCCGGAGCTGGCCTGACGTTGTTGTCATGCCGGCGCGGCGCTCCGTGCCAGTGAAAGGAAGTCGTCGATGAAGCGAGCCCTCATCACCGCCGCGCTGCTGCTCACCACCCAGGCCCTGGCCGTCACCAACCCCATTCCTTTCGGGCCCGGAGAGCAGGCGCTCTACGAGGTCAGCTTCATGGGCGTGCCCGCAGGCATCGCGCAGATCACCGTCGGCCTGCGCACGGAGCAGTACGGCGCGAAGGTGCTGCCGCTGGTGTGCGTGGGGCAGACGACGTCGGTGGCCAACGTCTTTCAGATCAAGGACCGCTTCGTCAGCTACTTCGACCCGGTCGCCCTCAAGCCGGTGGGCGCGGACTACTTCATCGACGAGAACCGCTCGCGCCGCCGCGAGAAGTTCCGCTTCAACCAGGAGCCGCTGAAAGCCCACGCCAACAAGAAGAAGGAGGGCCAGGGCGCCTACGACATCTCGTACGACGTGCCCGAGGGCACCATGGACCTGGCGGCGGCGGCGTTCTGGTTGCGGGCCCAGACACTCACCGTCGGCGAGGTGCGCGAGGTGCCCATCTTCACGGGCGCGAAGTGGTACCCGATGCACGTGGTGGTGGAAGGCAGAGAGACGCTCTCGACGAAGCTGGGTGAGGTGCCCGTCTTCCGCGTGAGCATCTCGACCGACTTCCACGGCAACGCGGCGACGAAGGGCAACATCATCGTCTACTACACGGCCGACGCGCGCCAGCTGCCGGTGCGCGTGCGGGCCGAGTTCGTGGTGGGCAGCGCCACCGCCGACCTCGTGCAGTACCTGCCGGGCAGCTCGCTCCTCTGACGCGGCGGAGAACGCGCGCTGTGGCCGGGTCCTGTATGGTCTGCGCGTGGGCCGTGTTCGGCAGGACGCGCTGCGGTGGGCGACGGTGCTCGCGGCGCTGAGCCTCGCGCTCGGGCTCGCCGTGCTGGGTCGCCAGACTTCCGGGGGGACCCACGGGAACCTCAAGCTCGTGGGCCTCCGCCTCGAACAGCCCACCCGTAAGGGCCCGCCGACCAGGGTGGGGTACGAGGGCCCGGGCGGCGACGGGACCCACTGGGTCGTGGACGGCGGAGCGCGTGTTCGGGTGCGGTTCGCAGACACCAGGCGACTGCATGACGCGTGCGTCGAGGTGACCGTCTTCTGCGCCCCCGGGCCCGGCGCGCGCCCCCGGGACTGCGCTCTCGAGACGTTCTACTGAGCCTGGGTCGCGAAGCGCGACTGGACCGAGGGCCTCGATGAGGAGCGCGGCTTCCCGCGAGCACCACGCACGCGCCGGCGCTGCCGGAGCCCCGCCGGCCCTCGCGCTTTGTCTCTTGGTGCGCCATGAGGGCTCGTCAGGGGCACGGAGGGCACGATGGGGCGTACGAGACACGGCGGCGCCGCGTTGAGGGACTGGGGCCTCGCCAGCGCCGCCGTCGTCTCGTGGGCCGTCTTCCTTCAGCTCGTGGTGGTCGAGCGCCCCGAGGGCCCCGACCGCGGCGACGCGGCGGAGTACGTGGCGATGGTGGAGGGGAGCGCCGCGGTGAGCGCGCCGTTCGCGAAGCGCGTCGGCGTGCCCTTCGTGGCCAGGCACCTGCGCGCCGAACCCCGCGCGGCCCTGGCCGGCCTCTCACGGGTGGCGTTCGTCGTCTTCCCGGTGCTGCTCCTCGTCTGGCTCAAGCGCCTGGGGCGAGGGGTGCGCGAGAGCGCCCTCGCGGTGCTCTTGTGCTGCGTGAACCCGGCCTTCGCGGCCTCTGCGTTCAACCCGTGGCTGGTGGACACCGGGTATCTCGTCGTCCAGCAGCTCGTGCTGCTGGCCCTCGGCTTTGGGGCCTCGTGGCTGACGCTGGTGCTGCTCGGCGCCGGCGCGCTCGTCCGCGAGAACGGCGCCTTCCTCGGCTTTGCGCCGCTCGTCGCCGACCTGACGGCCCGCAGGCGGCCAGCCGCCTTCTCGGTCGTCGCGCCGCTGGCTGGAGTCGTCATCGCGCTGCTCCTCGAGTGGACCCGGGGCGGCGGCGTGGGCGCGCTCGTGTTCAAGCCCCCGGGGCGGCTGGCGGGCGACCTGCTCGGCGCCTGGCACGGCCTCTGGTTGTTCGTGGTGCTCGGCTCCCGGCGCGCGTTCGTGGCCCGGCATGAGTGGGGGGCGGTGCTCGTCGTCGTGCTCGTCCCCGCGTTGCTCTCGAGCCTCGTCGCGACCGACACCAGCCGGCTGCTTTTTCTGGGGGCGCCGGCCGTCGCGGCTTGCGTCGCGCTCGAGCTGCCCCGGCTGTCGCCCCGCGGGACGTGGTGCGTCGCGCTGGCGCTGCCCTTCCTCGCGGTGGGCACGCTCGCCAGCGTCTCGACCCTCGCCTCGCCTCCCCTGCTGGTGGTGCGTCAGCTCGCGCTGGCTGCAGGCGCTGCGTTGCTGCTGGTCGGGCGAGGGCTCGGCCTGGCGGACGAGCGCCTCGACGCCGTGCGGTCCCGGTGACGACGCGCCGAAAGCGCCTCCACCAGCAACGCCGGCAGCTTCTCCCGGTTCTCGCTCAGTCCAGCCGGGCATGCGACCCGCACCTCCAGGTCGTCTCGAGTCACACCCAATTGCCGCCCTGTGACTGCCGCCTCTTAGTCAAGCGAACCCGTGGGTGTGGCTACACCCAGCCGTCGCTCCAGACCCGCCCTCGCCCCATGGCAACTCGTCTGATCGGCGCTCCTGCGGCGGTGGCCTGCCGTTCGCACACTGAACTGGGCTGCCGTTCATTCCGATTGAGGAAGGTACTCATGACGATCGCCGAACTCTTCCCCGGGAACATGGGGCGCGTGTGGATGACGCGGGTGGCGCTGCGCCTCCGAATGCCAGAGCTGATGAAGCTCGTGCCCTCGACGACACTCGAAGCGGAACTCCAGAGGCGGCTCGCCGCCACCCTCGATGAAGTGAAAAGAGGATAGGGTCATGTCCCGCAGACTGCCCATGATGAAGGTAGCTGCCCATGGCAAGCACCTCGTCGCCACTGAGCCGCTCGTCTTCCACTGCAACTACTACAACTACTTCCTCCAAAAGACGCTTCTGCTCGACGAGACGCTCGGCATGGCGGCAGTCATTCAACAAGCGGCCAGTTCATGCGTCGGCGCGCTGCTCTCGCGCGCGCAAGATGAGCTCAACCTCACAACAGTCGAAGACCGGCGCCTGCTGGCCTCTGAGCTGTTCGCGGAACTCGGCTTCGGGCTACTTCGTCTCGATGAGAGCGGCCCGACTGGCGGCACAGTCTCATTGCCGGTGTCCCACTATGGCCGATGTCTAAGACAGGCAGCCGCCGCGGACTTCGCGAAGCCTCAGTCATTGTTCGATGCCGGCTATGCGCAGGCTGCGCTCGCCGCTATCCATTCTCTCCCCCCTGACGCGTTCGCCGCTGAGATCGAAGCCTGCCAGTCTCAGGGCGCGCAGACAGGCATTCTCAAGCTGTATCGCGAAGGTCAGCCGGTGTTTCGCTCTCCTGGCCAAGGAGCCCACACGAAGTCAGTCGACATGCCCGAGCCTTGGACGGCGACAAGCATCGACGAGGCTCGCATTCTCGCGGCCTTGGCAACGCTGGACTTTTCCGGCAACGAAGAGGGTCTTATTCCTCGCTTCGGCGTAATGCTCACGCATCATTTTGCGAACTTCTACAACCGAATTTCTTTCGAGTTCGTGATGCGAATGAAGAAGAGCGGGATGCTGGAGGCTGCAGAGGATCTGCTCGTCGAGGCGGGGCTTCGCTGCGCCTTTCACACGCTGGGCGGCATCATGACCAGCGCCGAATGGGATGCGGTCGTTCGACCACAGTGCCAGACCAACCACGACTGGCTGCACGGAATCATCGCCTGCGTCAACGCTCTGGGCTGGGGAGTCTATCGCGTACATGAGTTCGTGCCGGGCGAGCGTCTGGTGCTGCGAATCTATGATGACTACGAAAGCTCTGGGTGGATTGGCATGTACGGCACCTCGTCGCGACCCATTTCCTACCTCGCACAGGGCGCCGCAGCGGGCATGATGAACCTCGTCTACCTTGGCGAGCTCCCGACGAAGCCAGCTCTTGACTTCGAAAAGTACGCGCTGCTCTTCGAGGCTCCCGATCGCTTCATCTCGCGTCAGACCAGGTCACTGTCCATGGGAGACTCCTTTACCGAGATCGTCGCTGAGCGCCAGTGAACCCGATGGCACCGTTCTTCGAGTCCTTCCCAGACAGGCGCTGTCTCCGTGGGCTCCACGTCGTCTATCGTTACGTTGGCGTGCTCAACGACGAGGTCTTGAAAAACGAACTCCATGCCGCCACCTCGGGCCATCTGATCGAAGCAGCGGAGCTGTGGGGCGAGCGCCGAGTGACACGGCTCGTACTTCAGTTCAGATTCGAGGTCCGCGTTGGCGCGCGAGACAACGAAGTGTCTCTCTGTCACCGCTCCATGGCTCAACCAGCCCAGCGCCTGATCAGCGTTCAGCTCTTCGAGCGGGCTCTCGAAGCGGCGCTGCGGCCGGCGGCAGGAGCCGCAACATGACCTCGAGCGAGTCGCAGGCGGGCGAGCGGCTCGCGCTCGAAGAGGCGGCCGCGTCGATCGCGCGCGAAACCTCGGAGCACAGCATCGGGATGGTCGCAGGAAACCGGCTGTGCATGTTGACGGGTGCCCGGCTGGCGTCGCTGCTGCGGCGCGACGCGACGGGCTTCATCCCTCGCGTCACGACCGATTCGGGCGACGGCGACGCGAGTAGCAGTCGGCACGCCGCCGAGTTGGCGGCAGGCGGCATCGGAGTCAAGTCTCACTGTGCGGTGTTTCGAGTCAACGACAACTGGGCGCTGCTCGTGGCGAAGGACTCTGTGGAGCCGCCCTTCTCAGACGCCGAACTCTCGTTCGCACGGCGGATGGCGCCCTTTGTCGACGCCGCGCTGAGCACCGCGGAGCTCATCAACAATCTCGAAGCGCTCGTGGCCCTCGAGATGACCCGCGTCGTCGAGCGAGAGGCCGGCCTGCAGAAGGCACTCGACGCGCTGGGCAAGGAGATGACCACCCGGCTCAAAATGGAGGCCGAACTCAGGCACGCGCAGAAGCTCGAGTCGATCGGGCGCCTGGCAGCGGGCGTCGCGCATGAGATCAACACGCCGGTACAGTTCGTTGGTGACAGCATTAACTTTGTGCGCGACGGCGCGAAGGAACTCTTCACTCTGATCGAACGTCATGGTGCCCTCCGTCGTGCGATTCGCGCCGGGGAACCTTTTGAGCCGGTACTCGCCGCTGTTGACGCGGCCGAAGAGGAGGCCGACTTGAGCTATTTGGTGGAGAACGTTCCCGTGGCCCTCGAGCGCGCCCTGGATGGGCTGGACCGAGTAGCCACGATCGTCCAATCGATGAAGGCGTTCGCATATCCCGATTCCACCGAGCCCTCATTCATCAACATCGCTGAGTCCGTGCAGAGCACACTCACGGTCGCCCGAAACGAGTACAAATACGTCGCCGACCTGAAAACGGAGTTCTGCGAGCTCCCCGAGGTCCTCTGCTACCCCGGGGAACTGAACCAGGCCGTTCTCAACGTGGTAGTCAACGCGGCGCACGCCATAGAAGAGGCGCTGTCGGGCACCTCAGAGCGGGGGCTGCTGACCGTCAGAACGGTACGAGATGGCGACAGCGTCGTCATCTCGATACAGGACACCGGCGGGGGAATCCCTGAGGCGGTGCGTGGATCGGTCTTCGACCCGTTCTTCACAACCAAGCGGGTTGGCAAGGGCACGGGGCAGGGCCTTGCGATCGCCCGTTCGGTGGTGGTCGAGAAGCACGGTGGAACGATCACCTTCGAGACTGAGTTGGGCAGGGGCACTACGTTCTTCCTGCGCATACCGCTCAAAGTAGCAGTGGCCGAGCTCCGGGGGAACGAAGGGTGAGTCGAAAGCGAGTCCTCTTCGTTGACGACGAGCAGGAAGTCCTCGAGGGCCTTCGCAACCTCCTCCGAAGAAACCGTCACGAGTGGGACATGGTGTTCGCCCTCGGCGGATACGAAGCGCTGGCGGAGCTTTCGCGCGGGGCTGTCGACGTGGTCGTCACCGACATGCGCATGCCGGGCATGGACGGAGCTCAGTTGCTGGCCCAGGTCAAGACTGTGTCTCCCAGCACCGCTCGGCTCGTGCTCTCTGGGCACGCGGAGAAGGAGGCAATTCTTCGGGCGTTGCCGGTAGCGCATCAGTTCCTCAGCAAGCCCTGTGGCGGCGGCACGCTGCTAGCGGCGTTGCGGCGAACCTGCGGGGTGCAAACGGCCCTGGCCCACGACGGGCTTCGTCGGGTTGTGGGAGGCCTGGGCGCGCTGCCCTCTCCGCCCCGAATCTATGAGCTGCTCACAGAGGTCGCCAATCGGCCGGGGTCAGCGGTCGCGGACCTCGCGAAGGTCGTTGAGTCTGACCCTTCGATGAGCACCAAGGTGTTGCAGTTGGTCAACTCGTCCTACTTCGGTCGCTGCGAGCGCGTGACCTCGATTCCTCGGGCGGTGAGTCATCTCGGGGTCGCGCTACTCAAGGGGCTGGCGTTGACCTCGGAGGTCTTTGGCGCACTGGTGGGAAGACCGGTGCATGGGTTCTCACTGGAGGCGATTCAGAGGCGGTCCTTCTTGGCGGCGCGAATCGCCAGGCGGCTGCCTGGAGAGTCTAACCTGGCCGAAGAGGCAGCGACCGCAGCTCTCGTCCACAGTATCGGGAGCATCGTCATCGCCCTGGCGATGCCTGACGAATACGAGGCGATGGTGCGCGCGACGGAGGCCGGTCGAGAGCGGCACCTGGCCGAAGTCGAGTCGGTAGGAGCCACCCATGCCGCAGTCGGAGCCTACCTGATGGGGGTGTGGGGCCTCCCGTTCTCAATCGTCGAGAGCGTTGCCTTCCACCAGAGCCCCGGCAACGTGTGCGGCGGGAGCTATGAGGTGCTGGCAGCAGTGCATGTGGCGACGAAGCTCGCAGAGTCTGAGTCGGCGTGCCTCGACCTCAGATTCCTCGAGCAGGCAGGCTTCGCTGCCCACCTCGACCGCTGGCGGTCGATCGCTCATGAGGAGGTTGTTGCCGAGCAAAAGGCGTGCTGAGCCCAGACGAATCGAGGCGCCTGACCAACAGTCCCCTCACGGAACTCGGGAAGCGCTTGCATCGGCGGTTCACCTTGGCTTCGTTCCCGCCACCATGTCCATCCGAAGCCTCGTCGCGGTGTGCGTCGTCGGGTTGTCCCTCTCGTGTGCTCCTGCCATCAAGCTCATCAACGGCCCGATGGTGCCGGCCGCCGAGGGCCGGGTGACGGTCGCGACGGGAGAGAACGGCAACACCCGCCTCTCCGTCACGGTGGAGCACCTGGCCCTGCCCGAGAAGGTCGACCCGCAGGCGACGGTCTACATCGTCTGGGTCCAGGGCACGCAGGAGGGCGCGCCGGCGCTGAACGTCGGCGCCCTGACGGTGGACGAGCACCTCACCGGCAGGCTCGAGACGCTCACCAGCTTCACGCAGTTCGAGCTGTCGGTGACCGCCGAGGCAGCGGCGACGGCGGTGACGCCGGTCGGGGCCAAGGTGCTCAGCGCCACCATCTCTCGCAAGTAGGCCCGCGCCTCGCGGCGTCGCTCCACCATCTCTCTCACAGACGAGGAGCGCCGCCCCCACCGTTGATGGGCCGGGCCTGGGCGTCGCGTTGGCGGGCCTGTTCGAGGTGTACGCCCCGGGGGCGGGCCGCACTCCACCGACCTCGCGGGCAGCCATGTGCACTCGGGGAACACGGGGAACTGGGCAGCGTGGCGCACCACGTTGATCAACTACAGCACCGTTCCCGCCTACACCTCGCAGTTCCACATCGTCAGCAGCCTCGAGATCAACCCCTCGGGCGACCACACGCATCCTGTGGTGTCGACCAGCGCCCTGCCGGAAGAACTGAGCCTGGCAGCGGTGCAGGAGCACCTCACCGGCGGTGACCGCCGAGGCAGCGGCGACGGCGGTGACGCACCATCTCTCGCAGGGAGGCGCAGCGCAGCCCGGGCTTTCGTGAAAATCCGGCGAGCCCGGGTTGTCTGTGGTGCATGAACCTCAAGCCCCTGGCCGTCTCCGCAGTCTTGTCCGTCAGCTTCGGTTGTGGCGTCGAGCCGAATGGCGTCGAACCCAGTGACGTCGCCGTCGAGCCGCCTGCCACGCAGCAGGAGGCGCTCGTCGGGGTCTCGTCGCTCTACTGGCCGCCCTCCTGGCACTACGAGGCGCCCAACTGGGTCCAGGGACCGACGTTCGTCGAGGTGTGCTTCCTCGCGGGCACCCCGGCCCAGCGCGAGCAGGTGCGCAACCGCGTCGAGCGAACGTGGCAGCGCACCGCGCGCGTCACCTTTCGCGGCTGGCAGACCTGCAACGGCAGCAACAACGGCATTCGAATCGACTTTCGGCAGACGCCGGGCCTGGGTTCGTCGAGCGTCTTCGGGACGATGGCGCTCAACCCGGGAACGACGATGGTGCTCGACCCGTTCGACACCCAGGGCAGCACCGCCCGCCCCGAGTTCGTGATCACCCACGAGTTCGGCCACGCGCTGTCCTTCGCGCACGCCGAGTGCCGCACCGACTACACGACCGCGGGCGACAAGAACCTCAACGGAGTGCCCGACGGCAACGAGGCGTCGTGCGCGACCGCGCCAGACTGCGTCGGCACCCGCATGTACGGGGCCTATGACGTGCGGTCGGTGATGAGCGCGTGCGGGCGCTCCTCGGTGAGCCTGCCCACGTTCAGCATCGGCCTGTCGCCCAACGACGTGGCGGGCGTGCAGACGGCCTACGGTCGGAAGATCGCCGGCCACCTGGTGACGCCCCGGGGCAAGTGCCTGACGATGCCCAACGCGAGCCAGGGCCTCGTCGCTGACTGCGACGAGTACTACGACCGCCAGGAGCTGCGCCTGAAGCTCGCCAACGAGAGCCTCGACATCGGCGGCGCGTGCCTCGAGTCCGCACCGGTCGGCTCGCCTTCGGTGTTCATGTACCCGGTGTGCGACGGCTACTCGGGCCAGAAGTGGCGCTTCGAGTCGGTGTCGATCATCGGCTGGGGCGGGCTGTGCGTCGACCTCGCCAACGGGAACACCAACGGCGGCCGCGTGCAGCTGTGGGAGTGCGGCGCGCTGGGCGGCGTCAACCAACGGTGGAGCCCCACTCCCACCGGAGAGATCAAGTTCGGCGCCTCGACCTCTTCGTCCTGTCTCACGGCGGTCGGCGGCGCGTACTGGGTGCAGCCGTGCACCGGCAGCTCGACCCAGCAGTTCGACCTGCTGGCCGGCGGCCAGCTTCGGCGCCGCGCCTCGGGCCTCTGCGTGGACGCCCAGGGTCCGCAGGCCAGCGTCTATGCGCCGACCTCTGGCAACGGCGCTGGGCTGCCCGGCAACGGCATCGGGCTCAACGAGTTCTCGTGCTTGTCCAGCCAGCTCAACCAGAAGTTCCACCTCAGCGGCCCGGTGCGGCACGTCGCGAGCGCGAGCTGCCTCGAGCGCGTGGCCAACGGAGTCGAGAACGGCACCCTGGTGCAGCGGGCGCCCTGCACGGGCGCCGAGGCCCAGCTCTGGGACTACTACCCGCTGTGAGCGCAGGGCCCTGGCGGCGCCCCGGGGCCAGCAAACCCGCCTTCTGGGACGCATCGCTTTCCCCCAGCAGCGATGGTGGCGACGCGCACCCGCGGGTGTAACTAGTCGCCCTCATGCCCGACGCGACCATCCTCGCCTTCGACCTCGGCACCTCGGGGCTCAAGGCCGCCGTCATCTCGTCGCGGGCGGCCGTCGTGGACAGCGAGGTGGTGCCGCTCCCGGTGTCGCTCCTGCCCAACGGCGGCGCCGAGCAGCACCCGGCCGACTGGTGGGCCGCGATGGTGAAGGCCGCCGCCGCGCTCTGGAGCCGTGGCGTCGCGCGCGCCGATGAGGTCGTCGGCATCGCGCTGTCTTCGCAGTGGGGCGGCACGGTGGCGGTCGACCAGGCCGGCACCCCGCTGCGGCCCGCCCTCATCTGGATGGACTCGCGCGGCGGCGACGAGGCGCGGCGCCTCACCGGCGGCTTCCCCGCCATCGACGGCTACGGCGCCTTCAAGGCCTTGAGCTGGATTCGCAAGACCGGCGGCGTGCCCAGCCGCTCCGGCAAAGACCCGGTCGGCCACATCGCCTGGCTCAAGCGCCACGAGCGGGCCACCTACGACGCGGCCCACTGCTTCCTCGAGCCGAAGGACTGGGTGAACCTCAAGCTGACCGGCCGCGCCGTCGCCAGCTTCGACTCCATCGTGCTGCACTGGGCCACCGACAACCGCGACATCAACGACGTGCGCTACGACGACGGGCTGCTGAAGCTGACCGAGCTCGACCGCGCCAAGCTCCCGGCCCTGGTGCCGGCCGGGTCGGTGGTGGGCCCGCTGACCCAGGCCGCCGCCGACGCCCTCGGGCTCTCGACGAAGGTGAAGGTGGCCAGCGGCTCCGCCGACATGCACGGCGCGGCCATCGGCGCGGGCACCGTCGACGACTATGACGGGCACCTGTGTCTGGGCACCTCGTCGTGGCTGCTCGCGCACGTGCCCTTCAAGAAGACCGACCTCGACGCCAACATGGCCGCGCTGCCAGCGGCGATTCCCGGCCGCTACCTCTTCTGCAACGAGCAGGAGTCGGCCGCAGGGGGCCTCAAGCTGGTGGCCGAGGGGCTGCTCAACCGCGCCGACTACCCTGCCCTCTTCGACGGCGCCGCGCAGGTGGCGCCCGGCTGCGAGGGCCTCACCTGGCTGCCCTGGCTGCACGGTGAGCGCTCCCCGGTGGACGACCCGAACGTGCGCGGCGGCTTCGTGGGCCTGTCACTCGGGCACGACCAACGCCACCTGGTGCGCGCGGTGCTCGAGGGCGTCGCGCTCAACACCCGCTGGCTGCAGAAGCACCTCGAGGCCAACCTCGGCCGCGCGCTCAAGGCCGTCACCGCGGTGGGGGGCGGCGCGCGCTCGACGCTGTGGTGTCAGATTCAGGCCGACGTGCTGGGCCGCCCGGTGCGCCAGGCGGAGCAGCCGCAGATGACGAACGCGCGCGGCGCGGGAATTCTGGGGCTGGTGGCCCTGGGCCTGCTGTCGTGGAGCGACGTGCACGCGCTGGTGCCCATCGCGAAGACCTTCGAGCCGCGCGCCGAGTTCAAGCAGCTCTTCGACGAACGCTTCGAGCAGTTCCTGCTCGAGTTCAAACACCGCCGGGCAATGGGGCGGCGCTTCACAGGTGGGCACTGACATGGAAATTCCAGCCGCTGCACAGGCCGTCCTCTCTCGCCTGCCGAAGGGCGTCGCGCGTCGCCTCGAGGGGGTGCTCGACAAGCTGCCCTTCGTCGGAGACCTGGTGCGCGCCGAGAAGAAGAAGGTCAGCGACTCGATGCGCGAGTCGGTGCGCAAACACCGGCCCACCGAGCTGCAGTTCGACGCGCTCCCCCAGGCGGGCCTGCCGCAGGCGCAGGTGCTCGAGACGCTGCGCACCCTCTCGGCGCGGGAGTCGCCGATGTGGCGCGACGGGCGCGTCTCGGGCGGGGTCTACCATGGCGACGCAGAGCACCTGCGCTTCCTCGACGAGGTGTACTCGCTGTACTCGCAGGCCAACCCGCTGCACGCCGACGTGTGGCCCTCGGTGGCGCGCTTCGAGGCCGACCTGGTCGCGTTCACCTCGAAGCTGATGGGCGGCGACGCGAAGCTGGAGGACGACGAGCGGGTCGTCTGCGGCACGCTCTCGTCGGGCGGCACCGAGAGCATCATGCTGGCGATGAAGGCCTACCGCGACCTCGGGCGGGAGCAGCGCGGCATCAAGCACGGCAACATCGTGGCGCCGATGTCGGCGCACCCTGCGTTCGACAAGGCCGCCCACACCATGAACGTCGAACTGCGGCGGGTGCCGGTGGACGCCGACGGGCGCGCGAACGTGGCGGCGATGAAGGCGGCGGTCGACGGCTCGACGCTGGTGATGGTGGGCTCGGCGGTCTCGTTTCCCCACGGCGTCGTCGACCCCATCGAGGCGCTGTCGGACTTCGCGCGGGAGAAGGGCATCGGCTTTCACACCGACGCGTGCCTGGGCGGCTTCATCCTCGCGTTCGCGCGCGAGGCCGGCTTCTCGGCGCCGCGCTTCGACTTCTCGCTGCCCGGCGTCACCTCGATGTCGGCCGACACGCACAAGTTCGGCTACTCGGCGAAGGGCACCTCGGTGGTGCTGTACCGCGGGCGCGCGCTGCGACGGCACCAGTACTTCACCACGCCGGAGTGGCCGGGCGGCCTCTACGTCACCCCGGGCTTCGCGGGCAGCCGGCCGGGCGCGCTCATCGCGATGGCCTGGGCCACCATGGTGACCATCGGGCACGAGGGCTACGTGAAGCACACCCGCGCGGTGCTCGAGACGGCGCGTGAGATTCGACGGGGCATCGAGGGCATTCCCGCGCTGCGCATCGTCGGAGACCCGCTGTGGGTCATCGCCTTCACCTCGGAGTCGGTGGACGTCTACCGGGTGCTGGACGAGATGGCGAAGCTCGGCTGGAGCCTCAACGGCCTGCAGCACCCCGCGGCCGTGCACCTGTGCGTGACGCTCCGGCACACCCAGCCTGGCGTGGCCGAGAAGTTCATCGCCGACCTGCGCACCTCGGTGGACGCGGTGCGAGGCACCCCGCCGCCGAAGGACGGCATGGCGCCGGTGTACGGGCTCGCCTCGTCGCTGCCCTTCAAGGGCATGGTGAGCGACCTGCTGTGCGCCTACGTCGACGCGCTCTACGACGCCTGAGCCGTCACGCCGTCGCGCGCACGAAGTCGATGACCGTCTTCGCCAGGGGGCCGGGCAGGTCTTCCTGGAGGAAGTGCCCGCCACCCTCGAGCGTCACGTGCGCCCGGCCCTGCGCGCCCGGCACGATGGCCTGAAAGACGGCGTCGCCGCCGCGCGTGATGGGGTCCTGGTCCGAGAAGGCGGTGAGGAAGGGCTTGGTCCACGCGCCGAGCACCTCCCACGCGCGCCGGTTGGCGACGGTCTGCGGGTCGTCAGGCGTCGCGGGCACCAACATCGGGAACTGCCGCGCGCCCTCTTTGTACGTCTCGTCTGGAAACGGCGCGTCGTAGGCGGCGACCACCTCGGGCGACAGCGGCGTCGCGCAGCCCTTCGAGACGATGGCGCCGACGTCGAACTGCGGGGTGCTCTGCGAGAAGTCGCGCCAGCGGAAGAAGGCCTTCGGCATCGGCTGGTCGCCGGTGGGGAGGAAGGTGTTCGCCGCCACGACGCGCGCGAAGCGCTCCGGCAGCTCGGTGGCCAGACGCAGCCCCAGCAGGCCGCCCCAGTCCTGGCACAGCAAGGTGATGCCGGTGAGGCCCTGCGACTCGATGAAGGCGCGCAGCCAGTCGAGGTGCCGCTGGTAGGTGTAGTCCTCGCGGCGTGAGGGCTTGTCGGAGCGCCCGAAGCCGATGAGGTCGGGCGCCACCGCGCGCAGGCCGGCGCTGGCGAACTCGGGCAGCAGCTTGCGGTAGAGGAAGCTCCAGCTGGGCTCGCCGTGCAGGCACAACACCACGGGGGCGTTGGCGGCGCCGGCTTCGACCCAGGCCATGCGCGGGCCTCCCACGTCCACGGTGCGCGGGGCGAAGGGGAAGTCGGGCAGCGAGGCGAAGCGGTCCTCTGGCGTGCGGAGCAGGTCCATGGGGGCACCGTGCTCCGTCAGGACCAGCAGGTAAAGCGCGCGCTCAGCGGCCGTCAGTGAGCAGGTCGAGGGCCAGCTGCTCCTCGATGTCGCCGAGCACCTCGGCGACCGACACCTTCTGCGTCTCGTCGATGAAGGGCACCGGACGCTTCGGCGCGGCCTTCTTCTTCGGCGCGGCCTTCTTCTTCGGCGCGACCTTCTTCTTCGGCGCGGCCTTCTTCTTCGGCGCGGCCTTCTTCTTCGCCGGCTTCTTCTTCGCGGCCATCGCCTCAGCCCTCCAGCTTCTCGACGATGAGCTCGATGAACTCACGGGGCCGGAACTGCGTGTAGGTGTGCTCGTCCTCGAACCACTCCACCACCGGGTCTGACTGCCCTTCCTTCATCATCTTCGAGACCACCGGGTCCTTGTCGACGACGGCCACCAGGCGGCCGATGACGGCGTCGGCGTTGGGGTGGTCCGCGTAGCGGCGGCGCAGGTAGGTGAAGATCAAATAGATGAGCGTCGGGTCGGCCTCTTCCACCAGCGCGAACGAGTCGGCCGCGCTCATGGTGCCCTCTTCGATGCCTTCGAGAATGCGGAGCGCTGCGGCCTGCTGTCTTTCGAAGCTCATGGGAGCTTCTACCATTGGCGCCTGGCGTAGGCTCGGGAACGAATGACGCCGGCCGTGTTCACCAACGCGCCTTTCGTCGAGCTCGCGGCCAGGGCCGAACGAGAAGACACCCTGCTGCTGGTGGACTTCACCGCGTGCTGGTGCGCGCCCTGCCAGGCCATGGACGCGACGACCTGGACCGACCCGCTCATCGAGGCCTGGATTCGGCGCAACGCCCTCGCGGTGCAGGTCGACGTGGACGTCGACCAGGCCACCGCCCGGCACTTCGCCGTCAGCACCATGCCCACGCTGGTGTTGCTGCGCGGCGGCTGCGTGCTCGACCGCATCTCGGGCGCCCGGCCGACGGCGGCGCTGATCAGCTGGCTCGAGGCGACCGCCAACGGCACCTCGGCGCTCGACGTGCAGCGGGCCCAGCTCGACCCGCGCGACGTGCAGTCGCGGTTCGCCTTCGCCCGCGCCCTGCTCGAGGCGGGCAGGCTCGACGAGGCGAGCTCCCACCTCGAGTTCCTCTGGCTCGAGGGCGCGCGGCTCGAGCCATCGTGGAGCGGCGTTCGCGCGTCGTACCTCGTCCTCGTCATCGCCCAGCTCGTCGACGCGTCACCGCGCGCACGCCGGCGCTTCGAGGCGCTGAGGGACGCCGCTGAGCCGCGCGCCGACGACGCCGAGACAACCCGCGACTGGCTGGCGCTCAACGAGGCCCTCAACGAAGGCGACCGCACCCTGGCGTGGTTCGAGGCGCTACGCGGCCAGCCGCCCGAGTGGCTGCGCGCCGAGCCGCGGCTGCGCGAGCTGCTCACCTCGCGGGAGCGGTGGACCGACGTCGCGGCCCTCACCCCCGCGCCCCTCGAGGTCCTGGCTCGCGAGCACGCGGTCATCGACCAGCTGCGCGCCGCCGGACCGATGGGCCCCCAGCTCGAAGAGGCGCTCGACGTGCTGGTCTATCGGCTGCGCGACACCGCCCACGTGCTGGTCCAGGCGTTGCGCGCGGCCGGGCGGCACCACGAGCTGCCGGCGCTCCAGCGCTACGCCCGTGAGCTCGACGGCTCCGTCGAGATGCGCGACGCGACCGCCTGAGCCCCGCGGCTACTCCTTCGCCCAGAGCCGAAACGCGCCCGCCTCACGCAAGAGCCGCCAGCGCGGTCCGGGCACCTCTTCGGCAGGAGGGAACGACGGGCCCACCCCGCGGGTCAGCACGAAGTCGTAGTGCGGGCCCTCCTGCGCGTTGTCGTAGCCCTGGGGCGTGAACTCCCACGGCCACGGCCTCGTCCACGGGGCCCGGCCCTCTCGGTAGCGCAGCACCGACTGGGGCAGGTCGACGAACGAGGGCTCATTGGCGCCGTGGTTCCAGACGCGGTGCCAGGCCGAGGCGTGGGCGACGGTGGAGTCTTCCAGCACCGCCGAGCGGTCCTCGAAGGTGAGCTGCAGGAGCCGGCCTGACGGCAGCCCCTTCAGCACCGCGAGCCCCTCGAGCTCGGCCTGCGCCAGGGCCACGTGTCGCTCGACGTCCCACGCGCTGAGCAACGCCACCCCCACGAAGGCCCCGACCGACGCGCTCCGCGCCCAGCCTCGGCGCGACGAGAAGGCCAGCGGCGCCAGCATCACCGTGGCGGGCAGGAACCGGGTGCTCAGGCCCCAGAGCCAGCCCCTCTCGAAGGGGAGCGCGAGCGTGAGCGCGGCCGTCGCCAGCCAGAACGCCCACGCGACGCGGCGGCCTTTGGCCGCCTCACGTTCGCCGAGCGGGAGCAGCAGCGCCACCACCGCCAGCAGGAGCACGCCCATCAACGCCACGTCGAGGTCGCCGCTCCAGCGGTTCATCAGCCACGCCGGCGCTTCACGCAGCAGGTGGCCGGGCGACCACCAGCGGCCCTCCATCGACACCGCGAAGCGCGAGGCGTCGACGTGCGCGACGTCGCTGAAGACGAGCCAGCCGAGCAGCGCCGGGAGCAGCACCAGCACGCCCACCAGCCGGGCCAGCACGCCGCGCCAGGCAGCGCGAAGGGGCGCGGACTCGAGCTCCCTCGCGAGGGCCACCGCCACCGCCCCGCCCAGCAGCCACACCACCGACGCGAGGTTGAGGAAGAACGTCGCCAGCGCGAGCGCCGCGAGCCAGAGGTGCATGCGGACGGACGGGCGCCCTCGCGCGGCGACCTCGGCGACGACCCACACCACCAGCGGCGCGGCCATCACGAAGGGCACGAAGCCGAGGGTGAAGGGCCTGGTCCACAGCAGCGGCACAGCCACCAGGGTGAGGCGCTCGTCGAGGTCCAGCGCGCGCGCCAGCCTCAGCAGCGACGCGAGCAACCCGACGGACGAGCCGACCAGCAGCCACTTGAGCGCCGCAGCGGCGCCGCCGACGACCGGCGCGAGCGCCGCGCCCAGCACCGCCATCAACCAGTACTGGGTGTGCGTGAAGTCCGTCTCGTACCAGGCCGACAACGGGCCCGCGCGCCAGAGGTCGTCGAGGGTAGCGATGGTCGCGGCGTGCTCGGGGAAGTCGGTGATGGGCGGGAGCTCGTGCCGCAGCGGGAGCATGGCCACGGCGGCGAGCCCCAGCGCCGAGAGCCTCCACGCCCAGGTGGTGCGAGCCGCCACGCGCGTGCGCTTACCACCCCAACGGCGGGAATCGTGGGTTGCGGGAGCCGCCACCGCACGGTACGCCCCGCGGCCATGCTGCCAGTCCTCTACAAGTTCCGCTTCGACACCGACGGCTCGCGGGTGCTGCTCTTCGTCTTCGCGCTCGCGCTGGTCGCCTACTCGGCCTGGTCGGGCTGGAGGAACGCCGGCGGGGTGGACGAGAAGGGCCAGCCGCTCGACGCCACGCCCGCCCAGCGCCGCGACCGCGCGCTCATGTACGGCGTGCTCGGGGTGGTGCTCGCGGCCTTCGGCATCTTCTACGCCACCGACCTGGTGGTGCCGATGCTGGGCAAGGGCAAGAACGAGGGCGTGCCCCTGCACACCTACGGCATTCTGCTCGGGGCCGGCTTCCTCTCGGCGGTGACGGTGGCCGCCTTCCTCGCGCGCCGCGAGTGGCCCGGCGAGCTCGGCCTCAAGCGCCGCGATCAGATCATGGACCTGGCGTTCTCGGTCTTCGTCGGCGGCATCGTCGGCAGCCGCGAGCTCTTCGTGCTGGTGAACTGGAAGGACTACATCGCGCGCAAGCCGGCCGAGGCGTACTCGACGGTCATCGACCTCATCGTGCTGGCGGTGCTGGGCCTGGCCATCGCGTTTCGCAGCAAGCTGTCGAAGCAGCTCGCCAACAAGGTCGTCGAGAACGCCGGCCTGTGGTTCCTCTACGTGCTCGGCGGCGGCCGGGTGGTGCTCTCGCTCCTGATGGGCTCTGGCTTCACCGGCGTCACCGACATGCTGGGCGGCGGCCTGGTGTTCTACGGCGGCCTCATCGGCGCGGCGCTGGCGTCGGTCTGGTACTGCATTCGCAACGACATTCAGTTCATGCGCCTGGCCGACCTCGCCATTCCCACGGTGTCGCTGGGCCAGGCCTTCGGCCGCCTGGGCTGCTTCTCGGCCGGCTGCTGCTGGGGCAAGACGGCCAGCCCCGACGCGCCGTTTCAGGTGCACTTCCCCGGCGCCCACTCCACCAAGACGCTGGTCGGCACCACCAGCGACACCGCCAGCCTCGCGTGGAGCTCGATGGCCGACGACACCCGCTACGTGGTGGAGAAGACGGGTGAGGTGTTTCAGCAGATGGTCCCCGACGCGGTGCAGATCAGCCAGTGGGTGCGCGAGCACGACCACACCCTGGGCCTGCACCCCACCCAGCTCTACGAGTCGTTCGGCCAGATGGTGATGTTCGCGCTGCTCCTCACGGCGCGGCGCTGGCGCAAGTTCCACGGGCAGATCTTCGGCCTGTGGCTGATGGGCTACGCCATCCTCCGCACCTCGGTGGAGCTGTTCCGCGGCGATCGCGAGCGCGGCACCCTCAACGGCCTGCTCAAGTCCAACGGCCTCGACGCGCTGGCCAGCGTGGTGCCCGACACCGCCTGGTACAACATCTCGATCAGCCAGTTCATCTCGCTGGTGATGTTCTCGCTGGGCGCCTTCATCCTCGTCTCGGGCCTGCGCAGCCGCGCTGCCCAGCCGAAGGTCGACCTGGCCGCCCTGACCGCCGCCTGAGCGCCACCTCTCCAGTCAGGGACCTGACGCCGCCCAGCGTGGTGGAACTGGCTTCTCGCCGGTCGGCTTGGGCTAGGCTCCTTCGCTGTGCCGGCAGCGATGAACAGTGGAGGGCGGACGTCCGGAACGAAGCTCGGTGATGCCGACCAGGCGCAGAAGGAGTGCGCGCTCATCGAGGCCGACCTGATGGAGCTGCAGGCCGCCTACGAGCAGTACTTCCTGGGCATGGAGCGCCGCCCGCCCACCATCAAGCACAACGACCTGAAGAAGCGCATGGGCAACCTGCGCAACACCTTCGTCAACTCGACGCCGGTGAAGTTCCGCATTCAGAACCTGCAGCAGCGCGTGACGACCTTCGAGCGGCTGTGGGAGCGCACGCTGATGGAGATCGAGAACGGCACCTACAAGCGCGACGTCTACAAGGCACGCCGCCACAGCGAAGAGCGCAAGAAGCGCAGCGGCAACGGCAAGAGCGCCGCGCCCGACGCGCTCGACGACCTCGACATCGATGAAGACCTCGACCTGAGCGACCTCGACTCCGAGGGCGACCTCGAGAGCGCGGTCGCGGCGGCGAGCGCGGCGGTGGCGAAGCCGGCCATCCCCTCCATCGCGCCGCTGGTGCCGGGCATCGCGCCGGTGGGGGTGCGGAAGCCTGGCGTGCCGCCGGCCATCACCGCGCCGCTGCCGACCGGCTCGAACCCCGCCCTCAAGCCGACCGCCACCGGCGCGAACCCCGCGCTCCGGCCCGCGGGCCCGCCGGCACGTCCACCCGCGCCGGTCGGCTCCGATGGCGGGCTCAACGAGCAGAAGATCAAGGCCATCTACGACGCGTACGTGATGGCCAAGCGGCGCTGCGGTGAAGACACCAGCAAGCTGTCGCTCTCGACGGTGGCCACCACCCTGCGCTCGCAGGTGCCGACGCTGATGAAGCAGCACAACGCCAAGAGCGTGGAGTTCAAGGTCGTCATCAAAGACGGCAAGGCCGTGCTGCGCGCGTTGCCGAAGGAGTGACGGCGTGTCGCTCCGAGAGAAGACCGCGCGCCAAAGCCACTGGCCGGCGCAGCTGACCCTGGTGTCGGCCCAGCCGCTCACCGTGCGGCTGACGATTCCGAACCCCGGCGAGCAGGTGCTGCAGCTCGACGAGCCGAGCGTGTGCTCGCGGGGGGAGCTCGAGAACGCCGTGTTCCACCTCACCGCTGACGGCGTCGAGGTGCCCTACCAGGGCGAGCTGAGGAAGCGCGCCCCGCCAGACCGCTTCATCGAGGTGACGCCGGGCGAGTCCTTCTCGGTGGCCGTCGACCTCTCGACGTCGTTCACGGTGCCGAGGCGGGGCACCCTCGTCATCCACTACGAGACGCTCAACCACTTCTCGCCAGACGAGGTGAGGTTGGTGTCGAACGAGCTGGTCGTCGAGCGGCGGTGAAGCAGAAGAGCCCCGGCGACGGCGGCGGC
>JACSRE010000367.1 GCA_014879945.1 Myxococcus sp.
GGGGTGGACCTCGAGGTCGAGGCCGCGTGGGTCACCGTCGAGGGCGGGCGGCGGCTCGGGCTCATCACCTGGGCGACCGGCCTCGGTCCGCCCGGCTCCACGCTCATCGCGCCGGGGGCCACCTTCTCGGTCGTCTCGGTCGGCGGCGGCGGCGGCGCGGGCGGAAACGGCGGCGCGGGTGGCGCGGGCGGCCAGTCCGACCCGAACAAGCTCCCCAGCTACTGCGCGGGCAACGGCGGCGCGGGCGGCGCCGGAGGAAACGGTGGGCGCGGCGGGCCTGGCGGTCGCGTCACCGTGCGCGCGACCGACGCGGCGTTGCTGGCCGTCATCACCGCGAGCGCGCCCGGAGGCAATGGCGGGCCGGGCGGCGACGGCGGCGCAGGCGGCAAGAAGGGCACCGAGTGGAGCGGATGCCAGGGCGCCACCAACGGCGCCAACGGCCCGCGCGGCGCCACCGGCACCTGGGGGCAGGCGGGCACCGTCGACGCCACCCTCGTCGACGCCTCGGCGTTGACCCTGGTGCCCGGGGTGCTCGCCGGCGCGCCGTCGCTCACCCTCGAGCGCCGCCCGCCACCACGGCCACCGCAGTAGAACGCCCTCATGTCCGTCTTCCTCGCGGTCGACCTCGACGAGCCGGCGCGCGCCGTGGCCGCGGGCGTCATCGAACGGCTCCGCGACGGCCACGCCGCGAAGTGGGTGCGCGCCGACAAGCTGCACCTCACCCTCGTCTTCCTCGGCAACCCGAGCGAGGCCCACGTCGAGGCGTTCAAGCCCCTCGTCGACGCGCTCGCGACCCGGCATGGGCCCTTCTCGCTGTCGCTGTCGGGGGCCGGCACCTTCGGCACCGCGCGCGCCCCGTCGGTGTTGTGGCTGGGGGTGGGCGGGGCGCTGGAGGCCCTGGCGACGCTCCAGGCCGACGCGGCGACGACGTTGCTGACGGGGGCGCTGCCCGGCGTGAAGCCCGATGAGCAGGGGCGCCCGTATGCACCGCACGTCACGCTCGCCCGCGCGAAGCACGGCTCGGCGTTCGAGGCCGCCACCGCCGCGCTCGCGTCGCTCCGCTCGTCGCCGTTCGTCGTGGGCCACCTCACGCTCTACGAGAGCCGGCACGACGTGTACCGTCCGCTCCACCGCGCGCCGCTGCGGTCACCCGTGGCGCGCTGACGGAGCGCGTGAAAGAAGCCGGGCCGCGTGAAGCCGACCCCCACCGTCCGCCGCGGCCCTCCCTTCGTCACCAGGCGCGCGACCCAGCCGCTGCGCGCCGACGGCACCCTCACGCTCGCCCTGGTGGCCGACACCCACTCGAGGCCCGACCCGCGCGGCCTGGAGCAGTTGTCGGCGTTGAGGCCCGACGCCATCGTGCACGGCGGCGACATCGGCGACCTCTCGGTGCTCGACACCTTCGCGCGCATCGCGCCGGTGCACGCCGTGCGGGGCAACATCGACGTGCGCGCGCACGAGCTGCCCGACGGGCTGGTGCTGGAGCTGACCCACGAGGGCAGAACGCAGCTGACCGCGTGGCTGACCCACATCGCGGTGGCCGGGCCGAAGGTGCGCGCCGACGCGGCCAGACGCGCGCGCGCCGAGAGGGCCTCGCTCATTCTGTGCGGCCACTCGCACGTGCCCTTCTTCGGGCAGGACCGCGGCCTGACGGTGTTCAACCCCGGCTCCATCGGGCCCCGGCGCTTCACCCTGCCCATCCTCTACGGCGTGATGACGGTGTCGGCCGCGGGCGTGAAGCTGCACCACGTCGACTGCGAGACCGGCCAGCGCTGGGAGCCCTGACGCCGCCGTCAGCGCGACAGGCCGCTGGTGCACGAGCCGAACGCGGGCGCGGTGGTGCCGTTGGGGCACACCTGCACCGAGGGGCCCGAGCTCGCCGGCAGCTTCACCCAGTCAGCCGCCGGGCCGCACCCGATGGCGTTGCAGCTGGCGACGCGGAAGTGCGTGGCCTGCGTCGGCGACATCACCAGGCTCGCGCGCTCGCTCGCCTTGCGGCTGACGCTGCCTGACGAGGTGACGAGCTCCACCGTGTAGAAGGCGTGGCGGCGTGAGGGCACCTCGCTCCACGTCAGCGACCAGGTCGTCGTCACGCCCAGGCCCAGCGCGGTGCCCGCCACCAGCCCCGTCGGCTTGTCTTCGGGCGCCTGCGTCGAGGCCATCGCGAACACCGGCTCGCTGCACAGCGTTCGGTGACTGGTGAAGCACGCCTCGAGCTGGAACGTCACCTCGCGGCCGGCGGCGACGGCGTTGAGCGTCACCGTCGCGCCCGCGGTGTCGGCGCTCACCGTCTGCATGAAGGTCGGCAGGCCCTCGGCGGTGACGCGGAAGTGCGTCTCGGAGGGCGAGCGGTCGTCCCACGCCAGGCGCGCCTCGAGCTGGCCGTTGGCGCGCGACGACGACACCACGCGGAACCGGGTGGGCGAGGCGGGCTTGAACTTCTGCGCCACCATGCGGTCGAGCGCCGACAGGTACGACGGCAGGTACATCTCGCGGTGGCCCTTCGCGTTGGGGTGCACCATGCCCGTCGAGACCCGGAAGGGCCCAATCACCGGCACCGGAATGGGCGGCAGGTCGACGCCCTGGGTGCGCAGCGCGCGCGTGGTGGTGTTGAACCAGGCGTCATCCCCGTTGCACATCGCGTGGCCCGGCGTCTGGTTGACGTGCCCGGCCTCGACCGCCCAGCCCGCGTCGGCCGCGAGCGCCGCCGTCGTCTGGTTCATGCGGCGGTGGATGTCGAAGGCCGCGTTGGCCTCGGCGAGCGTCACCTCTTTCAAGATGAGCTCGTCGCCCGGGTAGTCGTCCGGCGCGCAGGCCGCCGACTCCGTCTTCCGCAAGGGGTTGGGGTAGGCGATGAGGGCCACGCGCGACGGCGACACCCGCCGCGCGGCGAGCGCCTGCTGCAGGGTGCGCCAGCGCGCCGGCAGGCCGTTCTGCCCACGGCTGAAGGCCTCGGGGCCGGCCGCGCCAGGCACCGTGCAGTCACCCTTGAGGCAGTCTTCGATGACGAGCCCGAAGCCCATGTCGTTGCCGCCGATGGACATCACCACGCCGTCGACGCTGGTGCGCCAGGTCGAGGTGAAGTCGTCGAGCTGCTCGAGCTGCGGCGGCACCGCCTGGGCCTCGGGCAGGTCGTCGGCCCACTGGTAGCACTCGGTCTTCGCGGTGCCCGACTTCTGGTCGCAGTCGGCCGAGCCGGTGTCGCGCGCGTCCACCAGCTGCGGCACCTGCGCGCCCGAGCACGCGAACGAGACGTGCGCGAAGGACACGCCGGCCCACCGCCGGGCCAGCTCGGCGCGGGCCAGCACGCTGGCGGCGGCGTCGCTGCGGTGACAGGCGCGGGCCTCGCGGGCGATGCGCGCGCGGGCGGCGTCGGGCAGGAAGCTGGAGTCGAGGCCCCTGGGCAGCCCGTCACCCCAGAACTCCTGCGTCGCGTTGGCCTCGAGCATGCCGTCGTGGGTGAAGGGGCCGCCCGCGTCGACCGGCGAGCCCTCGCCCGAGATGTACGACTCGCCCAGGGCGGCGTAGGTGAAGCGGCGGGGCAGGTTGGTGCGCACGTCACCCAGCGAGGCCGGCGTGAAGGCCACCGGCTGGAGCGGCCCGGCGCTCCCGCACTGCGGGCAGAGGGCGCCCTGCAGCGCCGAGTTGTTCACCAAGAGCGACGAGGTGTTCACCGCGCCGCCCACCCGCACCAGCCCGCGCTGGGTGCCGTCGGGCAGCCGAATCCACCCGCCGAGCACCACGTCGCCGCCCACCGAGTCTTCGGCGCGGAAGAGCGGCTGGCCCTCGTCGCGCGGCACGTCGAAGGCGAGCGAGGTGCCGTCAGCGCGGCGGAGCTCCCCGAAGGCGCGCTCGCGGAACAGGTCGAACGAGACGGTGCCCTCGTCGCCGTCGAGGCGGGCCGTCGGCGAGCTGACGGTGCCGCGCAGCCAGAGGTCGTCCTGCCCGTCGCAGAAGTACACCTGCACCCGGCCCCCACCCGAGACGAGAGCCACCAGGGTGTTCTCGTCAGACGTCTTCCCGGCCCAGGTGCCCTCGGGCACGGCTTCGGGTTCGGCTGGGGTGACGTCGGTGGTGGGCAACGGAGGCGAACAGCTCACGGCGACGGCGAGGAGCGCGCAGAGACGGGGGTTCATCGAGGACGTGTATCGCAGCAAGGCGCCCACCGCCCCGGAATTGCCCGCGCGTACCAACCATGCCCGCGGCGCTCGCTTCGACGCTCCCCGGTGGGAGGAGGGCGCCGAGGACCAGCGCCAGCGCCGCGGGCCAGGAAGGCCTGGGCGACCGACCGTGGTTGCGCTCAACCTCGCCAAGGCGCGGTGGTACACAGCCGCCATGCCCATCGCTCTCGGAACGACGCTCCCCGACGCCACGCTGTTCGAGTCCACCGCCTTTGGAGACGCCTGCCCGCTCTCGCCCGAGAAGGTCTCGGTCGCCGCGGCCACGAAGGGCAAGAAGGTCGTCATCTTCGGCCTGCCCGGCGCGTACACGCCCACCTGCTCCGCCAAGCACGTGCCCGGCTACGTGCAGCACCTCGACGCGCTGAAGGCGAAGGGCGTCGACGAGGTGTGGTGCGTGGCGGTGAACGACGGCTACGTGATGGCCGCCTGGGGCAAGGAGCTGGGCGCCTTCGGCAAGCTCCGCCTGCTCGGTGACGGCAGCGCCGAGCTGACGAAGAAGCTGGGCCTCGACAACGACCTCACCGGCGCCGGCATGGGCGTGCGCAGCAAGCGCTTCTCGATGTTCGTCGACGACGGCGTGGTGAAGCAGCTCAACGTCGAGCAGCCCGGCAAGTTCGAGGTCAGCAACGCCGAGACGATGCTCAGCCAGCTCTGAAGCCTCGCCTACAGCGGAATCGAGAACACCTCGGCGCCGCGCGCGAAGAAGATGATGAGGCCGCAGCCCAGCAGGTAGGCCACCGGAAACCACCGGCGGGCGAGCGTGTCGAGGCGCTCCACCTTCGCGCGGAGCGTCGCCAGCTCCACCACCGCCGCGCTCCGCAGCTCCTCAGCCACCGCTCCCAGCCCCGCCTCGAGCGCCTGCGCCCGGTCGTGCAGGCGCGTCACCGTCACGCACTCGAAGAGGATGGCGGTGATGACGAGGTACGAGAGGTTGAAGAGCTGATCGAGCAGCACCGTGCTGCCCAGCCACGGCAGGTCGTCGGTGAAGGCCAGCTGCAGGAAGACGATGGTGAGCAGCGCGGTGATGACGGTGCCCACCCGCGCCTCGACGTGCACCGGCTTCAGGAAGAAGACGAACCAGCAGCACAGCAGCACCAGCGCCAGCGGGGGCAGCATGCTGGTGAAGAGCACCCGCAGCGGCCGCTGCAGCTTCACCCCGAAGACGAAGCGCGAGCTGGTGTGCGGCCCGCCCAGGCCGAAGCCTGAAGGCACCTCGACGCGGCGGGTCTCGATGATGGGCTCCCGCACCGTCCACCCCGGCACCGCCAGCCCCGGCACCACCCCGCTCGCCGGGTCCACCTCGAGCACCAGCTGCGCCTCGGGGCGCTGGGTGTCTTCGAGCTCGAGCGTCACCTTCTGCCAGTCGAGCGGGAAGGTGCCCAACCAGAACTTGTGGAAGAAGCGGCCCTCGACGTTCACCCGCTGGTAGCGCGCGCCATCAGAGAGCGTGAGGGGCTCGTCGTACACCGGCGCCCACGTCAGCGCCCACGCCTCGAGCAGGTTGACGAAGCGCACCGTCTTCGTCGGGTCGCGCTCGCCCCGCCACTTGAACCAGAGCACCGCGCTGAGGTGGTACGCGTTCTGATCGAGGTCGAGGGCCTCGACGTTGCGAAGGTAGGCGCCCACCGTCACCCGCTCGGGCTCGGCCGCGGCCACGCCGGCGCACAGCCAGAGCATCAGTCCGAAGCGACGCATCAGCCCAGCGTACCTGCGCTCACCTCGCCGCCCCTCGATTTGTGGTGCAGGTGGCCAAGGGGCTAGAAGCGAGGTCAGGTCGGCGCGCGACGGGCGCTTTCCCAATTGACTGGCCGATTTCCGCGCCCTTCCTTCCCGTGGAGGGGCCCGATGCTAGCCTGCGGAGACTGCATGGACCCGACACCCAAGTCTCTCCTCCTCCCTCTCGTCGTGTGCCTGCTGTCGGCCACCGCGTGCGACCGCACCACCAAGGTGATGGACGTCACCTACTGCCGCCTCGACGTCGACTGTCCGTCTGGCTACCTGTGCGAGACGTTCGAGTGTGTGCCGAAGAACGCCAAGACGTGTGAGAACGTCAACGACGGCACGCCCATTCTGCAGCCCACCCCCCACACGGTGGACTTCGGCATGACGACGTCGAACGCCCCGCAAGAGAAGAAGGTGCTGCTCTCGAACATCGGCAACTGCACGCTGACGCTCTTCGAGTCGAACCTGGCGTCGAGCGACGGCGGCGTCGGCTGCGCGTTCTGCGGCACCACCTTCCCCAAAGAGATCTTCCCCGGCCGCAGCGAAGAGGTGACGCTCGCGTGGACGCCTGGCGACCCGGTGCCGCACGCCAACGAGCTGCGCATCTTGAGCGACGACAAGGAGTACCCCACCTTCCGCCTGCCGATTCGCGCCCACTACATCGGCTCGCCCAGCCTCACCGCGGCGCCCAACCCGGTGAACTTCGGCTACGTGGCGGTCGGGCGGCAGGCCAAGCGCAACGTCACCCTCACCAACCGCGGCACCGGCACCGCGCCCATCACCATCAGCGCCATCGCCGTCGACCCGCCGATGAACTCGGACTTCGAGGTGGTGCAGCCCATGGACTTGCCGCGCACCCTGCGCCCCATCACGCAAGACACCACGGCGCTCTTCACCTTCGAGACGCGCTTCACCCCGCGCTCCTCGGGCGCACCCGATGGCGGCGGCGACACCTTGAGCACGCTGGTGCTGACGACCAGCGAGGGTGAGCTGCGGGTGCCGATGCAGGGCAACTCGGCCACCCCGCCGGTGGTGGCGGTGACGCCGATGATGATGGACCTGGGCAACGTGCGCCTGGGCACCACGCTCTCTCGCCCCCTCACCATCACCAACAGCGGCGGCGCGCCGCTCTCCGTGCGCGCGACGTGGGGCGGCACCCGCCCCTCGACCGACCTCTCGACCTCGCCGCAGATCATCTCGTCCATCGCGGGCGGCACCTTCACCGAGCTGCAGGTCGTCGTCACCGCGACCGCCGAGGGCCCCATCACCGGCCTGCTGGTGCTCGAGACCAACGACCCGTCGCGGCCCACCGTCACCGTGCCCGTCACCGCCAACGGCGTCACCGGCCCGGGCCCCGAGGTGGTGAAGCTCGAGATGACCTACGACAACGGCAGCGACTCGGCCTTCGACAACGACGTGCGCGACGTGGACATGACGCTGGAGCACCCCTTCGGCTACGTCTGCAACGAGCGCACGCCGGCGCCGATGAACTGGGGCACCTACGGCAACCCGACGTGGCTGGCGTTCGCGCCCAAGGAAGAGCCCGAGCGCATCGTGCTGGCCGACGCGCGCACCGACGGCACCTACCGGGTGATGGTGTCGTACCAGGCCGACTGCAAGTCGCTGCCCTCGGCGCTGCTGGCGGGCATCCTCGGCATCTCCATCGACGTGCTGGTCGACATCCTCACCGGCGGCGCGGTGCCGATTCCCGGCCAGGACATCGGGCGGCTCATCGAGCAGGTGTGCATCAACCGCAGCAGCTCGGCGGTGAACGTGAAGGTGTACGTGAACGGCACCCTCATCAGCGAGAAGAACACCACGCTCGGCCGCAAGGGCGACACCGCCTACATCCTCAACCTGGTGCGCGCCAACGGCGTCTTCTCGGTGCCCTGACGATGACCACCCTGCGCGCCTCCAGACTCCTCCCCGTCGTCGTTGCGTTGGCCAGCGGGTGCGGCACCAGGCCTCCGGTGGTGGACATGCCGTCGCCCAACGGCATCGGCCCCTTCCGCGGGCTGCGCGCCACGCCGCGCCAGCTCGCCTTCACCTGCGTCACCCCGGGCTGCGACACCACCCTGGTGGTGAAGGTGCAGTCGACGGTGAACCGCCGCGTGGCCATCAAGCGGGTGGTGCTGTCGAAGGCCAGCCCCGAGTACACCCTCACGCCGTCGGTCGCGACCCCCTTCATCCTCGGCGCGGCGTCTGACTTCTCGGTCGACGTGAAGTACGCGCCGATGTCGGCGCCGGCCGCAGACGACCTCAAGGTGCTGGTGACGTACACCGACGCCTCGCCCGACTCCGAAGACCCCGACCGGCTCGAGCCCGGCGAGCTCGAGGTGCCGCTGGTGCGCCGGCTGGTCGGAGAGCCCGCCCTCGACGTGCAGCCGCGCAGCCTCGTCTTCGGCCTGGTGCGCCAGGGGGAGCACAAGGAGCTGCCCGTCGTCGCGCGCAACGTCGGCTTCGGCAACATCGCCCTGGCCGTCGACACCTTCGACGCGGGCCACCCGTGGGTGTCGGTGCAGCTCCCGGCCGGCGCGGCCCTGGTGCCCGACGCGGGCGTCGCCATTCCCGTCAGGTTCAGCCCGGCGACGCGCGGGTACTACAAGGGAGAGGTCATCGTCGGCTCGTCGACGCCGGGGGTGGGCCAGGTCGAGTTCGAGGTCGAGGGCACCAGCTTCGTCGACGGCGTGCTGGCCGTGGAGCCCGAGGAGCGCGCCATCGACTTCGGCGACGTGCCTCGTCGGCAGCGCCGCACCGTCACCGTGCAGGCCGCCAACCTCGGGGGCAACCCGCTCTTCATCAGCGCGGTCACGGTGCGCGACATGTCGAACAACGTGCGCGCCACGCTGCCCAACGCGATGAACCAGGTCACCCTGGCGCCGCTGCAGCGCCTTCCCATCACGCTCGAGCTCGACGCCACCACCGCCGGCGTCGTCGACGCCATGTTGGTCATCGCCTCGACCGACGCCGCGCGGCCCTCGCTCGAGATTCCCGTGCGCGGCACCGTCACCGAGCCGCGCCTCGCCGTGAGCCCCGCCATGCTGGCCTGGGGCGCGACGCCGCTGGGCTGGCAGGTCAGCAAGCCGCTCGAGCTGCGCAACGTCGGCTTCGGGCCGCTCAGCATCAAGCGCATCACCTTCGTGACCGGCACCAGCAACCTCTACGCGCTCAAGAACCTCCCGGCGCTCCCCGCCACCCTGGCCACCGGGGGCCGCGCGTCGATCGAGGTCGAGTTCCGCGCCGACACCATGGCGTCGTTCAGCGGCAGCTTGTCCATCGAGAGCGACGACCCGACGAACCAGATCATCGAGGTTCCCCTGACGGCCAACGGCGTCAGCTGCATGTCGGGCTGCGCGGTGGCCAACGCGACGCCGTCGTGCATGAACGGGCAGTGCGGCATCGCGAGCTGCAACATGGGCTACTACAACACCGACGGCATGGCCTCGAACGGCTGCGAGTGCAACGAGACGGGCGCCGACACCTCGTCGTTCTGCTCCATGGGCGTCTACAAGGGCGTGCTCAAAGACACCTCGGGCGGCACCGCGCAGCACCAGGGCATGCTGCCCGAGACCGGCGACGTGGACTGGATTCGGTTCTTCGCCGAAGACGCCAACAACGTGTTCGGCGACGACTTCGACGTGCGCATCACGCTGACGTCGGCCGACCCGACCATCGAGATGTGCGTGTACCGCCACCGCACCGGCTCGCACGACACCAGCTGCTACAACGAGGGCGAGTCGTGCGGCAGCCGCAGCTACCGGCGTGACGGCAGCCTGGGCAGCGACGACAGCGCCGACTTCGACATCAAGGTGTACCGCCGCGCCAACGCCGCGCCGACCTGCACCATGTACACCGTCAGCATGTCGAACGGCTGAGGCGCCCGCTGGTGCCTGAGCCGACGCTGAAGCTGCCCCTGCCGGACCAGCTGCTGGGCGACAAGTATCGCCTCAAGCACCGCCTCGGCCAGGGCGGCATGGGCTACGTCTTCCTCGCCGAGAAGCTCCACCTGGGCACGCAGGTGGCGGTGAAGTTCCTCGACCCCGAGCCCAACGCCGACGCCACGCGGCTCAAGCGCTTCCTGCAGGAGGCGCGGGTGGCCGTCGAGGTGAACCACCCGGGCGCGGCGCAGTTGCTCGACGCGGGCCACGACGAGGTGACGGGCTCGCTCTTCCTCGTCTTCGAGTACGTGGACGGCAAGGACGTGCGCGAGGTGCTCAACGACGAGGGCCGGCTGGGCTTCGACGAGGCGCGCGACATCTGCATCCAGGTGGCCGAGGTGCTCGCCTTCGCCCACGCGCGCGGCATCGTGCACCGCGACATCAAGCCCGAGAACGTGCGCATGCGCAGAGACCTCGGCGGCGCGCGGGTGAAGGTGCTCGACTTCGGCATCGCGCGGCTGATGAACCAGGGCGCGGTGCGCCTGACGGCCGAGGGCATGCTCGCCGGCACGCCGCGGTACATGTCGCCCGAGCAGATTCGTGACCTGCCGCTCGACGCGCGCACCGACGTCTACGCGCTGGGGTTGATGCTGTTCGAGATGCTCGCCGGGGTGCCGGCCTTCGACGGGAAGAACCTGTCGCAGGTGCTGCTGCGGCAGATGAACGAGCCGGTGCCCGCGCTGCGCAGCGTCGACGGGCTGCTCGGCCACGAGGGCGTCGACGCCTTCATCCGCCGCGCGTGCGCCAAGCAGCCGCTCGAGCGGTTTCAGAACATGGAGGAGTTCGTCGCCGGCCTGCGCGGGCTGCAGGTCTCGGCGTGGCCCTCGCCCCGGAGGAAGCTGGTGCCCGGGCCCGACGCGCCCACGGCGCCCAACCGGCCGCAGCTGGTGCCCACCGCCGACGGCGCGTCGTCGCCGCGCGCGCCGGAGCAGACCTTCGCCAACCAGGCGCAGCGCGAGGCCACGCTGTTCGTCGATGAAGAGAGCGCGCGGGCGCGGCGGCCTGACCGGGCGGAGGAGTCGGTCGAGGTGCCCTGGGTCGACCCGTCGAAGCTGCCCACCAGCCCGTCTCGGCCCGGCGTGGCCCGCGTGCAGCCCGACGCTGGCGGCACCGTGCGGGCGCTGGCGCCGACGGGCACGGCCGTGGAGCCCTCACACGACCCCTCCATCGAGGCCACCTGGCGGCAGGCGCCCGACAAGCCCTCGCGGTGGTGGCTGTGGTTTCTGCTGGCGGGGCTGCTGGCCGCCGCCCTCGTCGTGGCGCTGTGGCGCAGCGGCGTGTTTCCGCGTCGGCAGCTGGTCGGGGCGCGCGCCGCCACTGCAGTGGGCCTCGCCCGACGTTGAGACAGAAGGGGTTGCACTCGGGCGGGTGCTCGGGTGTCTTGTGTCCATGAAGCTCTTCTCTCTTCCGTTCGCCGCGCTCTGTCTTGGCCTCGCCTTTGGGGGCCTCACCGCCACGAGCTGTGGGCCGTCGCGGCCGATGTGTACGCCGACCTCGTGCAACGGCTGCTGTGACTCGACCAGCGGCCTCTGCGTCTCGCTCACCACGTCGAACCAGTGCGGCTCGCGGGGTGAGACGTGCAAGTCGTGCCCGCTCGGGCAGTCGTGCTCCTTCGGGGCCTGCACCGGCGGCAACACCGGCGCTGGGACGAGCGGCGGCGGCTTCGGCGGGAGTGCTGGTGGAGGGAGCGCGGGCGGCGGCTTCGCTGGTGGCGGGAGCGCGGGCGGCGGGAGCGCGGGCGGCGGGAGCGCGAGCTGCAACTCGGGCAACTGCCCCACCGGCTGCTGCCAGGGGACGACGTGCGTCACGGCGCCCAACAACGCGAGCAACACCTCGTGCGGGTTCGGCGCCTTCATGTGCGTGAACTGCAGCGCGAGCGGCCAGGTCTGCAACCAGGTCACCCTCGGGTGCGTCCCGGGGAGTGGCGGTGGCGCAGGGGGCGGCTCAGGTGGAGGCTCGGGTGGCGGCTCAGGCGGAGGCTCCGGTGGCGGCGCGAGTCAGCTCGGCGACAGCTGTGCCTCGCCAGTAGGGCTGACCCTCTTCAACGGCTCCGCGTCCATCGGCGGCTCGCTGACGGGCTTCGCCGATGACACCAGCGCCTGCAGCGGGGCGGGTCCCGACGCGGTGTACAGCGTGATGCTGAACACCCCGACGTCGTTTACCGCCACGGTCACCGCGACGGGCTTCACGCCGCGCGTGAGCGTGCGCTCGAGCTGCGCCACCAGCACCACGCTGGCCTGTGACTCCGCGCCGTTCTTTGGGACGGCCACCGTCACGACGGGCCAGCTGAGCGTCGGCACCTACTTCATCTGGGTCGATTCCTCGGCGTCGACCGCGTCGGGCTCGTTCTCGCTCCAGGTGACGACAGCGGGCGCTGGTGGCGGCGGCGCCGGCGGGGGTGGGGC
>JACSRE010000287.1 GCA_014879945.1 Myxococcus sp.
GCCCCGCCGCTGCGCCAGCGCCGCCGGCGAAGGCCTTCCGGCCGGACAAGCCCTTCCGCGATCAGGTGGAGGAGGCCGAGCGCGAGATCATTCTGGGCGCGCTCGCCTTCACCAGGGACAACGCCACCGAGGCCGCCCGGCTGCTCGACCTCGAGCGTGGGCACTTCTACAAGAAGATGAAGTCGCTCGGCCTGCGCCGCGCCGGCGGAGAGACCAGCGCGGCCGAGGCCGGCGACGCCCCCCGCACCTGACGGCTTCGAGGCCCGCGCTCCGTCTCCAGAAGACGCGGGCCCAGGTCAGCCGAGCCGCGTCACTGCACTTCGCTGGCGTCGACCGCCGTGGCCACCACCCGAATGTTCACGAAGCGGTTCGAGTCGACGATGCCGTTGACCACCCGGTTGGTGATGGCGGGCGGCGAGTAGAACTCGGTCTTGCCCGGGTCCGACACCATGGCGCCGCGCGCCGCGGCCAGCTCGTCCTGAATGTTCCTGCGCATCCACCCGTTGGCGTAGTCGTTGCGCTTGCCGGCGTCGAGGTTGGCCACCTTCGGCAGCTGCGCCAACGCGGTGGGCACCTTGCCCATCAGCTCCTTCGCCAGGCCCATCAGCGCCGGGTTGACGGTGCCGCCGGGCGCGAAGTCCTGGGGCTTGCCGCCCAGGCCCACGTAGAGCGCGCCGGTCGTCTGCTGCGACCACTCCGGCAGCTTCGCCGGGTCGGTGGGCGCGCGCGCCAGCGCCTCGGCCGCCATCATCTCTTGCAGCAGCGGCTTGGCGAGCTTCATGAAGTCGGCGTCGCTGATGCCCATGCGCTCCATGGCGACCTGCTTGAAGCTCAAGATGGCCGCCGAGCTGATGACGCCACCGACCTCCTTGAAGGGCGCGTAGGTCTCCATGAAGTTCTTGATGAGGTCGGCGGTGGACTCGGGCTTCCACGCCAGCGAGCGGCCCACCGGCAGCGGCTCATAGCCACGATAGGCGCCCGACTTGAGGGTGCCGTCGAAGCGCGCCGCCTGGTGGGCGTCGTACTCCGCCTTGCTGGGCGCGCGGATCTGCTCGGGCTTGAGGCCCTCCTTCTTCCACAGCGGCTCGAAGTGCGTCTCGTCGGCGGCGGTGAACTCACGCCCGTTGGCCGCCTTGAACTTGTCCTTGAACTGGCCCCACAGCTTCGCGCCCTCGTCGGCGCCGAAGATCTCTTTGAACGAGTTCTCGTTGTGCGGAACGTTGAGGCCGACGTTGGTGACGATGGTCTTGTGCTCGGCGCAGTAGGTGTGCCAGCTCGGGTCGTCCTTCAGGTACGCCTCGCCCTTGATCCAGTCGCGGTAGAACATCAGCGTGGTGTTGAGATCGACCGTCTTGAAGGGGTCGTTCTTGTAGTCGGGAGGGAACTTCACCCCGTTGTTCAGCACGCTGTCGGCGGCGAGCAGGTTCTTGTTCAGCGTGCCCTGCGGCGTGTTGGCGAGCGAGATCACCTGCACGTTGGCCGGGTAGCCTTTCACCTGCCAGGTCTTGCCGTGGTAGTTCTCGGGCGAGTTGGTCGTCTTCCCCCCGCCCACGTACGCGCCGGTGTGGGTGTTGCCCATCTCGGTCTTGAGCATGGTGTCACCGAGCTCCTTGATCGAGCCGGTGTGCTTCTCGGGGTGGAGATAGGCCACCAGGGTGAAGATGGGCTCGTTGGGCCCCAGCTTCGACTCCTTGCGAATGAGGTCGTCCATGGCCTTGTTGCCCGCCGGGTCGTTGTCCTTCACCGGCACCATGCGCATGCCGAGCTTCCCGCCGCCGAGGTCGTACTGCATGTCGCGCACGGTGAACTCCTTGCCCGGGCCGCCCATGCCGGGGAGCTTGACCCGGGTGGTGCCGAAGTCTTCGGCCTTGATGCCGCCGAAGGCGCGCTCGAGCACCTCGGGCTTGAGCTTCGCGCCCTCGAACGTCGCCACGCCCTTGCGGTGCATCGGCGCGCTCACGGGGATCTGAACGCGGTTCACCATGCCATCGGGGTCGTTGCGCCCCACCCGGCCGCCCAACGCCGTCGAGCCACGGGGCGCCCAGGCGGGGTTCGCGGGCGCGGCCGGCGCCGCAGGGGTCGTCACGGTGGTGCTGCTGGTGGCGGTGGTGGAGGTGGTGGACGTCGTCTGCGGGGTGGTGACGCGGTTGTTCGAGATCGGACCGGGCATGCGTGCGGAAACCTCTCGACTGCGAGTGAACAGCTGTCGCTCTTACACCCGGGGCCCCGCGGTTGCGCAAAGCCGACCGCCTCTCCGGCCCGGTGCGTCACCTCGCCAACGAACGTCACCGGCTGCTCGACGCTTGCCTGCCGGGGCGCCGCCCGTCACGTTCGCGCGATGTCGCCTGTGAGCAGACGCCAGTTCCTCACCTCGAGCGGCCTCGCGGCGGCGTCGGTCATCGCCTCGCGCGCCGGGCTCTCTGACGCCCGCGGCCTCGTCCTCGAGCCGCTCTTGCTGGCGGTGATCGACGCGGCGCTCTCGACCGCGCGGGCCTCGGGCGCCAGCTACGCCGACGTCCGGGTTCACCGCCGCCGCGAAGAGAACGTCTCGGTGCGCGACGATCACCCCGCGGGCACCACGGACTCCGAGCGCTACGGCGTGGGCGTGCGGGTGCTCAAAGACGGCGCCTGGGGCTTCGCGGCCACGGCGCGAGTCGACGCCCTCGAGGTCAAGCGCGTCACCCAGAAGGCCGTCGCCATCGCCACCGCCAACGCCAGCCTGCGCGACAGGCCCATCGAGCTCGCGCCGACCGCCGCCCACGTCGACGTGTGGCAGACCCCGCTCGCAAAGGACCCCTTCAAGATCCCCGTCGCCGACAAGCTCGAGCTGCTGCTGGGCATCTCGCACACGCTGCGCCAGCAGAAGGTGACGGCCTTCTCCGAGGCGAGCCTCTCGACCCGGCTGGAGTGGAAGCTGTTCGCGAACACCGAGGGCGCGCTCATCGAGCAGGCCATCACCCGCATCGGGCCCTCGTACTCGGTGACGCTGGTGAGAGACGGTGACTTCGTCTCACGCGGCTGGGACGGCCAGGCCCGCCAGGCCGGCTGGGAGTACCTCGCCGAGTCGCGCTTCGTCGAAGACGCCGCGCAGGTGGCCGAAGACGCGCGCGAGAAGCTCGCCGCCCCGCCCGTCGAGCCCGGACGCCGAGACCTCATCCTCTCGCCCGAGAACCTGTGGCTGACGATTCACGAGTCGGTGGGCCACCCGACCGAGCTCGACCGGGCCCTCGGCGACGAGGCGAACTTCGCCGGCACCAGCTTCGCCACGCCCGACAAGCTCAAGAAGCTCCAGTACGCCGCCCCCCACGTCACGCTCTTCGCCGACAAGACGACGCCCGGCGGCCTGGCCACCTGCGGCTACGACGACGACGGCGTGCGCACCGGCCGGTGGAACCTGGTCGAGCAGGGCCGCTTCGTCGGCTACCAGACGACGCGCGAGCAGGCCGGGTGGATTGGTGAGCCCCAGTCGCGCGGGTGCGCCTACGCCCAGGACCACGCCTCGGTGCCGTTCCAGCGCATGCCCAACGTCTCGCTCCAGCCGGGCCACGAGCCCCTCGGCGTCAAGCAGCTCATCGAGGCCACCGACGACGGCGTCTACGTGCTCGGCAACGGCAGCTGGTCGATCGACCACCAGCGCTACAACTTCCAGTTCACCGGGCAGATGTTCTACGAGGTGAAGAAGGGGAAGGTCACCCGCGCGCTCCGCGACGTCGGCTACCAGTCCAACACCCTGGAGTTCTGGAACGCCTGCGATCTGATCGGCGGCGCCCAGGAGTTCCGGCTCGGCTCGGCCTTCGACGACGGCAAGGGCGAGCCCGCGCAGTCGAACCCGGTCAGCCACGGCTGCCCGCCGACACGGTTCCGGAAGATCTCGGTCATCAACACGCGCGCGAAGAAGGGGGCCTGATCCGTGCCGCTCTCCGAGAAGCAGCTGCGGCAGGCGATGCAGAAGGTGCTCGCGGCCGCCGCGAAGCGCGCGCCGAAGGCCGAGGTCTTCGTGGGCCTCGAGTCGTCGCGGCGGGCCCACGTGCGGTTCTCGCGCAACGGGGTGACGACGTCGGGCGAGATCGACGAGGCGGGGCTGACGGTGTCGATCCAGCTGGGGCGCCAGGCCGCCACCAGCTCGAGCAACCAGACCGACGACGCCTCGATCGCCGCGCTGGTGGAGCGCACCGCGCGGCTGGCGCAGCTGGCCCCCGAAGACCCTGAGCTGATGCCGGTGCTCGGCGCGCAGCCCGTGGCCCGAAACCCGCTGGCCTTCGACCCGAAGGTCGACGGGCTCGACGCCAAGGCGCGGGCGGCCCTCGTGCACCAGGCGCTCGCTCCGGGGCGCTCCCTCGGGCTCTCGACCGCCGGCTTCTTGTTCCAGTGGAGCGGGCTGGTCGGCAAGGCGTCGTCGCGCGGCCTGTCGCGGGTGCACCCCGCCACCGGGCTGCAGCTCACCGTGACCGCCCGAACACCGTCGGGCACCGGCTCGGGGCGTGGGCAGTTCTACGGCCGACGCCTGCAAGGCCTCGACGCCGCCGCGGTGGCGACGACGGCGTGCGAGACGGCCAGGCGCTCCGAGAACCCGCGCCGGCTCAAGCCCGGGCGGTACACGGTGGTGCTCGAGCCCGCGGCCACCGCGGTGCTCGCCGAGTCGCTGTGGAGCGCGATGGATCAGCGGGCCGCCGACGAGGGGCGCTCCTTCTTCTCGCGCGGGGAGGGCCAGAGCCGGGTCGACGAGTCGCTGCTGTCGCCGCTGGTGACGCTGCGCAGCGACCCGACGAGCCCCCGCACGCCGATGCTGCCCTTCGACGCCGAGGGCCGCGCGCTCGGCCCCCAGCCGTGGATCACCGCGGGGCGCATCGACGCCCTGAGCACCTCGAGGTTCTGGGCCGAGAAGACCCACCGCCAGCCGGTGGGAGGCCACGGAGGCTTCGAGCTCGCCGCCGGCGCCACCCCACGCGCGAAGCTGCTCGAGGGCGTTCGCCGCGGCGTGTTGATCAGCCGCGTCTGGTACACCAACTGGGTCGACGGCCCGACGCTCCTGCTGACCGGCCTCACCCGCGACGGCACCTTCCTCATCGAGGACGGCCAGGTCGTCGGCCCGGTGAACAACTTCCGCTTCAACCAGTCGGTGGCCGACGCGTTCACCAGGTGCGACGCCCTCTCGGTCGAGCGCGAGGCCGCCAACGACGCCGAGACGGTGACCCCGGCGATGCGGACCCACGAGTTCCTGCTGGCGTCGGTGTCCGAGGCAATCTGACGCGGCAGCGTCAGCTCAACCCGGGAATGGTGCCCGCGCGCGTCCACCCGCGGCTGGCGGCGTCGTCGAAGATGTCGGTGCCGTAGCGGCGCCCTCGCGCCTCCATGGTGCGGCCGTCGCCGAGGCTGATGGCGATGTGGTTCGGGTCGCCGGCCCGAAACAGCAGCGCCCCGGGGGTGCGCAGCGCCTCTTCCACCGACATCGGCGTGGTGGCGGCGATCTGGTTCGCGCTCCCGTCGGGGAAGCTGACGCCCGCGCGCCGCGCCGCCCACTCGATCAGCTCGGAGCAATCGAACGCGCGCGGATCGCTGTCGCTGGGGCTGGCCTCGGCGCCGAAGACGTACGGCTTCCCGCGCTGCCCGAGCGCGTTCCACAGAAACTCCTGGGTGGTGCCCGTTCCCCTGCCGCCGGGAGGGGCGACGCCCGCGGAGCCCTGGCCGCCGTCCACCCGCGGCGGTGGGGCGTCGAAGCCCGAGAGGCCGAGCGCTCCGGCCGTGGCGGGCCCCGCCACGCCGTCGACCTGGAGGCCGCGCGCCTGCTGGAAGGAGCGCAGCGCGCGATCGGTCCGGGGCCCGAAGTCACCGTCGAGCGGCCCGGGGTCGAAGCCCGCCGTCTGAAGTCGTTCCTGCAGGGTGCGAACGGACTGCCCAGTGCTGCCAACGCGGAGGTTCATGCAGACATCTTCGGAGCCGGCGCTCGGCCTGGCCCTCACATCATCTGGCGAGGGGCTTTACGTCGTGCGCCCATCTCCACACCCGCGCCCACACGGCCCCTAGCGCGGGGCCTCGCCGAGGCTGTAGCCGACCGCGGCCAGGAGCCGCGAGGCCGCGAAGGGCTTGGTCAGCACCACCTCGTCGGCCAGCTCGCGCTGGAGCTCGTTGTAGCCCGACATGAAGAGCACCCGAACCGGCCCCTCCGCGCGCAGCGCACGCGCCAGGTCGAAGCCCCCCAGCCGCGGCATCACCACGTCGGTCAGCACCAGCGCGATCTCGGCGCGCCTGCTGCGCGCGAGGGCCAGGCCCTCTTCACCGTCGGCCGCCACGAGCACGTGGTAGCCGGCGCGCTCGAGCGTCGTCGCGACGACCCGGCGAACCATCGCCTCGTCTTCGACCAGCAGGATCGTCTCTCGTTGCACCGGCTTCACCACCGCTGGCGCCGCGGGCGCGTCGACCGGCGCCGCGACGACCGCGGGCAGCCAGACCTCGAACGTCGAGCCACGGCCGAGCGCGCTCGTCACCCGAATGGCCCCGCCTGCCTGCCGAACGATGCCCAGCGCCGACGACAGGCCCAGGCCCGTGCCGACCGGCGCCGGCTTCGTGGTGAAGAAGGGCTCGAAGATGCGCTGCTGCACCTCGGGGCTCATGCCGTCGCCGTCGTCCGTCACCGCGATGAGGGCCCAGTCTCCGGGCGCCACGTCGAGCGCCGCCGCCTCGGCCGGGTCGAGGACCCGCGGGCTGACGGTGATCACCAGCCGGCCGCCCCGCGTCATCGCGTCGCGGGCGTTGATCGCCAGGTTCAACAGCACCTGCTCGAGCTGGGTCGGGTCGATCGACACCGTGAGCGGCATCAGCTCGACGTCGAGGGTGATGTTCTCGGGGAGGATCGGCCGGACCAGCCGTCGCAGGTCGGCCAGCACCGCGACGAGATCGACCGGCCGCGCCTTCCCAGGTTGGCGCCGCGCCACCGCGAGCAGGTGCCGGGTCAGCTCCGCGGCGCGCTCGGCCGCCGCGAGCACCGCCTGCGCCGCGTCGCGCGTCTCGGCCGAGGCGGCCCGGTCGAGGTTGATCAGATCGGCCGAGCTGGTGATCACCGTCAGCAGGTTGTTGAAGTCGTGCGCGACGCCCCCAGCGAGGCGGCCCAGCGCCTCCTCCTTCTCGAGCGCCGACAGCCGGGCGTCGATTCGGGCGCGCTCCTCCCGCTGCGTCAGGAGCGCCTGATGTGACTGCTGGAGTGAGTCGGTGCGCTCCCGCACCCGATCCTCGAGGGCCTCTCGGGTGCGCGCCGCGACCGACTGCGCGGCCGAGAGCAGGAGCGCCGAGAGGAGCACGGTGACGAGCAGGGCGTCGAGCACCAGCAGGGCCGTCGGCTGCGCCAGCCCGGCCAGCGGGCCTCGGCCCACCAGCGTGCCCCAGCTCGCCATCGCGTAGAGCAGGAGGGTCTGGGCCGCGACCATGGGCGCCTTGAAGCGCGCCCCCGCCCAGGTGAGCGACACGAACACCAGCCACGTCAACGGCATCGCGGTGCCGCCGGGCCACGGGAGCGGTCGGCCGAAGAGCGTCTGCGTCACCGCCAGCGTCAAGAGGGTCAGCGCCACGCCCTCGGCCACGCGCCTGGGCTGGGCGCCTGCGCCGGTCGTGAGCACCAGCGGCGCCACCGCGAGCATGCCGACGGTGTCGCCGAGCCACCAGGTCAGCCAGAAACGCGGCACCGCCGCGCCCGAGAGCTCGCCCGTGATCATCGTGGCCAGCAGCCCGACCGAGGCAGACAGGAGCGCCGCGCCCAGGGTGACGGCGACGAAGGCGATCACGCCGGGCGCCGTCGAGAGGATCGCGCGGCCCCCGAGGCGCTCGATCGCGAACGCCGCGAGGAGAATCGCAGACGTCGACCCTGCCGCGATCGCCAGCGCGCCCACCACGTCGCCGGCGGGCGACGGCGTTGGAAAGAACGCCAGGTTCACCGCGAAGGCGCCCAGCGCGATGCCAGGCCAGACCCTTCGGCCCAGGAGCAGCACAGTCGCGAGCGCGATGCCAGAAGGCAGCCAGAGGGCCGTCGCGTTCCCCGGAGGCACCGCGACCTGCAGCCCCAGCCAGGCCGCCGCGAAGTAGACCGCCGCGAGGCCGAGCGTCGCCGACCACTGCTTCAGCATGGAGTGAGACCTCGTCAGCTTCGCGCGCGGGGCACAGAGAGCCCCAACCCTGCCCCACTCATCGTCCGTTGTGAACTCAGGCGGCCAGCGAGCGCGCCCGCCGGGCAGCGTGAGCCTCAGTCGGCCTGGTTGGCCAGCACGCGCTTGTAGATCAGGCGCCCCCGACGGACCTCGGCGAGGGCCAGCACCTCGCCGCCAGGGCCGGTGACCCTCACCATCGCCTCGTCGGGCCTGGCGACCTCGACCACCCCGCCGTGCTTGACGCGCTCGGCCTCGGCGGCGCTCGTCTTCACCTCGGGGAGGAAGGCCAGCGACTCGTCGAGGGTGGCCAGCTTCCCCGCCACCGCCGCGGCGCCCTGCTCCAGGAGGTCGGCGAGCGGCACCGCCCGCGCCAACAAGAACGGCCCGCTCTGCGTTCGCCGGAGCGCGGTGAGGTGCGCGCCGCAGCCCAGCGCCTCGCCGAGGTCGGCCGCGAGCGTGCGCACGAAGAAGCCCTTGCTGCAGCGCACCGAGAGCTTGAGCTCGTCTGACGAGAAGTCGTTCAGCGTCAGCGCGTACACCGTCACCGGGCGCGCCTCGCGCTCCACCTCTTCGCCGGCGCGCGCCAGCTCGTAGAGCCGCTTCCCGTCTTTGCGAATCGCCGAGTACATCGGGGGCGTCTGGAGCTGCGGCCCGCGGAACCGCGCCAGCGCCACCTCGAGCGCCTCACGGGTGAGCGCCGGCACCGCGCGCGTTCGCTGCACCGCGCCCTCGGCGTCGAGGGTGTCGGTGGTGACGCCCAGCTTGACGGTCGCGTCGTAGGCCTTGTCGCCGTCGGTCAGCACCTGCACGATGCGCGTCGCGTCGCCCAGGCACACCGCCATCACGCCGGTGGCCATCGGGTCGAGGGTGCCGGTGTGCCCCGCCTTCTTCACCTTCAGCGCCCGGCGAACCAATTGCACCACGTCGAAGGACGTCGGCCCTCTCGGCTTGTCGACCACCAGCACGCCGTTCACTTGCCGGCTACCAGCCTTCCTTCGCCTTCACCTCTTTGATGAGGCGCTCGATCTTGTCGCCCTCTTCGAGGGAGCCGTCGAAGGTGAAGAAGACCTCGGGCGACACGCGCAGCTGCACGCGGCTCGTCACCTCGCGGCGCACGTAGCCCTTGGCGGCGTCGAGGCCCTGCTGGGTTCGGGCCTTCTCTTCGTCGGTGCCGATCATCGAGTAGTAGACGCGCGCCACCCGGAGGTCGGGCGAGACCTTGACGCCGGTGATGGTGATGAAGCCGATGCGGGGGTCGTGCAGCTCGCCCCGAATGAGCATGTCGGCGACGGCGGCCTGAATCTCCTGCCCGACGCGCTCCGGTCTGACCTTCGATGCCATGGACTACTCCTCGTCGCCGTCGTGCGACCGTTCCCACTCTCGCCGGTTTCGAAGGCTGCGCGCCAGCGCGCGCGCGTCTTCGAGCGAGAGGTTGTTGGGGGCTGAAGGCCTGGGGGCCGACGCCCGGGGCCCCGGCTTGCGGGGGGCTGACGGCGACGGCACGGGGGGCTGACGCGCGTGGCGATCTTCCCAATCACCCAGGCCCTCGGCCTCGGCCAGGGAGCGCTCTCCGCGGGGAATGGTGAGGTTGGCGAGGTCGAAGTCCTCGTTGCCCCTCGAGAAGAGCTGATCGCCGAAGGCGAGGATCTCGAGCTCGCGGTGGGCGACGGGCGCGACGTACATGTCCTCGATGTACTGGAGGATCTTGTCCATCATCTCGTTGACGTGGCGGCGATCGTTGCCCACCACGGCCAGCGCGATCACCCCGCGGGTGTAGACGTCGTTGTCGTCGACCTCGGCGACGGCCACGTTGAACTTGGCCTTCACCCGGTCGGTGACGCGGCGGAGCACCTGGCGCTTGCCCTTGAGCGAGCCCGCCGCGGGAATGTCGATCGTCACTCGGGCGACGCAGACGAACATGACGGACTCCACTGAAGCGCGACCACGAGGAGACTGACGCAAAGACGGGCGGGCGCACCTGGCAGGCGCCCGCCCGAAGCTCACCGACGCCTCGTCAGCCGAGGCTCGGCCGCGTCTCTTCGATCTCGAAGGCCTCGATCACGTCGCCGGCCTCGAGCTCGTTGAAGCCGTCGATGCCGATACCGCACTCGAAGCCGACGGCGACCTCCTTCACGTCGTCCTTGAAGCGGCGCAGGCTCGAGACCTTGCCCTGGAAGATCTGCTTGTTCGCGCGGAACAGGCGCAGGTACGCGTTGCGCTTGATGACGCCGTCGAGCACCGCCGAGCCGGCGATGGTGCCGAGCTTGGGCACGTTGAAGAGGCTGCGCACCTCGGCCTTGCCCAGCTTCTTCTCGGTGCGAATGGGCTCGAGCAGGTCCTCCATGTGCTTGATGACCACCTCGAGCAGCTCGTAGATGATCCCGTAGGTCGCCCACTTCACGCCGAGGTGCTTGGCGGCGGCCTCGGCGCCCGACTCGGGCCGCGAGTTGAAGCCGAAGACCATCGCCCCGAACGCGGCGGCGTTGTTGATGTCGGTCTCGGTCATCATGCCGACGCCCTTCTGCACGATGGTGACCTTCACCTTCTTGGTCGAGAGCTTGTTGATCGCGTCGGCGACGGCCTCGAGCGAGCCCGAGACGTCGGCCTTGAGCACGATCTTGAGCTCCTTCTGCTCGGCGACCTTCTGCTTGGCGAGCAGGTCGTCGAGCGTCTCGCGCGACGTCTTGCCGGCCTCGGCCTGGCGCGCCTTCAAGATGCGGTGATCGGCGATCTGCTTGGCGGCCTTCTCGTCGGCCACGATGTTGAAGAGATCGCCGGCCGTGGGCACGCCCGACATGCCGATGACCTCGGCCGAGTAGCCGGGCTTGACCTCGTCGATGGTCTGGCCGCGATCGTTGACCATCATGCGCACGCGGCCGAAGTGGGCGCCGCTGACGAGCGCGTCACCCTTGCGGAGCGTGCCCTCTTGCACGAGCACGGTCGCGATGGGGCCGCGGCCCTTCTCGAGGCGGGCCTCGAGCACCACGCCCATGGCAGGGCGGCCCGCGTTCGCCTTGAGCTCGAGCACCTCGGACTGCAGCGCGAGGTTCTCGAGGAGCAGATCGAGCCCCTGCCGCGTCTTGGCCGAGACGGGCACCATGATGACGTCGCCGCCCCAGTCTTCGGCGAGCAGGCCCACGTCGGCGAGGTCCTTCTTCACGCGGTCGGCGTTGGCGCCCGGCAGGTCCATCTTGTTGATGGCCACCACGATGGGCACCTCGGCCTTCTGGGCGTGCTGAATGGCCTCTTTCGTCTGAGGCATCACGCCGTCGTCGCCGGCCACCACCAGCACCACCACGTCGGTGACGTTGGCGCCGCGCGCGCGCATGGCCGAGAAGGCCTCGTGGCCGGGCGTGTCGAGGAAGGTGATCTCACCCTGCGTGGACTTCACCGTGTAGGCGCCGACGTGCTGGGTGATGCCGCCGGTCTCGCCCTCGGCGACGTTGGCCTGGCGAATGGCGTCGAGCAGCGACGTCTTGCCGTGGTCCACGTGGCCCATCACCGTGACGACCGGCGGGCGCGAGGTGTAGTCCTCGGGCTTCTCTTCGACCTTCGGGAGGAAGTCTTCGACCTCGAAGCCCACCTTCTTCACCGACCAGCCGAAGTCGGCCGCGAGGATGCCGGCGGTCTCGGGGTCGACCATCTGGTTCGCGGTGGCCATCTTCCCGCCGGCCATCAGCTTCTTGATGATGTCCGAGGTCTTGACGCCCATGCGCTGCGAGAGATCGCTGACGGCGATACCGTCTTGCACCTTGATGACCTTCTTGTCCTCGGCCATCTGGGTGATGAGGGTCTTCTGACCCTTCTTGGTCGGCTTCTTCTTCTTGCCGCGCACGGGAATGGCGGTGCGGCCGAAGATGATCTCGCGAATGTCGGTGGTGCTGGTGGTCTCCTTGTCCTTCTCGCGCTTGCCGGTGCCGCGGCCGCGCTCCTTCTCGCGCGCGGTGGCCTCTTTCGAGCCGGGGGCGAACTGGTTGGGGACGACGCGGAAGACCTTCTCGTCACCGGCGGTGACCTTGCGGCCCGGGGCCATCGGGTAGCGGCTGGCCGACGGGGCGGTGGGGGTGACGCGCTTGACGGCGATGAGCGGCCGGCTGACGAGCACGGCCTG
>JACSRE010000099.1 GCA_014879945.1 Myxococcus sp.
GCAGCACCACGCCGCCGACCGCGCCCGCCGCGCACGCCACCGCGGTCGGGAGCGCCCGGCCCTTTGCCAGCCTGAAGGTGACGAGGCCCGCCAGCAGCGCCAGCGCGCCGCTGCGCAGCGCCGCGCCGGCGAAGAAGGTGCTGGTGGTCTGCGCTGCCAGGCCCTTGAGCACCACCCACGCGCCCAACGACGCCACCAACGCGCCGGCGGTCGAGCAGGCGAGCGCTACCTCGAGGCGCGTCCACCAGCGGTCGACGCGGGCCAGCAGGGAGGTCACGGCTTGAGCTTCTCCACCTCGTCCATCAGGTCGGCCGGGAGCGCGCCCTTCGCCAGCCGGGCGCGGGTCTCACGGTACAGCGTCCGCCAGGCGGCCGTCTGCTCCGGGGTCGACGTCACCACCGTCATCTTCTCCTTCAGCCGCGCGAAGGCCTTGTCGTCTTCGTTGCGGATGCGCGTCGTCAGCGCCTTGCAGGTGAGCGCGCCCGTCTCGAGCACGATGGCGCGGTTCTGCTCGCTCAAGGTGTCGAGCTTCTTCTGCGTCAGCAGCATGCCGCCGATGTTGGGCGCGACGACGGCCAGCGACATGTGGTCGAGGCGGCCGCTCCACTGGAGCTGCTCGGCCGCGAGCGCCGAGATGCTCATGGCGTTGACGTTGCCCGTCGTCAGCTCGGGCAGCACCTCGGGCACACCCAGCGGCACCGCGGTGACGCCGGCCGCCTGAAAGAGCGAGGGCAGCAGCACGTCGTCACGCCACACCCAGGGGCGCTTGTCCTTCAAGTCGGTCGGCGCGGCGAGGGCGAAGCCCTTCGACAGCCACCGGTCCAGGCCGATGTCGCCCCAGCCGACCAGCACGAAGCCCCTGGCTTTGAACGAGGCCTGGAACCGCGGGGTGAGCGCGTCGCGCACGGCGTCGAGCTTCGCCCAGCTGTCGATGAGGCCCGGCACCTGGAGCACGTTCACCGTCGGGTCGACGACCGCCAGGCCGGTGGCGCTCACTACCGCGCCGTCGAGCTGGCCGGTCTTCAGCTTGCTCAGCTGGGCGGCCTCGTCGCCCTGGGTGGCGTTCCAGAAGACCTCGATCTCCACCTCGCCGTGGGTCTTCTCGTGCACCGCCTTCACCCACGTGCGCAGCACGACGCCCCAGGGAGACTCCCGCGGCGCGAGGGAGCCGATCTTCAGGGTGACCGGGTCGGCGAAGGCGAGGGACGACACGAGCAAGAACAGCAGCGTGAACGGGCGCATGGATCTCCGGGGGGCTTCAGAACGAGCAGCGCTTGAGGCGTGGCGGGCCCAGGTACCGCTGAGCCTTCTTCTTCGCGACGACGTTCTCGAGGCGCTGGGCAGGCAGCACGTCGCCCGCCTCGACCACCTCGGCCAGCAGCTTGCCGTAGGCGGCCTGGTCGTGCGCGTTGCAGGCCCAGGTCTGCGCGTAGAGCAGCTGCACGGTGAGGGCCCCGCGGCTGGTGAGGGTGAGGGCGCGCTCGAACAGCCGCCTGGCCTCGGGCAGCTCGGCGTCTGGTGACCGCGCGTGGTAGGCGCCGAGCGCCGCGAGCCCGGTCGCGTAGCCGACGCCCTCGTCGAGGGCGACCGCGCGCTCGAGCAGGGCGACGCCGACGTAGAGCTCCGCGACGATGGCCGAGTCCTCCGACGCCACGCTCCCGCGCGACAGCCACGCGGCGCCCAGCCACAGCAGCGGCTCGGCGTCGGCCTTGTTGGTGAAGCCCGCGAGGTAGGCCGTGATGGTGTCGACGTTCTTCATCGCCGCGACGAAGCCCGGCCGCTTCTGCTCGAGCAGCAGGGTGCCGAAGCGCACCGCGCGGTCGTAGGCGTCGCGCGCGCGGCGGGCCTGAAACACCTCGGCGTCGTCGTCACCCTTGTCGATGGCCTGCTCCCACTCGTCTTCGATGAAGGCGCCCGCGTAGCCAGCCCACGACTGGGTCAGCAGGTACAGCGCGTCTTCGTTGTCGGGCGCCAGGCGCTGCATGCCCTCGAGCTGCACCAGGCTCGACGCCGCGCCGATGCGCGCGACCTCGAGGTCAGAGAGGGTGTCGAAGGCCCCGGCTGCGTCGCGGGTCGACTTCACCGTGCCGTCGAGGATGATCCGATCGAGGCAGGCCGATGCGCTGATCAGCACGAGGAAGAAGGGAGCCAGGCGCATGGCCCCTGATACCGCGGGGCCCAGAGACTGCCAGTAGTTTCAAGGGGGTTGGCGACCGTCACTCAGAATCGACACCGGGGGACTCCCACTCGGCGCGAAACCGATGTAGGAGCGTGTGGCCCGGCTTCTCCGGGCACGGCAGCAATGAATGCAGCCGGAACACTGAAAGCAGACGATGGCGACTGGTACCGTGAAGTGGTTCAACGATGCGAAGGGCTTTGGTTTCATCTCGCAGGACGGCGGCGGGGAAGATGTTTTCTGCCACCACACTGCGATCCAGACCCAGGGCTTCCGCACCCTGCAGGAAGGTCAGAAGGTCGAGTTCGACGTCGCGCGTGGCCCGAAGGGCCTGCAGGCGCAGAACGTTCGCCCGGTCTGAGTTTTCCTCAGCCACGACATACCCGCTGAGCTCGACTCGGTGGGTGTGACTGACGGCCCGTCATCCAACATGGAGACGGGCCGTTTCATTTGGTGCGCCTCCCTCATCTGGCGCGCCTCAGAACCCCCGGAGCGGCCCCACCACGCGCGGCGGCGCCAGCGTCACCGTCACCGTGAGCGCCTGCTGCGGCGCCTTCGTCACGCGGACGCTGCGCACGGGCTGGTCGTCGACCTTGAGGGTGACGGCTCCCGGCTCGGCGTCGAGCGTGCACGCGCCATTCGTCGCCTCGTGCGTCTCGTCGGCCCGGCCCGCGGAGCAGAAGCTCAGCCGCTCGGCGCCCTGCCAGAGGGACACGCTGGTGAGCTGCGTCACCGGCTGCTTCGTCGCCGCGTCGACGACGGTCACCGTCACCAGCGGTCTGCGCTCCTGCAACACCACGCGGTCGAGCGCGGCGGCCGACAGCACCACTGGCCTGAAGCCCATGCGCCGAACCCGGAACTCGCCCGAGGCTGGCTCGGGCAGCTCGAAGGCGAAGCGTCCCACGGCGTCGGTGGTGGTGCTGGCACTGGAGCCGACCACCCGCGCACCGACCACCGGCGCACCGGCGTCGTCGACCACCACGCCCGTGACGACGCGATGGGGAATGGACTGGCCGACGAGGCGCAGCGGCTCGCCCGGGCGAACCACCACCGGGTCCTCGGGGAACCGCACCCACTGAAGCGGCTCGACGCGCGCGCGAGTCGGGAGGAAGGGCAGCGTGGCCGTGAAGCGCCCGTCGGCGCCGGTCAGCACGGTCTCCTGCGCGTAGTACGTCCCGCACCCGTGCGGGTCGACGTAGCCGCTGCGCTTGCTGCCGTCGATGAGGGTGACGCTGACGGCCACGAGCCCGCGGCCGGTCTCGTCGGTCACCCGGCCGGTGACGACGGTGGGCTTCACGCCGGCGTCACCAGGCTCGCCAGCGCTGGCGATGACCGCGATGACCGCGAGCAGCAGCGGGAGGAGGGCGCGCATGGCTCCAGCCTACGCGAACCTGTCGCGGGGGGCCTTCGGGCTGCGGAGGATGCCCCCACGCGCACCGGCACCATCTGAAAGTGCTCCCAGCACCAGGCGCTCGGCAGGTCACCCCTGGGCCGCACGTCGCTCGCGTCGACCTGCCCGCGTCTTCGAGGGTCTCCGGCATGTGATGGCGCGCGTGCTTCACCCGTCGCCCCCGTCGAGGCGCCGCTCAGCCGGTCCGCGGCACCCCTCGGGCGGCGCGGCCGGTCCCCAGCGTTCGCGCTCGGCTGCGACGGAGCGGCACCATCGCGCGCTTCGCGGCATGGCGGCGGTGCCGCTCCTACGGCGTCCGAGCCACGAGGCCGCGCCACACCCGGGCGCGTGACGGCTATGGTCGGCGCCGGAGGCCGTTCATGCACCGCACCCTCGTCGCCCTCATCTGCTGCTCATCCATCGTGTCGTCCGCCGCGGAGCCGCCCGCCCCGAAAGAGAGCGTGCCCCGAGAGCAGGCCCGCGCGGCCCTGGTGGTGGGCGTGGTGGCTTCACAGAACCCCGAGGCGGCCAAAGCCCAGAGCGCCGCGCTCTCGGGCTTCGTAGGCAACGCCCTGCGCGAGCCCACGGTGTCGCGCGTGTACCCGGACCAGGAGGCGCTGGCCCTCGCGGTGGCCCGGGGCGAGGTCGACTACGCGGTGATGGGGCCCCTGGCCTACCTGCGCATCGACGCCAAAGCGCACGCCCAGCTCGTCTTCCGCACGCTGCGCAACGGCAAGCCGACCTACCGCTCGGTGCTGTTCGCGCCAGCCGGCAAGAAGATGACCCTCGAGACCATTCGCAAGGCCTCTGGCCTCAAGGTCGCCTGGGTCGAGCCCTCGAGCGCCTCGGGCTACCTGTTGCCGAAGGCCCACCTGCTGCGCGCGGGCATCAACCCGGTGCAGGTCTTCACCGTGCAGGACTTCCTGGGCTCGCACGACGCGGTCTGCAAGGCGGTCGCCGCCGGCACCCACGACGTCGGCGCCACCTTCAGTGACCCGTCGCCCTCGGGCGCGCAGGTCTCGGGGTGCGCTGGCGCTCTCGGCAAGGCCGCCGCGAAGCTGACCGTCGTCACCATCACCGACGAGGTGCCCAACGACGTCTTCGTCGCCGCGCCCGGCGTGAAGAGCGCGAAGGTCGAGCTGCTCAAGCAGGCGGGCAAGACGAGCGCCGACTCTCCGGCCGGGAAGGACTCGCTCAAGGCCGCGTTCCTCGCCGAGGCGGTCGCCGACGTGACCGACGCCGACTTCGCCCCGGTTCGGGCGGCCCTCGAGGCCTTCGCGCACTGAGCGGGCCCAGGCTGTAACCAGCGCCGCGCCCCGCGCGTCTGGCGCCCCATGCAGCACCTCCGGGTCGCTCCCCCGCCGACTCCGTTGCTTCCGTCGCCGCTCCGGGTGAGAACTCCCCGAATGTCGAGCGTTGCCCGAGGGGTGCTGGGGGTCGTGGTGGTGGTGCTCTGCTTCGGCGGGGCCGCCGTCCTGTCCGCCCAGCACCGGCAGCACCTCGTTCACGACGCCCGCCGCGCGGCGCAGGCGCAGGCCGAGGCCTCGTGGGCCGCCGCGGCGAAGAAGCTCGAAGGGCCCCGCCGGTGGATGGAGGAGCGCGCCGTCGCGGTGGCCAACATCAACAACATCCTGGCGCTGCTGCGCGAGACGACCAGCCAGAGCGACCGCGAGCAGCTGGCCAACACCTTCCGCGACGCCCTGGCGAGCGAGAGCTGGTTCCGGAACCCGGTCGGCGGCGCGAAGGTGGCGTTGTTCATCGGCTCCGCCGTGGTGTTCGAAGAAGAGCCCGCGCTGTCGCCCGCCGCGACGCGGCTGGTCGCCCTGGCTGAAGGCGCGGCCTCGGCCAGCGCGCTGGTCGCCGTCGGGCCACGGCCGTGGGTGGTCGCGGTCGGCAAGACGACGGAGCAGAACCGGAGCGGGCAGTCGGCCTTCTTCGCGCTCGGCCGGCCGCTGACGACCGAGGACCTCTCGGGCCTCCCGCCAGGCGTGGCGCTGCAGCTCATCGGCAACGGTGACACGAAGGCGCCGCTGGGCGGGGGTGAGGCCTTTGGTCTCGAGCGCCTCGAGCGCCGCCGCGTCTCGATGAAGCTCGACGAGTCGCCCTGCTGCGTCACCCGCGAGCTCGCGCCCGGCCTCGAGCTCGCCGTGTTCCACGACCCGAAGGGCCTGCTCGACGCCGCCGAGGCCGACGCGGCCCGCGCGCAGTGGCCGCGCTTCGGCGTCGCCGGGGCGCTCAGCCTGCTGGCGGTGCTGGCGCTCGTCTTCGTCGGGCGCCGGGCCGCAGGTGATGACGAGCGCGACAGGCTCCTGCGCGAGACCCAGGCCCAGTTGAAGCAGTCGCACGAGGTGCTGCAGAAGCTCTCGACGGGTGCCTTCGCGACGCAGGCCGCGGCGGGGCTGCCGGCCCTGCCCAGCCCCGACGTGGGCCTCGCCTCGACGCAGGCCTCGGCGACGGCCTCTCGCTACGAGGTGGTGGCGCCGCTGGGGCAGGGCGGCATGGCGAAGGTGTCGATCGCCCTGGTGAGAGGCGCCGAGGGCTTCAAGCGCACCTTCGTGCTCAAGCGCCTCAAGGCCGAGCTCGCCGGCAACCAGGAGCTGGTCAACCAGTTCATCGACGAGGCCCGCCTCGGCGCCTCGCTGGTGCACTCGAACATCGTGCCGGTCTTCGACTTCGGCCGAGACGCCGAGGGCTACTACCTGGCGCAGGAGTACATCCTCGGGCGCGACGTCGACGCGTTGATCGAGGCCTCGAAGGCGAAGCTCGGCAAGGCGCTCTCGCCGCCGCTCGTCGCCACCATCGCGCACGAGGCCCTCAAGGCGCTCTCGTACGCGCACACCCGCACCACCGACACCGGGCAGTTCGCCGGCCTGGTGCACCGCGACGTCTCGCCGGCCAACCTGATGGTGTCGGGCCGCGGCGAGGTGAAGCTGCTCGACTTCGGCATCGTCAAGAGCGCCGACCGGGTGACGCAGACGCAGGCGGGCGTGGTGAAGGGCAACCTCTTCTTCATGTCACCCGAGCAGGCGCGCGCCCTGGCGGTCGACCCGCGCAGCGACCTCTTCTCGTTGGCGATGGTGATGGCCACCGCGCTCGTCGGGCGGCCGCTCTACACCGGCGACACCATGTTCGACCTGATGACGCGGGCGGCGACGGGCCCGACGGCCGAAGACCTCGACCTGGTGCGCGCGCACGCCGGCCCGCTCTCGACGTTCCTCATCAAGGCGCTGGCCATCGACCCGGCGCTGCGGTTCCAGTCGGCGGGAGAGATGGCCGCCGCGCTCGCCTCCGCGGTGTCGGCCGCGCCCGCCGCCGAGCTCGAGGCGCTGATGGTGACGCTCTTCAAGGAAGACCTCGAGGCCGAGCGGCAGCGGTTCGCGGAGGCGTCGTGAGGCGCGCCCTCGCCGCCATCGCGCTCACGGCCCTGGCTGCCTGCGAGCCGACGGCGGCGCCGCTGGCGAAGGTGTGGACGCCGCGGGAGTTCGTGGCGAAGCGGGCGGTGACGACGCCCAGCTTTGGTGGTTGGGCTCCATCCCAGCTGGTGGTGGCGGCCGGCGACCTGATTCCCTTCTCGACGCGAACGCAGCTCGCCGGCGAGGGGCTGACGGTGTTCCCCGGGGTGGCCGAGGGCCGCGCGCTGGGCTTCGTCATCACCGACGTCTGGCAGGACCACCCCGAGCCGTGGGTGCAGCCGGTGTACGTCTCCACCGCGGGCGCGCCGCCCGTCGAGCGCGACGTGCCGAGCGTCTTCCCGGTGGGGCTCGACTCGACCTTCTACTCCCCGTGGTGGCGCAAGGAGCATGTGCCGCTCGACGACGACGCCGTGGCGGGCTTCACCTCGGCGACGGCGGCGCTCAACGCGAAGGCCGCGCGCACCCTGGGTGAGCTGGTGCTGTGCGCCATCATCTCGCCCGAGACCATCGACGTCGCCGCGGCGGTCGCGCGAGCGCCGGTGCACCCGCTGACGGGCAAGGCGCTGGTCCCCCCGGCCCGGCGTGACGCGTTCGTCGACGGCGCGCCGGTGAAGTACCTGGGGTTCGGGCCCGGCCGCGCCGCCTTCGAAGGCCAGCGCCTGGTGGAGTCGGAGCTGTTCGTCTTCACCGCGGGCGGCGAGGCGTTGTCCGCTGCGGCGGTGCTTCCCCGTGAGCCGCGCGCCCACGCCTTCGTGAGGCGGGTCGAGGTGCCGGTGCCGCCGGGCGCGCGCTTCTTCGTGCCCTCGAACCGGGCCGACCTGAGGGCCGGCCTCGCGGGGCTGGCGCCCGAGGTGGACGCGGCGCTCGACGCCTTCCCCGAGTATGCGCTGCGGCTGGCGCGTGACCCGGCCTGCTTCACGGCGCCGACGTTCCCCCAGGGCTGTGACTGGCTCGACTCGGCCGACGAGGTGCGCGCGCTCCCCGGCGCCGTGCGCCGCCCGGTGCAGTTGACGGCGGCGGTGTTGCCTGAGGTGACGCCGTGAGGGGGCTCTTCCCGGGGGCGCTGCTCGGCGCGGGCGTCGCGCTGGCCGACGAGGCGCCGGTCGTCGAGGGGCTGCCCGAGGTGACGCCGTGAAGAGGCTCTTGCTGTGGGCGCTGCTCGGCGCGGGCGTCGCGCTGGCCGACGAGGCGCCGGCCGTCGAGGCGCTGCCCGAGGACGAAGGCTCTCAGGGGTACACCCCCGACGAAGAGAAGGCGCACGAGGTGCTGCGCGCCACCGGCTACCTCGACGTGGGCTTCGCGAAGGCCACCGGCAACGGCTCCAGCTTCCTCGACGGCGACCTGCGCGCGCCGCTCGACTACGGCAACGACGCCTTCGCGCCCGCCGTCAACTCACGCGGTGAGGTGGCCTCGACCGACACCCAGGGCCGCTTCACCAACGGCTTCCTCCCGCGCTCGGTGGGCATCGGCGCGCGGCCCTCGTTCCTGCTCAACACCTTCTCGGCCGACGTGCGCGTGCAGCCCAGGAGCCTGCCGGTCTTCTTCTTCGCGCGGGTGCAGGTGATGCCCCGGCTCCTGCCGACGGGCGACCTCTCTCGGGTGGAGCTGCAGCAGGCCTTCGGCCGGCTCTCGCCCTTCAAGGCCCACGAGCTCGCGCTCTTCGTCGGCCGCTTCGACTCGGTGTTCGGCATCGAGTACCTCGAGAACGAGGCCAACCTGCGCACGGGCATCACGCCCTCGCTGCTGGCCCGCTACACCACCGGCCACGGCCTGGGCGTCAAGGCGCTGTACCGCGTGCACGTGCCGGCGCTCTGGTCGGCCTTCAGCGTCAACGCGGCGGCCACCAACAACGGCACCCGCATCGAGGCCCTGGTGCCGGTCAGCGCGAGCCTCCAGGGCGCCGTCGTGGGGAGCGCGCGGCTGGGCTACGAGCTGAACCTCCAGCGGGTGCAGGTGAAGGCGGGCGTGAGCGGGCTGTACGGGCCGCGCAACGACGTGCGCTCCAGCAGCGCCCGGCAGCTGGCCATCGCGGGTGACCTGCGCGTCAGCGCGTTCGGCGTCTCGTTGGCGGGCGAGCTGCTGCGCCTCATCGACGAGCCCGGGCAGGGCGCCCCGAAGGTGACGGGCGTGACGACGGGCGAGCTGGCGTCGGGCTTCGACGTCACCGGCGGCTGGGTGCGCCTGGGCTACACCCTGCCCCTCACCACCCCGACGCTCACCAGCGCCACCCTCTACGGCCGCTATGACCGGCGCCACGCGCGCTTCCAGGGCTTCACGCCACTGGCCACCGACCGCTTCACGGTGGGCGCGCGCGTCGACTTGTGGGAGGTGTTCGCGCTCAAGGCCGAGGTGCTCCTCAACCGCGAGCTGGCCGGGGCGCCGAACGTCGACAACGACGTCTTCACTTCTTCTGCCGTCTTCACCTGGTGACCTGCGATGACGACTCTGCTGGCGCTGATGATGGTGGTGGCAGCTCCGAAGGCCTCGCCGGCGGACGCAGGCGCCTCGTGGTTGGGCGAGCAGCTGCCGCTGCAGCTGCTAGTGAAGACGCCCGAGGAGCTCGAGTACAAGGCGATGACCGAGCGCCAGTACCTGCTCGTCACCCTGCTGGTGGGCGCCAAGGGCGCGTGGGACAAGGGCGACTGGGCGACCGCGGCGACGAAGTGGGAAGCGGCGCTGCGGCTGCCGTCGCTCCCGGCCGACCTCGAGGCGGCGGTGCGTGAGTTCGCGAAGGTGGCCAGGGAGCGCGCGGGCGGTCAGGCCTCGGCGCTCCCTGCCCTCTCGGCCCCCGAGCCCGCCGTCACCTTCATGCCGATGGAGCCCGAGCCCGGCGCGAAGTCGGCGGCGACCGTCACCGTGTCGGGCGTGGTGTCGGGCGGCGGCTCCAACGGCCCCGGCGGCGCGGTGGTGGTGCTGCGCAGGGTCAACGGTGCGACGCCGAAGCCCCGGCCGACGCGGGTGCGCGCGGTCGTTCAGAAGGACAAGCGCTTCGTGCCGCACGTCATCGCGGTGCCGCTGGGCGCCACCGTCGAGTTCCGCAACGAAGACGACTTCTTCCACAACGTCTTCTCCATCTCGAAGCCCAACGACTTCGACCTCGGGCTCTACAAGTCGGGCGCGCAGCGGGAGCAGGTCTTCTCGACGCCGGGCCCGGTGCACCTGCTGTGCAACATCCACTCGCAGATGAACGGCTGGCTCTACGTGTCGGACTCGCCCTGGTTCGCCCAGGCCAACGCGCAGGGCCGCTTCTCGGTGAAGGGCGTGCCGGCCGGGCAGTGGGAGGTCGAGGTGTGGCACGAGTGGGCAAGCCGCCCGACGAAGCAGGTGGTGTCGGTGACGGCGGGCATGGGCGAGCTCGCGCTCACCGTCGACGGAGACCGCCGCGCCCCCGCCTTCGTGCCCGACAAGTCCGGCAAGCCGCGGCAGCCGCAGCTCGGGTACTGAGGCCCCGCCGAAAGAAGCAGTGCGTCACAGGCGGAGTGGCGCGCGCCGCGACTGGTAGTCACAAGGCTAGGGTTCGCACCTCTCCACTTCTTTCGCTCCCAGGGGGACCTGATGACCATCAAGACGCAGCTCGAGAGCCTGTACGACTTCGAGAAGAACCGCCGCGACGCCCGCTGGTTGATTCAGCCGATGGGGGGCGGCGCGCTCAAGGAGTACAGCTTCGGCGAGGCGATGGGTGAGGCCCGCCGGCTGGCCAGCTACTTCAAGTCACTCAACCTGCCTGAGAAGAGCAACATCGCGCTGTTCTCGAAGAACACCGCCTGGTGGCTCATCACCGACATCGCCATCTGGATGGCGGGGCACGTCTCGGTGCCGCTGTACCCGACGCTCACCGCCGAGACGATCGGGCAGATCCTCGACCACTCGGGGGCCCGGCTCATCGTCATCGGCAAGCTCGACGGCTTCGCGGCCATGGAGCCGGGGATTCCCGCCGCGCTGCCGCGGGTGCTGACGCCGCTGGCGCCCGACACCAGGGGCGAGAAGTGGGCCGACGTGATGGCGAAGCACCAGCCGATGGCTGAGTCGCCGGTGCGGCCCCGCGACGACCTCGCCACCGTCATCTACACCTCGGGCACCACCGGCGTGCCCAAGGGCGTGATGCACACCTTCGCCACCATGATCGCCTCGAAGGGCTTCATGGACCAGCTGCAGGTCACCCAGGACGACCGCATGCTGTCGTACCTGCCGCTCTCGCACGTCTTCGAGCGCACGCTGGTCGAGACGGGCACCTTCGGGCTCGGGTACCAGGTGTTCTTCGCCGAGTCGCTCGAGACCTTCGTGAAGGACCTGCAGCGCGCGCGGCCGACGCTGTTCGTCTCGGTGCCCCGGCTGTGGCTCAAGTTCCAGGCCGGCGTGCTCGACAAGATGCCGCCCAAGAAGCTCGACCTGCTGCTGTCGATTCCCATCGTCAGCGGCGTGGTGAAGAAGAAGATCCTCACCGGGCTGGGGCTCGACGCGGTGCGCTTCGCGGGCTCGGGCTCGGCGCCGATCCCCGGCAGCGTCATCGAGTGGTACCGCCGCCTCGGCCTCGAGCTGCTCGAGGGCTACGGCATGACCGAGAACTTCTCGTACTCGCACATGACGCGGCCGGGGAAGGTGAAGGTCGGCTCGGTCGGCGAGGCGCAGCCCGGCGTGGAGCACCGCATCGGCGAGGGCGGCGAGGTGCTGGTGAAGAGCCCCTGCAACACCACCGGCTACTACAAGCAGCCGGAGCTCACCAAAGAGCTCTTCACCGAAGACGGCTTCGTGAAGACCGGCGACCAGGGTGAGATCGACGCCGAGGGCAACCTGAAGATCACCGGCCGGGTGAAGGAGCTCTTCAAGACCTCGAAGGGCAAGTACGTGGCGCCCGCGCCCATCGAGAACAAGCTGCTCACCAACTCGGACCTCGAGCAGGCGATGGTGGCCGGCGCGAACCAGGGGCAGCCGTTCGCCCTCGCGGTGCTGTCGCTCAAGGCGCGCAACCGCCTGTCGGTGGCCGAGGGCCGGGCCCAGCTCGAGGCCGAGCTGAAGAAGCACCTCGACGACATCAACGCACGGCTCGACTCCCACGAGCAGCTCGAGACGCTGGTGCTGGTGACCGACGAGTGGACGGCCGAGAACGGGCTGCTGACGCCCACGCTCAAGCTCAAGCGCGCGGCCATCGAGAAGAAGTACGGCCCGCAGGTCGACGTCTGGTACCGGGCGAAGACGCAGGTGCTGTGGGCGTGAGCCGCCCTGGCGCCTCACCGCTGGTGGCGGCGGGGCTCGCGGCGCTCTCGCTCGTGGCCCTGGTGCGCTCGAGCTTCGCCGAGCCGCCCCCGATGATGGAGCCGCGGCCGGTGGCCGAGGTGCTGGCTGCGCTCGAGGCGTCGAAGGCCGACGCGGCGACGATGGCCTCGGTGCGCTGGTACGTCGAGGTGACGCGCGGCGCGGTCCTGCAGGCGCCGGTGGGGAGCCCGAAGTCGACCCTCGGGCCCTGGGGCGAGAACGGCGCGCTCCAGGCCGCGGAGGACGACCTGCGCGACTGCACGCCGCTCGCCATTCCCGAGGCGCAGGCGGCCATCGCCCTGCACAAGGAGTACAAAGACGCGCTGCCTCCGATGCTGCGAGGCGTCGCGCTGGCGCATCAGGGCAAGCTCGACGACGCCGCGGCGCTCTACCGCGCCATGGCCCTGGCCAGCCTGCCTGGCAACTCCTGCCCCAGCGAGCACCCCATGTATTCGCACCGCCGCATCGGGAGGCTCCAGCGGCTGCTCTCGTGCCTCGAGCGCTGGCAGCCGAAGGCGAACCACGCCCCGGTGAAGAAGGTGCTCGAGCGCGCCAGGGGCTGCGCCGCGAGGAACAACTCGGTCGGCTGAGCGGGGCGCCCGTCGTAGACGCAGGTGTGCGACCTGGCGCATCCGCTCGGCAGCATGCACGGGTCGCCCACGCTTAGGAGCGCCGCGCCGCCGCCCGCGCTCCCGCCACTGGGACGCCGGTCGCGCACAGCGCGTTGGTGCCCGCAGCGCCGGCTCGACGCCTGCCGCCGCGTGAGGCTCGGTCACGGCGCAGCGCTCAGGGCAGGCGGCCGGCGCGCACCGTCAGCGGCCACTCCACCTCGCGCACCGTCTCGGGCGCGCCCCACCGCGACGCCAGCTCGGCCTCGAAGGCATCGACGAGGTCGCGCCGGCCCGCGCGCCCGGCCGCCGCCGCCGCCGACCAGGTGCCCACGTAGCCCAGCGTCTGGGTGAGGCTCCACGCCGCGCGCATCGACAGCTGGGGGAGCGCCACCGGCGCGAACGGGAAGTGCAGCGCGGCGTAGCCGGTGTCGACGTGCCGCCGCTCGGGCGGCCAGAAGTCCTTCAGCGTCTCGAGCGCGAAGGTGTTGAGGCACGCGTCGAGGTCGGGCCGGATGAACATGAGGCCGTAGGTGACGAGCGCCACCAGGGCGCCGGGGCGGCCGACGCGCGCGCACTCGGCTGCGAAGGCCTCGAGGTCGAACCAGTGCGCCGCCTGCGCCACCACCACGCAGTCGACGGAGGCGTCGGGCAGCCCGCTCCGCTCGGCCGGCGCGCAGCGGTAGGTGACGCGCGGCGCCGCGACGGCGTTGGCCACCTGCTCCGCGCTCGCGTCAGAGGCCTCGACGGTGGTGAAGCGGCGGGCCAGCAGCACCGACAGCTGGCCCGAGCCGCATCCGGCGTCCCACGCGCGGTCGGTCGCGGGGCTCGCGTCGGCCAGGGCGTCGACGAGCGCGAGCGGGTACGTCGGGCGGTAGGCGGCGTAGGCGCTGGCGTGGCCCGAGAAGTGGTCCTTGAAGCCCATCGCCGTTCACCCTCGCACGCGCCGCCGCGCCCGGCGACTCCGTGGAGTCGCGCCAGGCATGCCGTCGGCTACAGCGAGCGGAGGTAGCCCACCAGGTCGTCGACCTCGCCCGCCGACAGCCGAGAGGTGAGGCCGTGCCGGTCGGCCTCCTTGCCCATCAGGATGCGGGCCTTGAGCGTGGGCGCGCTGCCGTCGTGGAGGAAGGGCCCGGTGCGCGCGATGCCCAGCAGCGAGGGCGTGTTGAGGCCGCCGTGGAAGAGGAACTGCTGGCGGTCGGTCACCTCGCCGCGCGTGACGTAGGTGCCGACGTCGTAGAACCGGTTGTCGGTCATCGTGGTGCCGGCGTGACAGCTGCCGCACGCGGCCTTGTCGAACGCCGCCTTGCCTCGCGCCAGCACGTCGGCCGGCGTCTGGGTGGTGAACGGGTTGTCAGGCGTAGGCACGGACATGATGAAGGCCATCAGCTGCTGCTCCATCTGCGGCGACGGGCCCTGGCCGCCCATGCGGTCGCGCATGGTGTGCGTCATGAACTGGGTGACGGTGGCGAACTCGCCGTTCCAGTGGAAGGGCGCGGTCTGGTCGAGCTTCTTGCCGATGAGCGACGGCGTGTTGCGCGGGCCCTCGGTGGTGTTCCAGACGTGCCCGTCTTCACGCGCCTCGATGTGGCAGGTGGAGCAGCTGATGCCGAGGCCCGGGTTCGTCATGCGCGCGTCGATGGCGCTGAAGAAGAGCTTGCGGCCCGCCACCACGTTGGCCGGCAGCACGTCGCCGCCGAGCACCTGCACCTGAACCTGGCGCACCACGCCCGCCTCGGCCGACAGCTTCGACAGCGAGTGGTCGAAGGCGTTGAACACCCACGCCGTCTTGCCATCACCCGCGACGGCGACGCCGGTGGGGCCTGCGCCCACGTTCACCAGCTGCTGGCGCGGGTCGCCGGGAGCGCCGCGGAAGTCGACCTTGAACCCGCCGCCGACCGTGCCCGAGGTGGGGATGACCGAGACGTTGTTCGAGTCGCGGTTGGCGATGAACAGGAAGGTGCCCGACGGGTCTCGCGCGATGGCGGTGGGGCCCTGCACCGGCACGCCAGGCACGTTCGACACCAACATCATCGGCGGGCGGTCGGCGATGACGCCGTCGCACGACAGCACGTCATCGACCTGCGCCGCCCCGGACTCGTCGAAGGTGAGCAGCGCCGGTGCCGCGACCGCCGACGCGACGCCGCACGGGCCGGTGGAGCCGTACCCCGACGAGCTCCCGTCGGGCGTCGGGTTGAAGCCGCCATTCCCGCCGCCGGGGCCGCCGCCGAGGTTCGTCTCGGTAGGCCGGGTGTTCAGCACCGCGTCGGTGGACAGCAGCGCCGCGACGTAGACCTGCGTGCCCTCGGGGTTGGTGGTGATGGCCTCCATGCCGCGCGGCCGCCGCGTCTGAGGGCCCTGCTGCGGAGGCAGGCGGCTGCCCGCGAAGCCTGCGCTGCCGCCCGCCGCGCCGGTGGTGGTGAGGTTGAGGGCGCTCCGGTTGAGCTGCACGAAGACGTCGGAGCCGCTCTTCTCGATCTGGCCCTTCACGAGGTCCACCATCACCACGTCGCCCGACTTGAAGAGCGTCACCATCGCCTTCCCGTTCGAGAGCAGGGTGATGGCGCGCGGGTCGGGGCCGAGCACCGCCTCCCACTTCACCTGGCGGGTCGCGGTGTCGATGGCCATCAGCGTGCCCACGTCGAGGTCGGTGCGCGAGGCGCTGTTGACGACGTAGAGCGTCTTGCCGTCGCTCGACGCCGCCAGGCCTACCGGCTCGACGCCCACGTCGATGGTGGCGCTGACCGACGCCTCGCCCTTGCGCACCACCGAGACACTGCGGCCATAGCGGTTGGCGACGTAGATGGTGTCGTCAGGCGCGACCAACACCTTCTCGGGCGTGCGACCGACCTTCACCTCCTTGAAAGAGGTCGGGTTCTTGGCGTCGACGATGAAGAGGGTGTCGAGGTCGGGGTCGACGGCGTAGACGAGCGCGTCGTCGCGGCTCATGGCGACCGAGCCGCTGGCCGAGTTGCCGCCGCCGCCCGGGGTTTCAGGGGCGCAGCCCCACACGGCAGCCATCGAAGCGACCAGCGCAGCGGCGAGGAGACGGTTTTTCATGAGGAGCCCCGTGGGACGGCGGTGAGCATGACGGCGATGTCGGGGTCTCGGCGGCCTGCCCCGGCTTGTCCTGCATCAATGCAGGTGCTGCGCCAGCCAACAAGAGCCCCTGGCCGATTCGTCCCGCTTGAGACAGCACGGGGAAGGTCGAGTAGACGCGCGGCCCATGCGAGACCTCGGCATGTGGCTGGCGCAGGGCCTGGTGGGCGCCTTCCTGGCGGTCCTCTTTCTCCAGTCGGGCCTCGACAAGGTCTTCGATTGGAGCGGTAACAAGGCCTACATCTCGGGGTACCTCGAGAAGACGCCGCTGCGGCGGCTGAGCGGGCTGCTCTTCTTGACCATCACGCTCCTCGAGGTCTCGGCGGGCGTGGTGTCGGCGGCGGGGGTGATGTCGACGTTCCTGTTGCGAGAGACGGGGCTCGGCCTGCTGGGCGCGTTCCTGGCGTCGTCGAGCATCGTCGGGCTCTTCCTGGGGCAGCGGCTGGCGAAGGACTACGCCTCGGCGGCGGGCATGGTGCCGTACTTTCTCACCACCCTGGTCGCGCTGGTGCTCCTCGGCGGGCGCTGAGTCGGCGTCACGAGCCGCAACGGCACACCGCAGCGCCGCCGTCGACCGAGCACGAAGGACAGCCCGGGCCCAGCGTGGAGCACACGTCGGCCGAGCGCGCGCCCGTCGGCACCGACACGCAGTGAGGCGGCGCCGGGTCGCACGGGCCGACACAACAGGGAACGACGCAGAGCTCGCCAGAGGCGCACGGCTCGTCGTGGCAGAGCACCGGCCCCTTCGCGCGGTAGCTCACGTAGAGGCGTTGGGCCTGGAGGCGGGAGACGGACGCGCGGTGTTGCTCGCGCTGGTCGCTGGACGACGCGGCCCGCGCGAGCGCTGCGTCGTACCGCGCGAGCAGACAAGCGGCGAGCGCCCTGGTGCGCCTCGACCGAAGGGTCCACACCGCGTCGAGCACGTTGGAGGGGAAGCTCGCGCCGAGCAGGGCGTCGTCGGCGGCGAAGGTCTCGGCCGCCAGCGCGTCGAGCCACGCGTCGGGCCGCTCGCTCAGGTCTCGCCGCACGCGCTCGAACTCGTCGGGGCCCAGGTGGTCGGGGCTGAACTGGCCGCCGATGACGAGCCGCACCTGGGCGCGGTCAGCCGCCGCCGCCGTTGGCCTGGCGCAGGCCGCTTCGCTGGTCGTGGGCTGTGAGGGGCTGCCGGTCGTCGCGACGCAGCCCGCACCGAGGAGGACGAGGACCGCGAGGCGCGCGTGCGGTGGCATGGGCCCCTTGACGGCGCCTGCGGCCAGACATTCTGGGGGCGCTTGAACTCCGCTCGACGCGCCGAGCCGTCGGAGGCCAGCCGTCGTCGCCTTCACTGGAGTCCTCGTGGGAGCGGTCGTCGTCGCTCAGCGCCTGGCGTGGCTTCGCCGGCCCGGCTGCGTGGCCAGGTAGACGTCGACCAGCTCACCGGCGCGGCCTGAGGTGGTGGTGAAGCGGCTGCGCTCCCGCTCGCAGTTGCCGCGCCCGTCGCAGCGGAGCTCGACCGTGAAGTCGGTCGACAGCGCCGTCACGCCCAGGCTCGACAGCGGCACCACCTCGTCGTGGCTCGAGCGCTTGTCGCCGTCGGCGTCTCGCCACACCAGCAGGGTCGCGAACGCCGGGTCCTTCGCGTCGACGGCGCCGTCGTGGTTCGCGTCGAGCGCCGCGAGGGCCTCGAACCCGTGCCGCGCGGTGCGCCGGCCCACGCGGGTGTCGGAGCCGAACAGCTCGCTGCCGTCGTCGATGAGCCCGTTGCCGTCGAGGTCTCTGGCCAGCCACGGCGTGGCGGCGCCGGGCCAGTCGGTGAGGAGCGGGCGGCCGGCGGTGAAGGCGAAGCGCGCGGCGCGCCGCTGGAAGACGACGGGGGCGCCGTCGAAGCTCAACACCAGCGGGGTGGTGCACTCGAAGCGCTCGTGGTTCGACGAGGTGCAGAACCAGGTCGAGTACTGGGTGCCGGTCTCGGCGAGGGCGCCGTCGCAGCGGTCGTCGACCCAACGGCGAATCCACGCCTCCCAGATGCCGGGCGTGGCCGGGTTGCGCCGGTTGCACCACGCGTGGAAGCGCGCTGGGCTGCAGCCGCCGGTGTTGTCCGACGGGGCGCAGCGGTTGCCGTGGCCCGGGTCGCCGTTGCAGCTGCCGCCTTCGGTGTCTTCGCAGCGGCGCCGGGGCGGAGGGCAGTCGCCGTCACGCTCGTCGGTGCGGCCGTCGCAGTCGTTGTCGACGCCGTCGTCGCAGACCTCGCGAGGCACCTCACAGCGCCCCCACTCGCCGCCGACGCAGCCCTGGGTCGAGGCGCTGCCACACGAGGTGGCGCAGGCTCGGCGCGCCCCCGGCTCGCACCCGGTCGGGCGCCCCGCGTCCGTCGGCTCGTCCACCGGGCGGCCCGCGTCGACCGCCTCGATGCGCTCCTCATCCACCGAGCGCCCGGCGTCGTGCGACGGCGTGCCCGGCGCCTCGAGCTCGAGCCCGGCGGGGTCGGTCTGCGCGCGCCCGTCGTCACGCAGCTCCGCCGTCGAGACTCCGCAGCCGTACAGCGACAACACCACCACCGATGCTCGCGAGAGACGCATGCGCCCGCGAGTTGCGACGGCCGTGCCGCCCGCTGACTTCGTGGAGCGGTTTACAGCTCGCCCCAACCCGCCGAATTCGCACGGGCCCCGACCGGCGTGGGGGCGCGCCGCCGCACCAGTGGAGCGGCGACGGCGTTACTCCCCGTCGAAGACGCCCCGCTTGGCCTGGTCGCGCTCGATGCTGCGGAAGAGGGCGCCGAAGTTGCCCTCGCCGAAGCTGAAGTGGTTCTTGCGCTGGATGATCTCGATGAAGATCGGCCCGATGAGGTTCTTGGTGAAGATCTGCAGCAGGTAGCCCTTCTCGTCGCCGTCGACGAGCACGTTGCGCCGCTGAATCTCCTCCCGGTCCTCCGTCACCTGGGGGAACTTCTGAAACACCTCGCGGTAGTACTCCGCGTCGATGTCGAGCATCTCGACCGGCGTGCCCTCGAGCTTCTTGAGCGAGGCGAGGATGTCGTCGGTCATGAACGCCAGGTGCTGAATGCCCGGGCCCTTGTACTCCTCGATGTACTCGTTGATCTGCGACTTCTTCTCGTCGGCCTCGTTGATGGGAATGCAGAACCGGCCGCAGGGCGAGCGCAGGGCGTACGACGTCAGGCCCGTCTTGGCGCCGCGAATGTCGAAGTAGCGCACCTCTTCGAAGCCGAAGACCGACTTGTAGAAGTTGGCCCACGTCTGCATCGTGCCCTTCTCGACGTTGTTGGTGAGGTGGTCGATGAGCGTGAAGCCCTTCGACGGCACCAGCTCGGGCGTGGCCAGGGGCGCGAAGCCCAGCGACTCCCAGGTGGAGCGCTCGTAGCGGTCGATGAAGTAGATGAGCGAGTCGCCGATGCCGAAGATGGCGGGCACGGGCTTGCCGTCGCGCATCAGATCGCCCTCGGGGCGGGCCTTGGCGCCGCGCGCCGTCGCCTCGGTGAGCGCCTTCTTCGCGTCGCGCACCCGCCAGCCCATGGCGCAGATGCTGGGGCCGTGGAGCTGACCGAACTGCGCCGCGAACGAGGCGGGCGCGCGGTTCACCAGGAAGGCGATGTCGCCCTGCTGGTAGAGGTCCACGGGCCGCGAGGTGTGCCGCATCGTCTTCGAGAGGCCGAAGCCCTTGAAGAGCGCGTCGAGCTTCTCGGGCTCCGACGAGACGAACTCGACGAACTCGATGCCGTCGAGGCCGCAGGGGTTGAACGCAGAGACCTGAAACTGTGCCGGGGCAATCGCGCGGGTCGTCATTTCTGCCAGCTCCTCCAGTAGTCGGTCAGCTCCGTGCGCTCGACGGCGGCGCACGGCTTCAGCGGGTTCTTGGTGTCGAGCATCACCGCCACCTCTTCGGTGCGGGTCGCCTTCGCGGCGCGGTCGAACGCCTTCTCTTGCGGGCCGTGGTGAATGCCCTGCGGGTGGAAGGTCAACATGCCGGGCGCGATGCCTGCGCGGCTGAAGAACTCTCCCGAGTGGTAGAAGAGCACCTCGTCGAAGTCGATGTTCGAGTGGTAGAACGGCACCTTCAGCGCGGCCGGGTCTCCGTTCTCGAGCGGGCGCGGCAGGAACGTGCAGATGACCGCGTTGCGCATGATGAAGGTCGAGTGTGCCGACGGCGGCAGGTGGTAGCGGTCGCTCGAGACGGGCCGAATGTCGCGCACGTTCAGCTTCTGCACCGTCAGCGTGCCCTTCCAGCCCACCACGTCGTGCGGGTTGTACGGGTAGAAGACCTTCGTCACCTCGCCCAGCCGCAAGATCCGCAGCTCGAACTCGCCGCGCGCGTCGGCGGTGAGCGACGACTTCTCGTCGGGTGACGGCACCTGAATGACCGCCGGGTCGAAGAGCGCGTGCTGCCCCAGCATGCCGCGGTCGGGGAACGAGACCTCGCTGAACGACTCCACCACCAGGAAGCGCGAGGTGCTGGTGGGCAGCAGCCGGTACGCCGTGCCGCGCGGCACCTGCAGGTAGTCGCCGGCCTCGTACGGCAGCGGCCCGAAGTCCGTCTCCATGCGCCCGGCGCCCTCGTGCACGAAGAGCACCTCGTCGGCGTCGGCGTTGCGGAACAGGTACGCCATCGGCTTCGACAGCGTCGTCTGGCACAGCCGCACGTCGGCGTTCTCGAGCACGCCCTGGCGGCCGTCGAGCCAGTCGGTGGTGATGGCCTCCATCTTCCGCAGGTCGTAGGCGCGCGGCTTCAGCGGCCCCTCGATGCGCGTCCAGCCCACCGGCGCGTGCGTGCGGTACAGGTGCGCGTAGCGGCCGAAGAAGCCGTTGCGGGCGTACTCCTCTTCCACCGTGCCCTCGGGGAGGCCCACATGGGCCTGCTGCGCGACGCGTCCTCTGACGTAGGGAATGTCCATGATGCGGCGCAATGTGCAGGCGGCGCGGCCTTGAAGGAAAGCACAGAGTTTTGCGCGACTTTGTCAGTCAGGAGCACAGCTCCCTTCAGCGCCGCTGATGGCTCGCGACTTCGCGCGGCGGCGGTGGTTCAGTGCGCGTCGGGGAACTTCGCGCGGAGGCGGTCAATGGCCTGGGCCCGGGTGGTGGTGGTGGTGACGTTGGCGGTCGGCGCGTTGGCGCTGGCGCAGTCACCGGCGGACCAGGCGGCCGCCGTCTACGAGCAGGGCAAGGCGCTCTACGACGCGAAGGACTACCCGGGCGCGCTCACGAAGTTCGACGAGGCCGCCGCGCTGGAGCCGACCAGGGCGCGCTGGCACTACAACCGCGGCCTCGCCCTCAAGAAGCTCAAGCGCGACGACGACGCGCGCGCCGCCTTCGAGCGGTCGCGCCAGCTCGAGCCCGACTACAAGCGGGCTGAGATCGACCAGAAGCTCTCGGAGCTGCGCAGCTCCGCCGCCAGCAGCCCTGACTCCAGCTCGAACGACTTCACCATCATCATCATCGGCGCCGTCATCGCGCTGCTCGGGCTCCTCTCGGTCGGCGGGGTGCTGTGGAAGGTGGGCAAGGCGCTCTTGGGCTTGTTCGTCACCTTCGACGCCAGGCCCGAGGCCGGCGCGCCGAAGAAGCGCGCGGCCGTCAACAACCCGCCGCAGGCGCTCGACGCGCTCTCACGACGGCTCCCGCGCACCGCCGAGGCGCTGGCGCGCGTCGAGCACGGGCTGTCGAAGGGTGAAGACCCGGTCGCGCGGGGGCACGCCGACCGCGCCGCCACCAACCTCGCCAGCGTGCGCCGGGGCCTCGCCGCCGCGACGCGAAACGAGCGCCCGGTGGCTGAGCTGTCCGCCGCGCTCGACCGCGCGCAGGAGGCGGCCGAGCTCGGCCAGCAGCGGCTGGTGGCGCTCCATGGAGAGCAGGTTCGCCACGTCAGGGGGCCGCGCGCCGGCTGCTTCTTCTGTGCGCGCGCGCTGCCCACGGCGAAGGCTGGCGAGCCGGTGCAGCTGCGCGCGGCCGCCGGGCTGACCACCGTGGCCGCGTGCCCGACCTGCGCCAGGCGGGTCGCCGCCGGCACCCCTCCGCCGGTGTTGATGGTGGACGGCGACCGCCGGCGCCACTGGAGCGAGGTAGACGACCTCGACCCGTACCTCGAAGCCCACGCGCCGCGCGCCAGCGCCGTCGAGGTGCCGGCGTGGAACGTGATGAACGCCGGCGCGGCGCTGAACCCCCTGGCGACCTTCGCGGGCGGGGCGGTGCTGGGCGCCCTGGGCGCGGCGGCGGTCGGGCGGGTGCTCGACCTCGAGTCGCTCAAGCAGTCAGACCTCGCGAGCCTGGCGGCCCAGGCGTCGGCGAAGGCGGCGACCTCGAAGCGCTCCACCGAGTACTCGGACCACTCCTGATGCGCGCGCTCTTCTACGCCGTCAACGGCCTGGGCCTGGGGCACGTCACGCGGTTGTTGGGCATCGCCCGCGCGCTGCGCCGCGCCGAGCCCGACGTCGAGGTGTTGTTCCTCACCTCGTCCGAGGCTGACGGCGTCTTGCACCGCGAGCGCTTCGCCGCGGTGAAGCTGCCCTCGAAGACGATTCGCGAAGAGGTGGGGCTGCAGAAGACGCGCTACCTGAAGCTGGCGCAGACGGTGACGTGGAACACCATCGCCGCCTTCGACCCCGACGTGCTGGTGGTGGACACCTACCCGATGGGCAGCTTCGAGGAGCTCATCCCCGCGCTGCGGTGGCGGCAGAAGAACGTCTTCGTGTTCCGGGAGCAGCGCCCCAACGCGCCGGGCATGCCGCTGCTGCAGGCCACGCTCCCGCTCTACGACGCCGTCATCGTGCCGCACCCCGCCCTCGAGGCCGTCGGGCCCGTGCCGGAGCCGTCGAAGCTGCGCGCCGTCGGGCCCATCCTGGTGCGCGAGCGAGACGAGCTGCGCGCGCGAGACGAGGCCCGCCGTTCGCTCGGGCTCTCGCTCAGCGAGACGCTCGTCTACGCGTCGTTCGGCGGCGGGGGCGAGCCCGAGTCGTTCGAGGCGCTGCGAGCGGCGGCCGAGGCCGTGAAGCGGCTCCCCAACGCACGGCTCGTCGTCGGCGCGGGCCCGCTGTTGCGCGAGCTGCCCGAGCTGCCCGGCGCCGCGGTGCTGCGCGGCGTGTACCCGATGCTCGAGTGGCTGCCGGCCTTCGACGCGGCCCTCAGCGCCGCTGGCTACAACTCGGTGCACGAGCTCCTCTTCGCCGGGGTGCCGTCGGTCTTCGTGCCCTTCGAGCGCGTGCTCGACGACCAGGAGCGGCGCGCGCGCGCCCTCGAGGCGCAAGGGGCCGGGCGGGCGGTCACCTCGCTCGACCCGGGCGTGCTCGGCGCGGCCCTGAAGTCGGTGATGGAGAACCGCAAGGGCGTCGCCGCCGCCGCCAGCGCGCTCGTGCCCGCCAACGGCGCCGCCGCCGCGGCCCGCGTGCTGGTGGAGGTCTGCCGATGAGCGAGCTCCACCGCGAGCGCTTCAGGGGCTTCCTCGAGCAGAAGGTGCGCGCGGGCCCCGAGACGGTGCACGTCGACGTCACCAACGTCTGCAACCTCGACTGCGTCACCTGCTGGAACTACGGCGGCTCGCTCGACGCGCCCAAGACCATCGCGTGGAAGCGCCAGCGCATCGACCCGGTCGTCTTCCACCGCGTGCTCGCCGAGGTCGCCGAGGCCGGCGCCGAGCGCATCGTGCTCTCGGGCGGCGGCGAGCCGTTCACCCACCCCGACATCGAGGGCTTCATCGGCGCGGTGAAGCAGAAGGGCCTGCGCCTCACCGTCATCACCAACGGCACCTTGTGCGACTTCGCCCGGCTCAAGGCCCTGGGCGTCGACCAGCTCCTGCTCAACGTCGCGTCGGCTTCGCCCGAGACCTACGTCGCGTACCACCCCAACCAGCCGAAGGAGACGTTCCACCGCCTGGTGGAGGGCTGTCGAACGCTGCGGGGCCGCACCGCCGTCAACATGGTGCAGGTCATCAACGGCCTCACCGCGCACGAGGTGGTGGCGATGGTGGAGCTCGCCGCCGAGGTGGGCGCGCGCGTCAGCTTCAAGGTGGGCGACCTGCCGCAGGGCACCGCGCACTTCGCCCTCACCGCCGCGCAGCGCGAGGCGTTGCTGGCCGAGGGGCTCCCGGCCGCGCGCAAGACGGCGAAGCACCTCGGCGTGCGCCACAACCTCGACGCCTTCGAGCGGCAGCTGCGCGGCGTGAAGGAGCAGCAGCCTCCCTGCTTCGCCGGCTACCTCTACTCGCGCATCTCGGTCGACGGCCGCGTCTTCTTCTGCTGCGCGCACATCGACGCGGGGCACCTGAACGAGGGGCCGTTCGCGCAGGTGTGGAGGAGCCCCCGCTACGACGCCGTGCGGCAGACGCTGCACCGCGGCGGCTCGTTCGCGGCCTGTCAGCGCTGCGGCAAGCACGACATGAACGTGGCCGCGCAGCGGGAGCTCGACGTGCTGCTCTCCGAAGGCGCGCTCCCGTGAGGGCCACCGTGTCGTGGAACATCGTCGGCGGCTGCAACTACCGGTGCACCTACTGCGTGCAGAAGCACGCGCCGGGCCTGGGCACCCCGAGCGATGAGGAGCTCGAGGGCGCGCTCACCACGCTCGAGGCGCTGCCCGGCGTCTGGGAGTTCAAGATCTCGGGCGGCGAGCCGTTTCTCCTGAAGCGCCTGCCCGAGGTCGCCGCCCGCCTGGCCGCGAAGGGGCACCTGGTCTCGGTGCTCACCAACCTCTCGGCGCCGGTGCGCGTGCTGGTGGACTTCATCGAGGCGGCGGGGCCGAAGCTGCGCACCTTCTCGTGCTCCCTGCACCGCGAAGAGACGACGGAGGACGAGTTCCTCGAGAAGGCGAAGGCCGTGAAGGCCGCGCTCGCGCCGCTGCCGAAGGCCAGCTTCGTGGTCAACAGCGTGGTGGTGCCGGGCACCGTCGACGTGGTGGGCCACAGCCGCCGGCGCTTCGAAGGTGAAGGGCTCAAGTTCTACCCGCAGCTGATGCGGCGCGACGGCAAGGCCGTCACCTACGACGAGGCCGACGCGCAGCGGCTCGAGGAGCACTTCGACGACCTGGTGGGCCCCGGCCAGATGAACCGCGGCTACAAGCTCACCGGCAAGCTGTGCCACGCGGGCTCGAAGTACTTCATCATCCACCCGCGCGGAGACGCCTTCAGCTGCTACCCGGGCAAGCGCTTCGGAGACGGCCACCTCGGCAACGTCTTTCGTGGCACCCTCGCGCTGCGCGATGGGCCGGCGCCGTGCCCGTACGAGGTGTGCCCCTGCACCGTGCCGCAGAACCGGGGCATCATCGAAGGGTTCGGAGCGAACGGCGAGGTCGCTCCCCCAGAGGCCGATTGAGAAAGCGAGCTCCCCGATGCGACGCGCAGCGCTGGTGATGACGGTGTTCTCGCTCGGGTGCAGCGACGGCCGGGTCAACCCGCCCGACGGCCCCTCGACGCGCGGCGCAGGCTACGGCGCCAGCTGCGAGCGCGAGGCCTGCCGCTCGGGGCTCACCTGCAGCAACGACAAGACGTGCGTGGTGGCCATGCCGGCGGAGGAGGGCGGCGCGTGCTTCATCGGCCCCGAGTGCGTCAGCGGCCTCTGCGCGCCCAACGGCTCACGCGGCCGCTGCGTCGCGCCCGGCCCGGGTGGCCCGTCGACGACCTGCCAGGGCGACAACGACTGCCAGGCCCACCTGCGCTGCAGCTTCTCGGGGCAGAGCCTCTTCCCCGTCTGCCTCACGCCGGGCACCAAAGACATCGGCGCCGACTGCGCCGCGCCGCGCGAGTGCCTGCAGGGGCTGCTGTGTCAGTCGGGCAAGTGCGCCTACCTGCCGCTCGACGCCATGACGGCGCCGAAGGGCGTGCCGCCGTTCATCGCGCCTCCCGCGAGCGCGCAGTGGCAGGGCGCCACCTGCCCGCCGCGCAAGATGAGCGGCCCCATCACCGCGCTGTGGAGCCTGCCGCGCGAGAACGACCCCGACGACGTGAAGCAGGACTTCTTCCGCCTCCCGTTCCCCAACGACGCGCACCGCGTGGGCGGCCGGGTGGACTTCGCGCGCTTCCCCAAAGACCCGACGCCGCTGTTCGGCTTCGACCTGCTCGGCCGCTACCTCGAGCGCCTGGCCACCGAGCCGTTCGGCAACTTCCCCGCCGTCACCTTCCGCTTCGACGGCGCCATCGACTTCTCCACCATCAGCCTCGCGGGCGACGACCCGCAGCTGCGCTTGGTGGACCTCACCGACGGCCCCAGCTTCGGCAACGGCCGCGGCCTGCAGTACGTCGTCAGCGGCGGGCGCAACCGCTACGTCTGCCAGGACTGGTTCGCCCTCAAGCCGTACACCGGCGACTCGCTCGAGCCCGGCACCTACGCCGTCATCATGAAGCGCGGCCTCAAGGACACCGCCGGCGGCGACGTGCAGCCCAGCGGCGACTTCACGGCCATGCTCGCCGCGTCGGTGCCCTCTGACGCGAAGCAGGCCGAGGCGTGGGCCAGCTACGCCCCGCTGCGCCGCTACCTCACGCTCAAGAGCCTCTCGGCCGCCGACCTGGTGACGGCGTCGGTCTTCACGGTGGGAGACCCGACGCGGCTGGTGAAGTCGCTGGCCGCCAGCGTCGCCGCGGCCGACGCGCCCGTCGCCGACCCGTGGGTGAAGTGTGGAGAAGGCGTCTCGCCCTGCGCGGGTGACGGCGGCGTTTCGCGCGACTGCTCGCCGTCGAGCGACGTCGACGAGTGGCACGCGCTCGTCGAGCTGCCCATCTTCCAGCAGGGCACCGCGCCGTACCTCACGCCGGCCGAGGGTGGCGACATCGTCGCGGCCGATGACGCTGGCGTCCGCGCGCCGGTGCGCCGCGAGAAGGTCTGCGCCTCGCTCACCACGCCGAAGGGGGCTCCACCTGCGGCCGGCTGGCCGCTCATCCTCTACGCGCACGGCACCGGCGGCAGCTTCCGCACCCACGCGCTCGACTCCTCGGCCGCGGGCCTGGCGAACGTGTCGCTCGCTGACGGCGGCACCGCGGCCTTCGCGGTGCTGGGCTTCGACCAGGTCGGCCACGGCCCCCGCCGCGGCGCGCGGCAAGACGTTCACCCCAATGACATCGTCTTCAACTTCGGCAACCCGGCCTCGGCGCGCGGCACCATGGCGCAGGGCGCCGCCGACCTGTTCGCGATGACGCGCCTGGCGAAGGCGCTCCCGCTCGACGCAGGCACGCCGCCCCTCGACGCGTCGCGGCTGGGCTTCTGGGGCCACTCGCAGGGCGCCAGTGAAGGCGGCCTGTTCCTCGCGTTCGACCGGGACCTCGAGGTCGCCGTGCTGACGGGCGCCTCGGGCAGCCTCGCCGACTCGCTCACCACCAAGAAGGCGCCAGTCAACATCGCCGATGGGCTCGCGCTCGCGCTGGGTGAGACGCCGGGGCCGGTCAGCCCCTTTCATCCCGTCGTCGCGCTGCTGGCCAGCTGGTCGGACCCGGTCGACGCGCTCCACTTCGCGCGCTTCGCCGCGGTGACGCCGGCCGACGGCGCGAGGCCCGCGCACGCGCGCCACTTCTTCCAGGCGTGGGGCAAGGGTGACTTGTTCACCACCTCACAGGTGCAGCGCGCGTACGGCTCGGCGACCAACGCGGCCTTCGTGGGCCCGAAGGTGGACGACTTCGACGCGCCGCTGCTGATGTCGGTGCGCGGCAACGTGATGAGGCCTCGCCAGGTGACCTCGGCGCTGCGGCAGTACGAGCCGCCCTTCACGCAGGCCGCGCCGATGGGGCCGAGGCTCTACCAATATGACGGGCACTTCGTGGCGTTCCAGGACCCGACGGCGAAGCAAGACGTGCAGCGCTTCTTCGGCCGGGCCGTTCGGGGCGAGGTGCCCACGGTTCCCGAGCGGTAGACGGTGCGTTCCGCGTCCCCGCTCCGCACCGTCTTCACCGCCTGCGCCGACGCCTGACCAGACGGGCTGGCGGCGAAACGGCCCCATCGGCGGCCGTTCTTCGTTACAACGACGCCAGTCCGTGTCGCTCCTCGACGCTCAGATGTTGTCTCGCCTCGGTGGCCTGAAGGTGCGCGCCCGCGCCGTGGTGGAGGGTGTGCTCTCGGGCCTGCACAAGTCGCCGCACCAGGGCCAGAGCGTCGAGTTCGCCGAGCACAAGGAGTACGCGCCGGGCGACGAGCTCAAGCACCTCGACTGGAAGGCCTTCGGCAAGTTCGACCGCTACTACGTCAAGCGCTTCGAGCACGAGACGAACCTGCGCTGCACCCTGGTGGTCGACGCCTCGGGCTCCATGGGCTTCGGCACCGCGGGGCTCACCAAGCTCGAGGTGGCGCGGGTGCTGGCGGCGACGCTCGCGCACCTGCTCCTCAAGCAGCAAGACGCCGCCGGCGTGGCCATCGCGGTGAAGGGCAAGGTCGTCGAGGTGCCGCCGCGCTCGTCGGCCTCGCACCTGCAGGTGGTGTTCGACGCGCTGGAGCAGACGCCGGCGAAGGGGGAGACCGACCTCGCCGCCACCGCGGACCTGCTGGCCGAGAAGCTGCCGCGCCGCTCGCTGGTGTGCGTCTTCTCTGACTTCCTCGACGACGGGCCCGACGGCTTGAAGCGGCTGCTGGCCCTGCGCGCCCGGAAGCACGACGTCGCCATCTTCCACCTGGTGGACCCGGCCGAGCTCTCCTTCCCCTACGACGACCCGACGCTCTTCTTGTCGATGGAGGACGAGCGCCGGCTCGAGGTGAACCCGCGCGAGATCAAAGAGAGCTACCTCGAGGAGTTCAACCGCTTCCTCGAGGCGACGAAGGCCGCCTGCACCGCCGCCGACGTCGACTACCAGCGCGTGCGCACCGATGAGCCGCTCGACCAGGTGGTGGTGCGGTTCCTCTCGCGGCGCGTGGGCGGTGGCGCGTGACGTTCGCCCACCCGTGGCTGCTGCTCGGCGCGCTGGCGGCCCTCATTCCGCTCCTGGTGCACCTGTTCGACCGGCGCCGCCCGCGGCCCCAGCCGTTCCCCGCCATCGCGTTGCTCATCAAGAGCCAGAAGCGCACCGCGTCGCGGCTGAAGCTGAAGCGCCTCATCCTCTATGCGCTGCGCACGCTCTTCTTCCTGGCGGTGCCGTTCGCGCTGGCGCGGCCCGAGTTCGTGAAGACGGCCAACGCGGTGACGGCGAAGGGCGCCGCGGCCACCGTCATCGTCGTCGACACCTCGCTGGCCATGCGCTGGAGCGACGGCACGCCGCTGTTCGACGTCGCCCGCAAAGAGGCGAAGGCGGCGCTGGGAGACCTGCTCACCGAGGAGCCCGCGGCCCTGGTGCCGTGCACGCGCGCGCCGGTCGCGACCGGGCCGCTGTCGTTCGAGAAGGCGCGCCTCATCGCGCAGGTGGACGAGCTCGAGCCCGGCTACGAGGTGGTGGACGTCAACCGCTGCCTCGAGGTGGCGGCGCGCGCGCTCGACGAGTCTCCGCTGGCCAACCGGCGCATCGTGTTGGTGACGGCGCTGACGCAGAGCGGGCTGCGCCTCGAGGCCGAGCCCCCCGTCACCACCGGCCCCAGAGGCGAGAAGGTGAAGCCCGAGGTCGTCTTGCGAGACGTCGCGCGCGGCGCCGAGGCGCTGCCCAACCGCGCCATCCTCGACGTGCGGGCCGAGCCCGCGCCGCAGGCCGGGGTGCGCGCGTGGCAGTTCACCTTCACCGTGCGCAACTTCTCGGCGCAGGCGCAGAAGGACGTGGAGCTCTCGCTCAAGGTGGGCGGGCAGGTCGTCACCAAGGGCTTCCTCGACCTCTCGCCCGACGGCACCGCGCAGAAGGCGCTGACGTGGAAGTTCCAGCAGGGCGGGCCGACCTACGTCGAGGGCGCGCTGACGGCCGACCAGCTGCCTGACGACGACGTGCGCGGCGTGGTGGTGACGGTGCCGAAGGAGCTGCGCGCCCTGGTGGTCAACGGCGAGCCCAACCCGCTGAAGGTGAAAGACGAGGCGTACTTCACCGACGCGGCGCTCTCGGCGCCGGGCAGCCCGGTGCGCGCGGTGGTGCGCGACGCCGACGCCGCGTGGCGCGAGGACTTCTCGACGTGGGACGTGGTGATGCTGCTGAACGTGTCGCCCCCGCCGCCAGACGTCGGCGCCCGCCTCGCCGAGTTCGTCGCGAAGGGCGGAGGCCTCTTCCTCTCGTTCGGCAGTCGCGCCGAGGTGGAGGCCACCAACACTGCGCTGGCGTCGGTGCTCCCGCGGAAGCTGCGCGTGGTGAAGACGGCCGTGGAGCCGGGCGCCGCCGACGCCAGCACCCGCGCGGCCCGCCTCACCCAGCTCGAGGCCGCGCACCCGGTGCTCTTCCCTTTCACCGGCAAGGCGCGTGAGGGGCTCGTCTCGACGCGGTTCTATCGGTACGCGCTGTTCGAGAGCGTGTCGAACGGAGAGGTGACGGTGCTGGGCACGCTCGACGACGGCGCGCCGGCGCTGCTCGCGTCGCGGCTGGGGAAGGGCAGGGTGCTGGCCTTCGCGTCGACGGTGGACCGCGACTGGAGCGACTTTCCCATTCGCACCTCGTTCCTGCCCTTCATGCAGCGCGCGGCGGCGTGGCTGACGGGAACGCTGGAGGAGCGCGAAGAGGTGAAGGTGCGGGTCGGCGCCTCGGTGACGCTCGAGCTCGACGCGGAGCGCCCGGCGGTGCTGGTGAAGTCGCCCTCGGGAGGCGAGCGCGCGGTGGCGAAGCAGGCCGATGGCGTGAGCGGCGTCGCGGGGCCGTTGCCTGAGCCGGGGCCGTACCAGGTGCTCGATGCCCTCGGGGTGCCCAACGACGCGGCGGCCTTCGCGGCGACGATCGACCCGGCGGCGAGCGACGTCACGCGCCACTCGGTCGAGGCGGTGACGACGTGGTTCGGTGAAGACGTCGTGCGCCTGGCCGAGGGGGAGCAGACCGAGAAGAAGACTCCGCTGTGGACGTGGTTGTTGCTCGTCGCCGCGATGGCGTTTGTCGCTGAAGGCGTGCTCCTGAGGAAGTAGGAGCAGGTCGCACCGCGCTGATCATTTTTTTGAATTCCGCGCCCGATGTTTCTCGGCAGCTGATAAACCCCGCCCCCATGTCAAGAACCTCCATTCGCTACCTCCTCATGGGAGCGGCGCTCGCAGTCACCACTGCGTGCCCCGGTCCCTCGACCTGCAACACCAACTCTGACTGTGGCTCCGGGGAGGTCTGCTCGGCAGGCGCCTGCGTGAAGCCTGATGCAGGATCGACGGCAGGCGGGAGCGCGGCCGGTGGCTCGGCGGCCGGTGGCTCGGCGGCCGGTGGCTCGGCGGCTGGCGGCTCGGCAGCGGGTGGCTCGGCAGCGGGCGGCTCGGCAGCGGGCGGCTCGGCAGCGGGCGGCTCGGCAGCGGGCGGCTCGGCTGGCGGTGACGCCGGTGGTTCGGCGGCCGGTGGCTCCGCAGCCGGTGGCTCCGCAGCCGGTGGTTCGGCCGGCGGTGGTGCTGGCGGCTCGGCTGCGGCGAACTTCATGGCGCTCCGCCTCGGCGATGGCGGCGTGACGCTCAGCAGCGTCGCGACCTGGGTGATCCTCGAGGAGCGCGCCATCTCCGACGGCAGCCTGCTGCGGACCATCGACGTCTCTACCCTCGCGACGGCGCCTGGCTTCGGGCTCTCGGGCACGGCCACCAGCGAGGGCTACCTGAGCCTGGCCGGCAACGGCTCCTTCGTCGTGTTCGCTGGCTACCGCGCCCCGCTGGGGACCACGGGCATCTCGGCGACGGCCTCGGCGACCATCCCGCGCTGCATCGCGCGCGTCGACGTCGCTGGCAACCTCGACACCTCGACCATCGTCACCGACGCCTTCAGCGGCAGCAACTTCCGTGGGGTCGCCACCAACGACGGCATGGGCTACTGGGCGGCCGGCGGGAACTCGGGCGTTCGCTACATCGTCCACAACTCGACGGGGGCCTCGGCGCCGGTCTTCGTGGACTCGACGAACAACCGCGCGGTCAGCGTCTTCGACGGGCAGCTCTACGCGTCGACGTCGGGCACCACGGGCCTCGATGGCGGCACGCAGATCTTCAGCCTCGGAGCGCTCCCGCAGTCGACGGCTCCGCTCACCTCGTTGCCGGGCGTCGACGTCACCTCGCCCAACGCCTTCGTGCTCTTCGACGCCACGCCGGCCGTCATGGGCGCCGACACGCTCTACGTCGCCGACACCGCCTCGGCGGCCAACGGCGGCGTCCGGAAGTACACCTACAACGGGCTCACCTGGTCGCTCGCCTGGCGCGCGAACACCTTCGTCCCCGCGGGCGGCGGCGCCAACACCACCTCGGCCTGCTCGCACGTCGCCGCGGCCAGCGTCGCGGGTGACATCGTGGTGCTCTGCACGGCGGGTGACTCGTCTGCCAACCGCATCGTGAAGTACGTCGACGTCGGTGGCACCAGCACCACGGCGCCCGTCGGCGCGGTGCTCGTCACGGCGCCCGTGAACACCTCGTATCGCGGCGTGGCGACCTCGCCGCGCTGAGCCGAGCGACGACGTGAAGTGGCGAGGGCCACGATCTCCACCGAGGTCGTGGCCCTTCGTCCATCTTGGAGCCCGCGTGGTCAGCCCGCGCGCAGGCCGACCGACGGCCACTCGCTGGCCTTCCTCCGCCCGTCGATGGTGCGCCGCACCTCGTAGGGCTTGCACCCGAGCGCCTCGAAGGCCCGCTTCCACGCCGCGAAGGTGCCGCCGTTGGTGTGCGCCTCGTACGCCGCCAGGCCGCCCTCGGGCCCGCACTGCGCCAGCATGTACTCGACCCACGCCCACCGCGCGCTGGTGGGCCGCAGCTCGGCGCGCCCCTTGAGGCCCTTGCGCACCTGCTGCAGCCGCGCCTCGACCACGTCGATGCCCGCGAACGGCGCGCCGTCGAGCGGGGTGTTGCGCTTGGCCGCGAAGGGCGCCACGCCGAGGGCCACAGGCAAGATGCGCGACAGCTCGAGGGTGAAGCGCACCAGCTCGTCGATGTCTTCGGCCGTCTCGGTGGGCAGGCCCAGCACGTTGTAGACCTTGAGGCGCCGCAGCCCGGCCTCCTTCGCCAGCTTCGCCGCGTTGATCAGCTGTACCTCGGAGTGCTTGCGATCGACCAGCTCGCGCAGCCGCTGGCTCGGCCCGTCGGAGGCGATGGTGAGCCCCTGCGCGCCGCCGCGCTTGAGCGCCTGCACCAGCCGCAGCGAGAGGCGATCGGCCCGCAGCGACGACACGCCCACCTCACGGCCCGCGTCGACGATGGTCTCGAGAAGCTCGACGATGCGCGGGTGGTCGGTCACCGCCGCGCCCACCAGCCCCACCCGCCGCGCGGTGGCCGGAATCAGCTCGAGCACGCGCTCCGGCGGCACCGTGCGCATGCCGCCGTTGGTGGTGCGCCGCATCACGCAGTAGTGGCAGCCGCGTGAGCAGCCGCGCTCGGGCTCGATGAGGAACATGCTCCGCAGCTCGGTGTGCGGGGTGACGATGCTGGTGCGCGCCGGCAGCCGCTCATCCCCCGCCTTCGCCACGAAGTAGCGCGTCGCCTCCGCCGAGCGGCCGGGCACGCGGAAGCCGGGGAGCACCGCCAGGCGCTGCAGCAGCGACTCCCGAGAGCGCGCGCCCTGCACCTCGTGCAGCAGCTGGTGAATCAGGTCCTCGGCCTCGCCCTGCACCAGCACGTCGACGAAGGGCTCGAGCGGGTCGGGGTTCGAGAAGGTGAGCGGCCCGCCGGCGATGACGAGCGGGTGCCGCTCGGTGCGCTGCTCCCGGTGCACGGGAATGCCCGACAGCTCGAGCAGCGAGAAGACGCCCGTCACCTCGAGCTCGTAGGCCACCGAGAAGGCGATGACGTCGAAGTCTGGCAGCGGGCGGTGGTTCTCTTCCGACACGGGCGGCAGCCGCGCCTGCCTCCACGCGTCCACGTCGTCGGGCAGGAAGACGCGCTCGGCCGCCGCGCCTTCGTGCAGGTGCACCTCGCGGGCGATGGCCTGGTAGCCGAGGCTCGACATGCCCACGTGGTACGGGCTCGGGTACGTCATCGCGACCTTGAGGTCGGCGGTCTTGCGCAGCGCGCCCGCCTCGTCAGCCGAGCGTTTCGAGAGCTGCTCGAGGAGGACCTGTCGGGACGTCACGCGCGCCCAGCCTTAGCCCGCTTGCGCCGGCAAAGGCGACTCCGACCGGGCAGCCCCCACGTCACCGCTTCGGGAGCCCGGGCCGGGTGACGTCGACTCCCGGCACGCAGACGCCCAGCGCGGTGTCACACGTGGGCGCGAAGGCCGGGTCGATGCCCGAGCCCTTCGGGTGCCCGGCATCGAGGTCAGCCACGGGCGCGCAGTCGACGTCGCGCGTGCACGCCACCGCCGGGTAGAAGGCCACCACGTCGTAGCTGGCGACGCAGGCGCCCTCGGTCTGCGTCAGCGTCGCGGTGAAGGCGGTGCCCGGGACCTCGGCGGTGGCGAGCACCTGCACCTGCGAGAACTCGAAGGCCGCGCGCAGCGCCGGGAAGGTGGTCGGCCCGCCGTCGATGACGTCGACGGTGAGGGCGGGCAGCGCCTGCTCGGCGAGCATCGGCGCCGACACCCCGCAGCGCCCGTCGGTCGGCTCGCGCGGGAAGGCGCCCACGGCGTTCAGCTTCAACCGCTCCGGGTCGCTGGGGTCGACGCGGACGATGGGGTCCTCCACCACGCGGCAGGGGTTGGCGCCCGACGCGCTGCACGTCGCGCAGCCCGGCGACGCCTTGCCCTCGAAGCCCGCCTGGCAGTTGTTGCCCGCGTCCACGTCGGCCTTGAAGACGACGCCGCTCACCAGGTCGCTCAGCCGCCCGGGCCGCAGCGCCAGGGCGCCCGCGCCGGTGCCGGGAGGGACGTACGACTGCGCGCCCACGCGCATCACCCGGAGCCTCTGCGCCTCGGTGCAGGCCCCCGTCGCCGAGGTCGAGGTCAACAGCGCCAGGTAGGGCGGGTTGCCGTTGAAGCCCTGCGTCGACACCACCTGACACGGAGGCGCCGGCTGTGGCGCGAAGCACCCCGAGCCGATGGCGGCCGCGGCGCAGAAGGCGCTCGAGGCCAGGAGGAGCGGTCGTGTCATGGGCGCGCGCATCAGAAGGAGAGCCTCAGGCCGAGCTTGACCGACAGCGGCGCCTGGAACGCGGTGGGCTGCTTGAAGTTGCCGTTGAGGTCGGCGGTGGTGACGGGCACCGCGGCGCCGTTGACCTGCTTCTGCAGCACCGACTGACAGACCGGGCTGTTGCCCGAGAGGCAGGCCGCCTCGGACGCCGTCTTTCCATCGGGCACCGTCGCGGGCAGCACCTGGGCGGTGGAGAGCCGCTGCGACACCTCGGTGGCCTCCTGCAGGTTGAGCAGGTTGAAGACGTCGAGCGTCACCTGGAGCGTCTGCTCCTTCGACACCCTCCACGCCACGCCACCGCGCACGTTGAGGTGGTGCGTCCACGGGGTGCGGCCGGCGGCGCCGCGCGGCAGCACGAACGTCTCGTCGTCGCCGGCCGTCGGGTGCCACGCCAGGAAGCTGATGGGGGTGCCCGAGAGGCCCTCGTAGCTGACGCCGGCGAGCACGGTGACGTCGGGCGAGACCTCGAAGTCCTTCGCGACGTAGGCCTTGAACTGGTGCGTGCGGTCGCCGGGGAGCGGCCCGGTGCGGTTTTCCAGCAGGTCGCTCGCGTTGAAGTCGCTCCCCAGGCCGGGCTCGAGCTGGCCCGTCTCGGGGCGGAAGAGGCCGGCGTAGTTCCCGTAGAGGCTCGAGAGGGTGTAGCTGCCCTGCGCCAGCCAGCCGCTCGTGAAGGCGCGGCTCGCGTAGAGGGTGGCCGCGAAGTACTTGCGCTGCGCCGCGGGGAAGGCGGCGCCCAGGCCCGAGCCCGGGTTGCCGATGAAGGCCGTCGCGCCTTCGTCGCGCGAGAGGTCTTCGACCGCGTTCATCAACCACCGGTGGGTGCCGATGAGCCCCACGCGCAGGGCCGAGACGACCTCGTACTCGAGGCCGGCGGTCAGCTCGCCGTTCGCCATCGGCTTGAGCGACGGGTCCACCAACAACCGGCCGGCGCCCAGGCGCACCACGTCGGGCGACGGCGCGAGCGGGTCGGCGTTGAGCGGCGTGGCGCTGCCGGTGCGGGTGATGGTGGTGGTGTTGCCCGAGAGCCCGCGGTCAGCGAGGTGGAGCGGCAGGCTCTGCTGCAGCACCGCGTAGTTCGCGAAGACCTTCGAGCGCCCCTGGCCGGTGAAGTCGTAGACGAGGCCCACCCGGGGCGAGAGCATGTTGTTGAGCGAGAGGCCCAGCTGCCCGTTGGAGTCGAACAGCTGCTGGGTGTCGTAGCGGAGCCCGGCGCTGAGGGTGACGGCGTCGAGCAGGCTCCAGCTGTCTTGCACGAAGAGCCCGGTGGCGAACTGGCTGGGCGCGGCGCGCACCACCAGCTGCGACACCGCGTCGTTGGGGCCCGCGAGGAAGGCGCCGTCGGCGGTGTCGAGCGTGCTGCCGCCGGGCGTGCTGCCCACCCGCGCAACCACGCCCGAGGTGGCGCGGCTCAGGCGCGCCTGGGTCCACTCCACGTCGGCGCCCGCGCGCACCTGGTGGTGCCCGAGGAGCTCGAAGCGGAGCGTCGCGTCGGCGCGCGCCTGCAGCCGGTCGGCCTGGGACTCCATGAGGAACCCCGGCCCGCCCAGCTGGTAGGTGGCGCCGGCGCCCGTCACCGGGCACGCCATGACGAAGCGGCTGAGCCCGCGCGAGGTGACGCGCCGGGTGGCGGTGAAGCCCGCCGGCTCGCAGAGGTCGGCCACCTCGGGCGGCAGCGCCTCGAACTCGCGGATGGACAGCGGGGGCGCGCGACGCAGCTGCGTCTGCGGCGTGCCCGCCCAGCCGGTGGTGTCACCCGGCCTCGAGCCGTCGTTCGGCAACGTCGCCTGGTCGGTGCGGTTCCAGCCGAGGGTGGCGCTCACGCTCAGGTGCCGGTCGAAGAAGCTGCCGGCGTAGCGCAGCGACGCGGTGGTGGACTCCGAGGTGGTGAGCAGCGCGCCGAAGGCCAGCGGCTCGAACACCGGCGCCACGCCTCGCTGCGGCCCGCCCGTCATCGACGCCGCCAGGGTGTGGCCCTCGGCGATGCGAAGGGTGAGCTTCCCGATCCACGTCAGCGCGCTGCGGTCGTCGAAGCGCGAAGCCCTGGCCAACCGCTCGGTGCGGACCGCGCCGGTCGTCTCGTCGATGAGGAAGTCGGAGCCGTCGTCGGTGAGGAGGAAGCGCTGCACGTCGCGGGTGACGCGCTGGCGGTCGTACGACTGGGCGACGCCTCCGTAGAACCACAGCCGGTCCTTGATGACGGCGCCGCTCAGGTCTGCGCCGAAGTCGCCGGTGTTGTGGCGCGCCGTGGTGGTGAGGATGGAGGAGCCCAGGTCCGAAATGGGGCTCACCCTCGCCGTCAACGCGCCGGGCCACCAATGGCCCCACACCGAGCCGTGCAGCGCGTTGGAGCCCGACTTCGTCACCACGTTCACCACGCCGCCGCTGGCCCGGCCGAGCTCGGGCCCCGCGCCGCCGGTGATGACGTCGACCCGCTCGAGGAACTCCAGGGGCAGCTGCGCGCCGCCGATGCCGACGCTGGTGCGCAGCGAGCCGAAGGTGGGGTCGTTCACCGTGACGCCGTCGATGACGTACAGGTTCTCTGGGCTCGACCCGCCGCTGACGCCGAAGCCGTAGCGGTCTGCCGTCACCTGCGGCGCCGCCTGCACCAGCGCCTCGAAGGAGCGCTGACCGGTGGCGTTGGGGCGCACCAGCGGCACGCGGTCGATGAAGCCGGGGGTGATGGTGAGCCCCGAGGCGGCGGAGGTGGCGTCGACGACCGGCGCCCCCGACTCCGCGTCCTGGCCTCCATCGGCCGCTCGCGCGGTGGCGTCGTCGAGGCCCTGGCCTGCGTCGGCCGAGGCACGGGGCTCGACGGCGGCGCGGCCTGCGGCCGACGGGAGCAGCCCGGCGTCACGAGCGCGCGCAGCGTCGAGGTCTCGTGGGCCTCCGTTCAAGCTGGGCAGGCCGGCGTCACCGACGATGGCGCGCCCTGCGTCGGCGCCTCGCGGGCCTGCGTCAGACGCGAGCTGACCGGCGCCAGCGGAAGGGAGCCCCGGCTCACCGGGTGTCCCTGCCGCCGCCAGCTCGAGCCTGGCGTTGATGCGCAGCGTGCGGTCCAGCTTCAGCTCGAGGTCGGCCCGGGTGAGCGTCAGGTAGGTCGGGCGCGCGAACCGCAGCGCGTAGGTGCCGGGTGGCAGCTCGACGATGCGGTAGATGCCGGCGTCGTTGGTGGTGAGTGTGCGCGCGGCCGCCAGTGAAGGAGACGTCGCGGTCACCACGACCCCGCCCAGCGGCTTGCCGGCGGCGTCGGTGACGGTGCCGGTCAGCGCGCAGGTGTTCTCGGACTGCGCCACGGCCGCCGACGCCACCAGGGCGACGGCCAGCGTGACGATCCTCGAGCGCGACGGGTTCGACATGGAGCCTCTTTGGGTCTGCCTCACGACGACGACTCACTCGAGGCGCGGCACACCCTAGCGGTGGACCATCAGCTGTCAATGAGCGCCGGGCGTCCTCTCCGGAGGATGCGCGCGTGGACGCCACCAGGACTCTCGAGGCGTGAGAGCGCTGGGCGTGATGAGGGCGATGGCGAAGCGGCTGCGCAGGCGCTCCTCGAGGCCGGGAATCTCGCTGGGCACCGGGCGGCCGTCATCACCACGGCCTTCGCGGTCGGCGTGGCGCTTGCTCCCGCGCCTCGAGGGGAGGGCATCTTCATGCTCGCGAGGGTCAGGTCGGGCGCGCTGGTGGGAATCGAAGCGGTCGTCGTCGAGGTCGAGGTCGACATGGCGCTCGGCTTGCCGTTCTTCAACGTGGTGGGGCTGCCCGACGGCGCGGTGAAAGAGAGCAAGGTGCGCGTGGTGTCGGCGCTGAAGAACTGCGGCTTTGTGTTGCCGCAGAAGCGCATCACGGTGAACCTCGCCCCGGCCGACCTGAAGAAGGAAGGGGCGACCTTCGAGGTGCCCATCGCGCTCGGAGTGCTGGCGGCCGGAGGGCTGCTCGAGCCCGAGGCCCTCGAGCACTACCTCTTCGGTGGGGAGCTCTCGCTCGACGGCGCGGTGAAGCCGATTCGGGGCGTGCTCCCGCTGGCCCTCGCGGCGCGCGACGCGGGCTTTCGTGGCGTGCTGGTGCCGCAGGCCAACGCCGCCGAGGCCGCGCTGGTCGACCGCATCGAGGTGATCCCCGTCGCGACGATTCAAGAGGCCGTCGCGCACCTGTCGGGCGACGCGCCGCTCCCGGCGTTCCAGCGCGGTGGGCCTGCCGGAGCGGCTCGGCCAGTGCACGCCCTCGACATGGCCGACGTGCGCGGGCAGGACGACGTGAAGGACGCGTTCGAGCTGGCCGCCGCCGGGGGGCACAACGTGCTGGTCTGCGGCCCGCCTGGCTCGGGCAAGACGATGCTGGCGCGCCGGCTCCCGTCCATTCTCCCGGCGATGCGCTTCGAAGAGGCGCTCGACGTCACCCGCATCTACTCGGTGCTGGGGTTGGTGCCGCCCGACGCCGCGCTCGTTCGAGAGCGCCCTTTTCGCGCGCCGCACCACACCATCAGCGACGCCGGCCTCGTCGGCGGGGGCCCGCAGGCGCGCCCGGGAGAGCTGTCGATGGCCCACCGCGGCGTGCTGTTCCTCGACGAGCTGCCCGAGTTCCGCCGGCACGTGCTCGAGGTGCTCCGCCAGCCGCTCGAGGAGGGCGTCATTCGCCTCGCGCGCGCCAACCAGCACGTCAGCTACCCGTGTGAGGTGATGTTGGTGGCCGCGATGAACCCGTGCCCGTGCGGCTACTTCAACGTCGCGGAGCGGCAGTGCGAGTGCGCCCGCAGCCGCGTGCTCGACTACCACGCGCGCATCTCGGGCCCGCTGCTCGACCGCATCGACATCACCATGCAGTCGCGGCCGGTCGAGGTGAACACCATGACGCAGCTGAACCAGCGCCGGCTGCCCTCGGCGCACTACCGCGACCGGGTGGAGGCCGCGCGTGAGCGCCAGGCCCACCGCTTCGCCGACGCGCCCGGGGTGTTGACCAACGCGCAGATGACGCCGCAGCACCTGGCCACGTTCTGCACCTTGAACGCGCGCTCCCAGCGGCTGCTGTCACACGCGGTCGATCGCTTCGGGCTCTCGGCGCGCGCGCACGACCGCATCTTGAAGCTGTCGCGCACCCGCGCCGACCTCGAGGCCCGCCCCGACATCTCGGAGCAGGACCTCGCCTTCGCCATCAGCTGCCGGGTCATCGACCGCCGCAGCTGGTTGGGCGCGCTGCCGCCGGAGCTCTCGGCCAGCGGCGCCTGAGCCTGCCGTCGAGTGGCGTGAGGAGACCAGGTCGTGCGCGCGTCAGCGCTGCTCGGAGTAGACCTCGACGAACTCCTCGGCGCTGAAGCTGTTGTTGAACTTCGTCGAGAGGCCGAGCGCGTGCTGCGGGTTCACCACGTGGCTCGCGGCGGTCTTGGCCACGTCGAGGCGGGTGATCTCGTTGCGGAAGAGGTCGAGCACCTGCGAGAGCTGCAGCGCCGTCAGGCCGTGGCGGGCGACCATCTTCTCGAACATGTCTTCGCGGGTGATCTCGTTCATCACCGCGCGCAGCGACTGAATCATCCCTCCGAAGACGCTCGCGTCCATCGCCATGAAGCCGTTGCGCATCAGGCCACACCCGGGGTCGTTGGGGCCCGTGCCGCAGTCGCGCACGCCCACCGGCTGCATCACCGCGGGCTGCACCGGAGGCGGCGGCACGCCCCGCTCATCGACGCGCACCGTCATGCCTGGCACCTGAACGAAGACCCCCGGCTGCACCACCGCCGGCTGGGGCTGGCCGGGCTGCACTACCACCCCGGGCTGCACCACCACGCCCGGCTGCGGCACCCCCGGCACCTGCAGGAGCACGCCCCCCGGGCCGACCATGCCCGGCTGCCACGGCACCCCGGGCGACTGCTGCGCCATCAGCTGGGTGTACGAGGTCTGCATCATCGAGCTGCGGAACTTCACCGAGAAGCCGATGGCGTGCTGCGGGTTGACCAGCCGCGGCGCGGCCCGCTGCGCGAAGTCGAGCTTCGTCATCTCGCTGGAGAAGAGGTCGAGCATCGGGCCGAACTGCGCGGCGGTGAGCGAGTTGTTCTGCAGCATGCTGGCGGCCATCGAGCTGCGCATCATGTCGGAGCGGTTGTTGCGCAGGCTCTGGAAGAAGCCCTGGTACGTCGCGGCGTCCATCGCGAGCTGGCCGTCGCGCACCATCAGGCAGCCCGGGTCATCGGCGCCGGCCCCACAGTCACGGCGCACCACCACCGGCGGAGGCGGCGGCACCTGCTGGCGCGGCAGGTTCACCCTGAACGCGACCTCCCGGAAGGCGAGCTCCTGGCCCTGGCCGTCGAACACCGCGACGTGCGCGATGAAGCGGCCGTTCGAGAAGTCCTCTTCGGCCAGCGTCGAGTAGCGCAGCAGGTGGTTGTAGGCGTTGCGCCACACGAAGGGCGCGGTCGGCACCGTCCACACCTGGGTCGTCACCCACGCGCTCCAGTCGCCCTCGAAGGAGCGGAACCGCGTCGCCACGTAGAAGCCCTGGCCCTGCATCGCCTCGAAGCGCACCTCGGGCAGGCTCAGCTGAACGGCCCGCTCGTTCTCGAACGGCACGCTCCCGTTCACCTTGATGGGCGCCATTTGCACGAAGGGCGTCAGCGGCGCCTCGGGCGCTCCGCGGCGCTTGTCCCGCCGGCTGCCGCCCCCGCGGGTGTCGCCCCACATCGCGACGCGCACGTTCTCGAGGCCGTCGAGCCCGCGCTGAATGTCTTCGGTGACGCCGATGGGGCAGGCGGCGAACGGCGCCTGCTGGCCGATGGCGGCGAGCTCGGTGCGCACCAGGTTCAGCTCCAGCAGCGGCGAGGTCTGCTTGTCCAGGCCGTCGATGCGGTCGATGAGCGCGTTGAGGGCCGGGCCGACCTGCTGGCGGCAGCGCCCGTTCGAGCGCTGTGCGCGGTCAAAGGCGTCTTCGACGGCGTCTGCGGCGGTGTTGAGGGGCCGCTTCCAGGGCTGCGCGGAAGCGAGCGAGGCGGCCAGCGTGAGCGTTGCGCAGAGGGTGTGAATCAGGTGTCTCATGATCCGTCCGTGGTGAGCTGTTGAGGCCGAAAAAGACGCTGAAAAATCACAGGGATTCAAGGCGCAGAAACAAAGCAGCGGGGTGGATCGGATTCCACCACCCCGGCAACCAAGGTGGTCGCGGAGCGGTGTTTCGATACAACGCCCTGCCTCGACCCCAAACAGGAGCAGACGATGAAGCAGCTGATGAGCGCAGCGGTGGTGATGATGTCGTGTCTGTCGTCGATGGCCTTCGCGCAGGAGCACGATGACGACGACACCGCGGTCGAGGTGATGATGCCCGGCGCGGCGGTGCAGGTCCGCCAGGGCGGCAGCTCAGCGACGGTGGTGGTGCCCGGCGCCGCGGTGCAGGCCAACGTGAACGTGCGCACCACCACGCAGACGACCGGCGTCGTCCTCCAGGCGCCCGGGGTCGTGGTGCACCAACAGCCGGTCATCGTGCGCGAGCAGGTCATCGTTCAGCAGCCGGTCGTCGTGCGCGAGCAGGTCATCGTGCGGGAGCAGGTCGTGCAGCAGCCCGTCGCCTTCCGCGACTGCGGCACCGGCCCCAACGACCCTGGCTGCACCATGCGCAAGAACGGGCAGCTCCCGATGGACGGCGCCACCTTCGGCGGCGTGCTCAAGACGCTGCGCGCCCAGAAGAACAGCATCACCCGCGAAGAGATGGCCACCAAGATGCTCGCGCGGAACTTCCTCACCGCCGCCCAGCTCGGCCTGGTGATGGACGCGTTCTCGGACCACTCCATCACCCAGCTCGACGTCGCCAAGGCCGTCGCGCCCAACGTCGTCAACCCGCAGCACGCGCTCAGCCACTCGACCAAGTTCCAGAACTCCATCTCGGCCGAGGAGTACGTCGAGGTGATGTCGGCCCAGTCGTCGGGGCAGTGAGCGAGGCTGCGCCGGCGCGCGACGTCAGCGCTCGAAGGCGCCGATGGACGCGGGCGTCGAGAAGCACGCGCCGCTGAAGTCCGAGAGCCTCGGGGTCAGCGCGCGCGCGGCCCCACCCGCAGGGCTGGTCGTCGAGATGCGGTAGTCGCCCATCGCGCGATTGACCAGCTGCGGGTCCTGCTGCACCACGCTCCCCGTCTCGGCGGGGACGCCGGTGATGGGCGGCGTCCAGGTGCCCGGCCGATCGAGGGCGAACCACAGGTTGTTGCCGAAGGTGAAGGTGTTCGGCTCGGTGTTCCCGCCCACGTTGACGATGGTGCTGACGTCGGCGGCGTTGAGCACGATGAGGTTGTTGATGAACTGGCCGTTGCGCGAGGCGACGAAGCGCGGGTCGGTGTTCTCCTGGAGGATGCGAACGACCCACCGGTTGGGCTCGATGATGGTGTTGTGGGCGGCGAGGCAGCCGTCGCAGCCGACGAAGGCGACCGCCGCGCCCGAGTTGGTGCCGCTTCGCAGGAACACGTTGGACAGCACTCGGATGTTCCGCGCCTCGGCGGTGGCGTTCTGTGGGCGGAAGAAGGCCAGCCCCGTGGAGCCGCCGGCGTTCACGCTCCGGCCTGGAATGCGCTCGAAGCGGTTGCGGTGAATGAGGATGTCTTCGCTCCCGCCCTTGGCCTGCACGCCGCTCCCGACGACGTCGTGGAAGGTGTTGCCCGTGATGACGCCGCGGTGACAGCCCACCATGTCGATGGCCTCGCCCAGGTTGCAGCCCGCGACGTTCGAGTCGACGACCCAGAAGTCGTCGAGCCCGCTGAGCTTGATGCAGTCGTTGTTTCCGCCCGAGCCCGCGGAGGGGATCGTCAGCCGCCTGAGGACGACGTGGTGAGAGGGCGTGTTGAACGAGCTCCCGTCGTCCAGGTTCAAGCCGTGCACCATCGAGTTGGCGATGGTGAAGCCCTCGATCACCACGTAGCTCCCGTCGCTCATCGACACGCCGGTCCCGGTGCTCCCGTTGATGGTGACGGCGCCGTTGGCGACCAGCGCGATGGGCTGCGTCGCGGTGCCCGTCAGGCTGCCGAGCGAGACGGCGGGGTAGGTGCCGGGGCCGACGAGAATGCGCGTGCCGGGGGTGGCCGCCGCCACCGCGCGCGCGATGGTGTCCATGGGGTTGGCCTGGGTGCCGGTGCCCGACGCGGAGCCCGTCGTCGCGACGTAGAGCGTCCGCGAGTAGGTGACCCCGACGTCGAACGGGGCCGGCGCCGCGCACGCAGCCGACCCACCGCCCATCGCGGAGCCGCCTGCCGACGCGGAGCCGCCTGCCGACGCGGAGCCGCCCGCCGACGCAGAGCCGCCCGCCGACGCAGAGCCGCCAGCCGACGCGGAGCCGCCTGCCGACGCGGAGCCGCCTGCCGACGCGGAGCCGCCCGCCGACGCGGAGCCGCCTGCCGACGC